>JAFGIA010000346.1 GCA_016929795.1 Anaerolineae bacterium
AGAAAGCGCTGCCCTTCCGTGCCCAGCTCGCCGCGGACGTAACTCGTCAGTGTGCGCCGGCTGCCAGCCATCGCCGCCTGGTTAAAGCGCACATCGCGCTGCCCCCCCACCAGGGCGAACTGCATTGCGTCCAGGATCGTCGACTTGCCCGTGCCGTTCGTACCGATCAGGTACGTCGTCCCCTGGCACGTGATCGTCGTGTTTTCAAACAGGTGCCAGTTAATGAGCCGGATGCGTGTGAGTTGTTTCATGGTCGCTTCTCCTGAGTGATGGGCAGTGGGTATTGGATATTAGATATTACCAGCTCACTCATCGTCAGACTCCCTGTCTCCTGTCTCCCCGTTTCCCGATTTTCGATATTTGCGCAGCCACGCCGCCATCTCGTCTGCCGTCTGCACAGGCAGGATCAGGCGCACGGAGCCACGCAGTCGCATCCGGCATTCGCTGTCGCGTGGATCGAGGGTACGTCCGTCCACCGGCTCGATCAGCCCGAGGCGCTTCAGGCGCCGCAGGATTTCGTCGTACTGCACGATCCCCAGGTCGCGCTCCTTGCCCGTGATCGTCCGGTACTCCTCGCGCACCTCGCCAACGGTCACCACCGGGTCGGCTGCCAGGCTCAGGTGCTCCACCTGCTGCTCATACAGCTTGCGCAGCACCGTGATCATCAACGTCTCGTCCAGCTTGTACCGCTCGCGGCAGTAACTCCACTCTGACACGACCTGAAAGATGCGGTGATAGTCGTCGTGCAGCAGTGTCAAGCCTGACAATGCCAGGAGGGTCTCGAACAGGGCGCGATGGCGGTAGACCAGGTAATAATCCTCCTTGCCCGCCTCGTCCTCTTGATAGAGGAATGTCTCTCCCAGCAGTCGGTTCATCACCCGTGGGACCTCACGCTGCACCTTGTCGGGTAGCGCTGTCATCTCTAGCACCTCTTCCGGCGTAAAACCCATGGCCTTCCCTCCAAAACCTCTGTGCGTAGTACCGGCTTCAGCCGTAGCCTTGCTACCCCAACCCCGCCTGTGAACCACGCGATCTGGCATCAACAACATGCGCTTGCCTATGCCCGCCCAGAGCAACTCCGTCCTTGACCAACTCGAAGGGCCGCACCTTGCATACCCCTATTCGCACCGGCTCGCCTGCCAGCGGCTCCACGCCGTAGCGGGTATCGGGATGATTGCCATAGGCGATGACATGGATTAGCCACGGCAGATCATCGAGCAGATCCCGCGGCAGGTCACGCACATGGATGCGCCGGTGCCCATTGAAGAGGCTCTGCACGTAGCCATCCACCTTGCCGGGTGTCATCGCCTGGCTGATCTCTTCCAGTGTCAGCGCACGCAGGGTGTCGGCGTCGTCAGGGTCGAGCAGCGGCATAACGACAGGTTCTGGCACAAAAGGAGCGCGCCGGCGCGGCGGCGTGTAAAAGCTGTTCACATCGGGCGCATGCACCCCTGGCGCCTGGAGTGACGGCATCTCATCGAGCAACCATGCTTCTCCCTCGTCCATGAGTGCCGCCAGTTGCTGCCCAAGCACCACCAGTCGCTCGCGAAAGCTCCCTTCTGCGTTCACCAACTGATAGCGCACCTGGCGCAGCGATGTGCGCAGATAGCCTGCGTGCCGGCGATCGATCTCGTCCAACAGAGGGTCGAGCCCTTCCAACTGCTGCACCACAAAACGCATGATGTGCCCAACCTCTTCCACCGCCTGGCCCGGGGTACGACGACCTTGCACCGCCAGCTCGTCGGCGGTGCGGTTCAGCCAATCGTCATCCATCTGCCACGCTTGCAGGCGCACCACAATATCACGGCGGTAGCGGGACACGTGATCCGACGTCTTGAGCGCATGGTAGGCGGGGCCGAGCGCCTGGGCATAGTCCTCGTACTGGAGCCGCAGCAGTTCGGGCACGCTCACTCGCTCCCCAGTTGCCTGGTTGCGCGTCGCCCGTTCTGTGTAACGCCGGATATTCTGGTTCAGCTCGTTCAGCCCGCGTACCACCTGGCGCACGTTCTCGTACGCCTGCGTCAGGGCCAGGGCCGGAGAAAAGTCGTCGCCCTCGCTGGTGAGGAGCTGGTGCGCGGCATAGAGCTGCCCTGTGAACTCTTTCGGTTTTTGCTCCTGGATCGTGCGCAGCGCCTCCAGCAGAGTAAATGCGTAATCGGGCAGGACGATGAACTCGGTATAATCGGCACTCTGCTCGCGCTCCAGCCAGCCGGTGTCCACGAGGCGGCGCAGCAGGTACCCGGCATAGTCCCGCTCCCCACCATCCGTATCCTCCTCTGCGCCAATTGCTGTCAGATCTTCCGGATCCACCGTCTTGAGATAGTCGACGATCTCGCCCACCACTACCTCACGCGTCAGCCCAAAGCGGTTGAATTCGGCCAGGGTATAGATGCGCAGCAGGATCGCCATGTAGTGGCGTTGCAGGGTGCCATGGCCTTGCGTAGTAAAGATATTGAAGAGGTTCGCGGGCAGCACATCGAACGGGTTCGCAGCGACCCGCGGGCGGCTGGACGTGTCACGACTGGTCGTGATAGGTCGGGCGACAGCGTTTGGCTCACTCATCTTGTCCATCATCGCTCCACACCAGGATCTCTTCCGGCCGGCAGTCGAGGACAGCACACAACCGCACGAGCGCATCCAACTCTACGTAGCGTGCCTCGCCGGCGTCGAGGCGGTATACAAAGTCCTTGGGCACCCCGGCCTGGTCGGCCAGGCGCCGCAGCGACACCCGCTCGCCCGTCTTCATCTGGCGCCGTCCGAGCAGTGCCGTCAACCTCCCTCTCGTTTCGATCTCTGTCATACCGAACACCCGTGCCGAATATTTGTTCTATATGTCGGATTATATCACCTCTCTGTCGCTTTGTCAAGACACAATTTCCACTGGATCGACACGTTCGCGCCCGCGTCGTTGCGAGCAAAGCGAAGCAGCCCTCACCTGGCAGAGAGGAATTGCTTCGCCCACGACGACAGGTGTGGGAAGAACCTTGACAATGGGCACAAACCCAAGTATTATGTCTTTATCAATTCCAGGAAAGGAAGGGGTCAATGAGCAAGTTAGGCACAGCCAGTGCTTTGCGCGGCATGGGCGCACGCCGCTTTGCCTGGCTCGCCACTCTTCTCCTCTGCGCCCTGTTCTTGCCCGCCACTCCCGTACACGCCCAGGCCCAGATCCACGTCGTGTCAGCGGGCGAGACACTCTCCTCCATCGCCACCCGTTATGGCACCACCGCTGCCGCGATCGCCAGTGCCAACGGCCTATCGAACCCGAACCTGATCTATGCCGGCCAGCGCCTGACCATTCCCGCGAGCAGCGCAGGCAGCGCGCCTGCCGGCGGCAGTTACGTCGTGCGCGCGGGCGACACGCTCGCGTCGATCGCCGCCCGTCACGGCACCACCGCCGCCGCTATCGCCGCCGCCAACGGCCTCGCCAATCCGAACTATATCTACCCGGGCCAGCAGCTTCGAATTCCTACAGGCGGCACCGCAGCCAGCGCTCCGCCTGCGACAGGCGCCCTGAATCACGTCGTCAGCCGTGGCGAGACCCTGTCATCCATCGCCGCCCGCTACGGCACGACTGCCGCGGCGATCGCCGCGGCCAATGGCCTGGCCAATCCGAATACCATCTATGCCGGGCAGCGTCTGCAGATTCCTGCAGCTGGCGCGGCTTCCGCACCAGCTCCTGCAACGACTAGCAGCCGGCGCATCGTCGTCGACCTGTCCGACCAGCGCATGTACGTGTACCAGGATGGGCAGATCCTGTGGAATTGGATCGTTTCGACCGGCCGCCCGGGGCAAGAGACCGCTGTGGGCCACTACCAGGTGCTCAACAAGTTGCCCAACGCCTACGCCTACACCTGGGGCTTGCAAATGCCCTACTGGCTCGGCATCTATTGGGCCGGCCATCTGCAAAACGGCATCCACGCCCTCCCGATCCAGGGGAACGGCCAGCGCCTGTGGGAAGGCTACCTGGGCCAGCGCGTCTCTTACGGCTGCGTCATTCTCAGCACTGAGAATGCGGCGACGCTCTACAACTGGGCGACGGTAGGCACACCGGTCGATATCATCTGGTGATATCCGATATTGGGTAATAGATATTGGAGTGCTTCCAATATCTATTACCCAATGTCGAGTATCCAACATGAAGGAGAATCATGACATCCGACGCGCCCCCCATGTCAAAAACCGCCGTGACCGGCGATTTCCAGGCAGGCCGCGTGTTGACGCTCTCGGGTGCTCACGCGGTGCACGATACCTACACGGCCTTTCTTCCACCGCTGCTGCCGGTTTTTATCGAAAACCTGGCCATGTCGAGGGCAGAGGCCGGCCTTCTAACCGTTTTCAACCAGAGCCCATCACTTCTGCAGCCGATCATTGGTCACCTGTCCGACCACCTGAGCCTGCGCTACCTGGTCATCCTGGCGCCGGGCGTCACCGCGACGACGATGAGCCTGCTCGGCATCGCGCCGAGCTATGTCATCCTCGCCTTCTTTTTGACCATCGCCGGCCTCAGCTCAGCCGCGCTGCACGCCATCGCGCCTGTCATGGCTGGCCGCCTGTCGGGTCCCAGGCTGGGGCAGGGAATGAGCTTCTGGATGGTCGGCGGCGAGATTGGACGCTTTCTCGGGCCCCTCGTCATCGTCGCCGCCATCAATTGGCTCGGGCTGACAGGCACGCCGTGGCTCATGCTCGGTGGCTGGCTCACGTCCGCCCTCCTCTTTTTCCTGCTCAAGGACGTGCCCGGACGTGCACCCGGCGCGCCCGCTGCGCTGCCCTGGCGTGCCGCACTGCGCGCCATGAGCCCGGTATTGGTGCCGCTGACCGGCATCGTGGTCATCCGCGGCTTTACGTCTGCCTCGCTGACCACCTACCTGCCAATCTTTCTTACGGAGGAGGGTGCCGAGCTCTGGTTCGCCGGCATCAGCCTGTCGGTGCTCGAGGCTGCCGGCGTGATCGGCGCCCTGCTCGGCGGCACGCTCAGCGATCGCCTGGGACGGCGCACGATGCTTTTTTTCTCGATGGCATTCACACCGGTCCTCATGTTCGCCTTTGCCTATGCCTCGGGCGCGGCGCGCTTTCCCCTGCTCCTCCTGCTGGGCCTGGCCGCCATCTCGATCACGCCGGTGATCATGGCCATCGTGCAGGAGAGCGTGCCCGAGAACCGCGCCCTGGCCAACGGCGTGTACATGTCGGTCAACTTTGCCATCCGCTCGATCGTCGTAGTCATCGTCGGCGCCCTGGGTGATGCGTGGGGCATGCGGGCTGCCTTTCTTTTCAGCGCTGCCATCCCCCTCGTCGGCCTGCCGCTGTTGCGATTCCTGCCCAACAACCAAAACCGACGCGGTTGACCGGTTGCCGAACGAGTGAGACTTTGGTCACAGTGGGCGCGTGTGGTATAATCACCTTGGATCTACCGAGTCCATGGAGTTGAAGGCTGGCTACCAATAGCAGATTAGAGGCGAGATCATGGCGCGCAACTATCGCAAGCTCGAAACATCCAAAGACCTGACCAGGCTGATGACCCGCTATTATGCCGCGCAAAAGGTCATCGGCAAGGTGCGGCCGGTGGCGTGGGTCACCAGCGGCGCGCCGGTCGAGATCCTGATCGGCATGGGCATCGCCACCGCCTATCCTGAGAATTACGGTGCCATCCTCGGCGCGCAAAAGGCCGCCGTGCCGCTGGCGCAGCTCGCCGAGGAGCGCGGACTCAGCCCCGACGTCTGTTCCTACGCCCGGAGCCACATCGGCTCGGTGCTCGATCCCAAGAAGGCGCCGCAGGGCGGCATGCCCCGGCCCGACCTGCTCGTGGCGTGCAACAACATCTGCGGCACCGTCATCAAGTGGTACCAGGCCATCGCCGCCGAGCTCAAGATCCCCCTCTTCCTGGTCGATGCCCCCTACCAGCACGAACCGGGCCTGCCCGAGCACGCGGTCCAGTACGTCGCCGCCCAGCTCGAAGAGATGATCGCCTGGGTGACGCGGCAGACGGGCCACAAGCTCAACCAACGCAAATTCGAGCAGGCGCTCGAGCGCTCGAACGAGGCCGTGACGCTGTGGCGCGAGATCCGCGAGCTGTGCCAGGCGCGCCCGTCGCCCCTCAATGCGCCCGATCTCTTTCTGACCATGGCTCCGATCGTCGTCCTGCGCGGCACGCGCGACGCCGTGCGCTTTTATCAGAAACTGAAGGACGAAGTGGAGGGGCGCGTCGCCCGGGGCGAGGGCGCCATCCTGGAAGAGCGCTACCGCCTGCTGTGGGATAACATTGCCATCTGGTACCGCCTCTTTCGCCTTTTCAAGACCTTTACCGATGCCGGCGCGTGTTTCGTCGTCGACACCTACACCAATGCCTGGTCCGTGTCGGTGGATGCCAGCGATCCCATCCTCGGCCTGGCGCGTACCTATGCGTCGGTGTATATCAACCAGAGCCTGCAGGCGCGTGCGGACCTGATGGCTGACATGGTGCAGCGCTTTGGCGTCGACGGGCTGGTCCTCCACTCCAACCGCTCGTGCAAGCCCTACTCTCTGGGCCAGTACGAGCTATTGGAAGAGGTGAGCCGGCGCACCGGTGTGCCCGGCCTGGTGCTCGAAGCGGACATGTGCGATACACGCGTCTTTGCCGAAGAGCCGGTGGAGAACCGCATCCAGGCCTTTCTGGATCTACTGGCAGCGCGATGAGCGGAGAGCTTTTTGCCATTCTGAGCGCGCTGCTGTGGGCCCTGGCGAGCGTGCTGCTCACGATTGGGGCGCGGCGCCTGCACGTCCTGCCATTGAACCTGGTGCGCTGCGCCGTGGCGACGATCTTTTTCTGGGTGCTGCTCCCCTTCTACGGAGGCCTTGATGCGGTGGCTGCCATCTCGCCGGCCGCGTGGCTGTGGCTTGCCGCGTCGGTGCTCGGCCTGCTGATCATCGGCGACACCCTCTATTTCCGCAGCATGGATCTGGCCGGCGTGTCGTGGGCCATGCCCGCGTCCAACATCCACCCAATCTGGGTCGTCCTGCTGGCCGGACTCTTTCTCGACGAGCCGGTGGGCTGGCCCCTCGTCGCCGGCGCCCTGCTCGTCGTCGCCGGCGTCGTGCTCCTGGGGCGCACGCAGGGTGGGGCTGAAGCCGGCCGCCCTCCTGATCCCGCCGCGCGCCGCCGGGGGCTGATCCTCGCCCTCACAGCTTCCGTCGTCTGGGCACTCGGCCAGGTGGCGCTCAAGGTCGGCGCCGGAGATATCCACTCTGTCGTCGTCAACAGCATCCGCCAGCCGATGGGCATGGCTGGCCTGCTCGCACTCAACGTCGCCCGCGGCCACTGGTCCGACCTGCGCCGGCTCGACCGCCGCTCGTGGGCCATTATCCTGGTCGCCAGCCTGGTGGGCACCGGCCTGGGCACACTGCTGTGGGTGATCGCCATCCAGACGGCAGGCGCCGCGCGCACGTCGGTCATCACCTCTGCTGCCCCCCTGCTGGCCATCCCCTTCTCCATGCTCTGGCTCGCGGAGCGCCCCTCGCGCTGGACCCTTGCCGGCACGTTCCTCACCGCCGCTGGCGTGGCACTGGTGGTCTGAAGCCGATGAGCGCCCCAGGCAAGGTGTCGATCGGGGAGCGTTGGACGGCGACCAGGGCCAAGATCGCCGCAGGACTCGCCAGCTACCGGCGCATCCTGGCCTACGTCCGGCCCTACTGGCCCCCCCTCACGCTCGCCGCTGCCAGCCTCGTTGCCCTCAGCCTGCTTGGCCTGGCCCTGCCGTGGGCAGTGCAGCAGCTCATCGACAGGGTGGTCGTGGGCGAGGACCTGGCTTCGCTCAACAACCTGGCTTTGCTACTGGCGGGCATTTTCGTCCTTCGGGCCGCCCTTGGCTTTGTGCAGACCTATCTCGTCTCCTGGGTGGGTGAACAGGTAGTGGCCCACCTGCGCCACCAGTTGTACGAACACCTCTTGAGCCTGTCGCTTGATTTTTTCAACAGGCAGCGCGTCGGCGCCCTCGTGTCGCGCCTGAGCAGCGACGTGCAGGTCATCCAGGGCGCCGTCACCAGCAATCTGATTGTCCTGCTCCAACAGGTCGTGACTGCCGCCGGGATCCTTGTCGTCACGGCCACAATGAGCTGGCGCCTGACAGCACTCATGGGGATTGCCGTGCCCGGCATGGTGCTTGCCACCCGGCTGCTCGGCCGGCGCATACGCGTCGTGGCCCGGGGGGTGCAGGATGCACTGGCCGAGGCATCCGCGGTCGTAGAGGAAACGGTCGGCGGCATTCGCATCGTCAAGTCTTTTGCCCGTGAAGAATACGAAAAGGGCCGGTATCAGGCCAAGATCGACCGCCTGTTCCAACTGGCGATGGAGCGCACGCGTATCTATGCGACCTTTGGCCCCCTCATGTCGCTCATCACCTATGGCACGCTCGCGCTCGTGCTCTATGCCGGCGGACGCGAGGCACTCGCGGGGAACCTCACAGCCGGCCAGCTCATCGCCTTTCTTTTTTACGCTTTCATGCTGGCGGGGCCACTCGGCAGCTTTAGCACCCTCTATGGACAACTACAGGCGGCGCTGGGTGCCACAGAGCGCATGTTCGATCTACTCGACCAGGTGCCAGGCATCCGAGAAGCACCGGATGCGGTGGATCTGCCCCCCGTCGCCGGCCACATCGCCTTTCACGACGTCGTCTTTGACTACGATCCACGCCAACCGGTGCTGTGTGGGGTCAACATCGAGGCGCTGCCAGGCGAGGTCGTCGCCCTCGTCGGGCCGAGTGGGGTGGGCAAGACGACGCTCGCCAATCTCATCCCACGTTTTTACGATGTGTCAGGTGGATACGTCACGATCGATGGCCACGACGTGCGGGGCGTGACCCTGCGTTCCCTTCGGGATCAGATCGGCTTTGTGCCGCAGGAAACGCTCCTCTTTAGCGACACGATCGCCGCCAATATCCGCTACGGGCGGCTGGATGCCACGCAGGCCGAGATCGAGGCAGCAGCGCGCGCGGCGAACGCCCACGACTTTGTGAACGACCTGCCCGACGGGTACGACACGCAGGTGGGCGAGCGCGGCATCAAGCTGTCGGGCGGGCAGCGACAGCGCGTCGCCATCGCCCGCGCCATCCTGAAAAATCCACGCATCCTGATCCTCGACGAGGCCACCTCCTCACTCGACACCGAGTCGGAGCGGCTGGTGCAAGAGGCATTGGAGCACCTGATGCGTCCCGACACGGCGCGCGGGGAAGCGGGCCGCACGACGTTCGTCATTGCCCACCGCCTGTCCACCATTGTCAACGCCGACAAGATCGTCGTGCTCGATGCCGGCCGCGTGGTCGAGTGCGGCACCCACGACGAGCTCCTCGCCCGCCCCGACGGCCTCTACCGCCGCTACCACGCCCTGCAATTCTCGTGGGAAGAGGCCCCATCCCCTGCCCTGAGCGACGATACGCCACCGCCTCCTGACGACACGCCACCATGGCCTGAACCCTACCTCACCCTCTTTCCCCCCGGCTCTACCTCCGAGGACTGACCGATGCCCGGTCGCCAATATCTACTATCCAATATCTTGCCATGACCTGGATCCACCGCTGGATCGTCGATCTCTTTAACACCCTTGCCGCCTGGTACTACCGCCGCAAGTACGGCACGGCTGCGCGCCAGCTTGGCCGGCCGCCGCATGAGCCACTCGATGGGCAGCGCGGGGTGATCATTTTCGAGATCGACGGGCTGGGCTACCCATATCTACGCCAGGCGCTGCAAGAAGGAAGAATGCCCTACCTGGCCCGCCTGGTCATGACCCGTGGGCTGCGCATGGCGCCGTGGCGCTGCGGGCTGCCGAGCACGACACCTGCGGCGCAGGCGGGGATCATGTATGGCAACAACTGGGATATCCCCGGCTTTCGCTGGTACGACAAGGAAACGGGCGAGTCGATCATGTGCAAGCTGCCGGGCAGCGTGCGCGCGGTCCAGGAGCGCGTTGCGGCAGGGCGACCGGGGCTGCTGCACGGCGGGTCGAGCTATGTGAACATGTTCGACGGCGGCGCGCGCCTGGCCCTCTTTACCCTATCGGCGATGGGGCGCGACCGCCTGCTCGAGAACGTGCGCGGCCTCGGCTTTCTCATCCTTTTCGCCCTCAGCCCCGTGCGCGTGTGCAAGATCGCGGCCCTCTCCTTCTGGACCTGGCTCGCCTACGTCGTCAAGCGATACGCCTGGTGGCTGCGCCCGCGCGGCTCGCATTTTACCTTCCTCGGCCCGCTGCTCGAGATCGCGAACAATGTCGTCTTTCGCGAGGTGACGACGTTCAGCGTGATGGTCGACATCTACCGGGGCATGCCCGCCATCTATGCTGCCTACACCGGCTATGACGAGATCGCCCACCACTTTGGCGCCGACAGCCGCGAGGCGTTCCGCGCACTGCACAGCATCGACAAGCAGATCCGCCAGATCGACCGCCTGCGCCAGGTGTACACCGATCGGGAGTATGACCTCTATATCCTGTCGGACCACGGCATGACGCCGTCGATCCCGTTCCGCACCGCTTATGGCCAGACGCTGGAGCAGCTCCTCGCCGAGCACACCGGCCAGGAGGTGCACACGGGGGAGGATGGGAACAGCGATGGGTGGCTGCCCGAAACACGCATGCACTTTTTGCTCGACGAGATCGACGGTCTGCAGGCGCGACCACGCGGCGCACTGCCAGCCCGGCTGCTGCACGCCACGCGCCGGCAGATCGAGGCGCGGCTGCTGGAAGAAAGGCTCGCGGCCGACTGGGACCTGAGCCGCCGCGGCGAGATCGTGGTACGCAACTCGGGCTCGCTGTCGCACATCTATCTGAATGTGACCGAGCGGCAGATGGATATCAGCGAGATCGTGCTCCTCTACCCCTCCCTGGTGGAAAGACTCGTCGCCCACGAGGGAATCGGGTTCGTCATCGGCCGCGAGGGCAATGAGGCAGTCGCCGTCGGACTGCATGGCACGGCCTGGCTGGCGCCCGGGGCGCGACGCGTGGAAGGGGAACATCCCCTGGGGTCCCTGGAAGACGTGACGTGGGCCGAAGCGCAGGTGACACGCGTGGCACGCTTTCCCCACGCCGGCGACCTGATCCTGCTTGGAGCCTGGGATGGGCAGCGGGTGGTGTCGTTCGAGGAGCAGGTGGCCAGCCATGGCGGGCTCGGTGGGCCGCAGGATTGGCCCTTCGTGGTCTATCCGGCGCGGAGGCGATTGCACGAGGGGGAGGTGGAGGGGGCGGAGGGGATGTATGGGTGGTTACGGCAGGAGATGGCACATACCCATGAGCCCAGGAGCCCATGAGCACATGGCGTTCTGCTCATTTAGCTCCCTCGGCGCGCGTCCAGCGCCTCCTGCACCCCTTCGCCGAGCAGGTTGAACCCCAACACCGTGCTCGCAATCGCCAGCCCGGGGTAGAGCACAATGTGCGGCGCGGCAAAGAGCGCGCCGCGGCCCTGGGCGAGCATCGCCCCCCACTCGGGCACCGGCGGCTGCACGCCCAACCCCAGGAAGCTGAGGCCGGCCGCCTCCAGAATGGCCGTGCCGACGCCGAGCGTCACCTGCACCAGGAGCGGCGTCAGGCACGCGGGCAGGATGTGGTAAGCCAAGAGCCGCCTGCGCCGCACGCCGAGCGCGCGCGCCGCCTCGACGTAGGGCAGATCCTTCGCCGCCAGCACCCCCACGCGCATCAGCCGCGCGTACACCGGCATCATGGCGATCGCCACGGCATAGATCACATTCTGCAGCCCGCGCCCCAGGATGGCGACCACGACAATGGCCAGCAGCAGGCTCGGGATCGCCTGCACGGCGTCGAGCGCGCTCGTGATCGCACTGTCGAGCCAGCCGCCACGGTAGCCGGCTGCCAGGCCGAGCAGCCCCCCGGCAGCGAGCGCCAGCGCCACAGACGTCACACCGATGCGCAGCGACAGGCGCGCGCCGTGCACCACGCGGCTCAAGTTGTCGCGCCCCAGCTCATCCAACCCCAGCAGGTGCTGTGCTGACGGCGGCTGCCGGCGCTGGAGCAGGTCCTGGCGGAGCGGGTCGTAGGGCGACACCCAGGGCGCAAGCAGCGCCGCGAGCACCACGACAAAGAGGATCAAGCCGCCGGCAACCGCCCGCCGGTTGCGGACGAACCGCCAGAGGAACCCGGGGTGCCTGCGCTCATTCATAACGGATGCGCGGATCGAGCAGAGCATAGACCACATCGGCTGCCAGGTTGACGGCGACGAGAAGGAGACCGGTGGCGAGCACAATGCCCTGCACGACGGGATAGTCGCGCGCCAGCACGCGGTCGACGACGAGCTGGCCCAGACCAGGCCACGAAAAGATCGTCTCGACCAGGATCGCACCGGAGAAAAGGAGCCCTGCCTGCAGGCTGATCGCGGCCAGGATGGGCAGCGCAGCGCTGCGCAGGGCGTGTCGCACGACGGTGGCCCGCTCGGACAATCCCTTGGCCCGCGCCGTGCGCACGTAATCGTGGGCGAGCACGTCGCCCACGCAGGCGCGCGTCATGCGCACAATCACGGCCAACGGGGCGACGCTCAACGTAATGGCCGGCAGAACCAGGTGTGCCAGCGCGTCGGCCAGGGCGGGCACGTTGCCGGTGAGCAGGCTGGTGAGCAGGTAGAAGTTGGAGAGGGAATCGCTCAACACGCCGGCGCAGACACCCGGCACCCAGCCACACAGAGGCGAGCCGCCCCAGAGGGCCGAGATGGACGCCATCTCCACCTCGAGGCCGAGCCGCCCGGAGGGCGGCAGCCAGCCGAGGCGGTAGCCGAAAAAGTGCGAGGCGAGCAAGCCGAGCCAGAACAGGGGGAGCGACACGCCGACGAGCGAGCCCTCGGTGGCCAGCCAGGCAAAGAGTGAGCGTGGGCGATGGGCCGCCAGCACGCCAAGGGGGATGCCCACGACGCAGGCGATGAGCAGGGCCGTGCTGCCTAGCTCGATCGTCGCCGGCAGGCGCTGCGCCAGCTCGGACCGCACAGGCAGGTTGGTCTTGATCGACTCTCCCCAGTCGCCGCGCGCCAGGTGCGCCAGGTAGCGCACATACTGAATGGGCAGGGGCTGATCGAGGCCCATCTCGGCCTGGAAATGTGCCACCTGCTCGGGCCTGGCGTGCTCGCCCAACATCACCTGGGCCGGATCACCCGGCACCGTCCGGATCAGCACGAAGGTGAGGAGTGAGAGACCCAGCAGCGTGGGCAGCAGCAGGAAGAGGCGGCGGGCGATGTGCCGCGCGATGGGCGATGCGGTTCTCGGCGCCTTGGACAATCGGGTCTCCTGGCGGGTGTGACATACGCCACCCGGTGCCCGCATTGTACCCCAAACTTGAGCTCTCGCCAAGACGCCAAGGCGCAAAGGGGGGCACTAACGATTTGTCAGAGACAGAGGGAGACAGAGCCAGAGCCGAGAAGGCGCCCAGCGACTCCAGGCGGGCGGGTGAAAGCGAACCCTTTGACCCTTTGACGTTTAACCCGGTGTGTTGAGAACCGGATTCTGACATTGTCCGTGCTGCTGGAGACCGCGAGCGGTTACTCGCCCTTGAAGCCTCCGAAATAGTAGGTCCAGTGCACAAAATTGCCCGTGTGGCCCACGTGATAGGGATTTTCGGGGTCCCACCAGCGCTCAAAGTTAAAAGCCACCGCCTCGGCATCGAGGTCGGTGCCGTCGTGGAACTTGACGCCCTGGCGCAGGTAAAAGGTCCAGGTCAGCAGGTCATCGGACACTTCCCAGCGCTCGGCCAGCCCCGGCACGATCTCGGTGGTGCCCGGCTTGAAGGCGACGAGGGGCTCAAAAATCTGGGCGCAGACCATGAGCGACTCGAAATCGCTCTCGTCGACGCAGTCGAGGCCGACAGAGTCGCCGCTGCGACCGAACACCAGGTGGTCCTTGCCGTCGACGGTCACCGGGTAAAAAAGCTCCTGGCTGAACGGACTGGCCGCGAGGCCGTGCACCGTGTCGCGAAAGGCAAGGGCCGAACTGTTGTGGACGACCGGCACCGCGGGGACGTGGTCGCGGATGAACGCGTTGGCCCGGTCGTAGAGGGCCTGCCGCCCGGCCGGGTCGGCAGTCGCCGCGGCGGCCTGGAGCCACTCGACCAACTCGGGGAAGGGTGGGCCGAGGTTGTCGTCGCCGCCGGTGAAAAAGGTGTCGAGAAAGTTGGTGGCGTCGGGAAAGTCGGCCATCCAGCCGTTGAGAAAGAGGTCGGCCTCGCCGGCATACATCTTTTCGAGGTAGGTGCCCCAGTCGTAGGTGACGAGCTCGGCCTGGATGCCGACGGCGGCAAGGTCGGCCTGGAGCACCTCGCCGACGCGGTCGGGGTGGGGGAAGTAGGGCCGGCCGATGCCCATGACCCAGAGGGTAGTGCGGAAGCCGTCTGGGTAGCCGGCCTCGGCCAGGAGGGCGCGGGCGCGGGCGGGGTCGTAGGCCCAGCCTTCCAGGTCCTCGGTGTGGCCAAAGATGCCCGGGGGGACGAACTGCGTCGCCGCCTGGGCGGTGGGCGGGTAGAGGGCCCGGACCAGCTCCTCCCGGTCGATGGCCAGTGCCACCGCCTGCCGCACCCGCACATCGTCGAACGGCGGGTGCGCCCGGTTGATGCCGAGGAAGCCGACGTTGAAGGGGGGGCGGAGGTAGACGTCGAGCGCCGCGTCGGCCTGGGCGAGGGGGATGTCGTCGGGGGAGAGGTTGTCGACACCGTCGACGGTGCCGGCCTGGAGCTCGAGGAGGCGGGCGGGGGCCTCTTTGATGACGCGGTAGGTGAGGGTGTGGAGGGCGGGGGGCGTGCCCCAGTAGTCGGGGGTTCGCTCGAGGGTGATGTGGTCGTCGGGGGTCCATTCGACAAAGCGGAAGGGTCCGGTGCCGACGGGGTGGCGGATCAGGTCACCGCCGCCGCCATACTTCTTGATGTTGGCGGGGGATTGGGGGCCGAAGGCGGGGAAGGCGAGTTTGTAGAGGAAGGCGGCGTCGGGGCGGGTGAGGATGAGGCGGAGAGAGTGCGAGCCCACAACGGTAACAGAGGAGAGAAGGCTTTGCGCACGGAGAGGCGATGGCGGCGTCCAAGTGGCAGGCGGAAGAGTCGAAGGAGAGAGAGAGTCAGGGGAAGTGCAGCTCACGCCCCCAAGTGCTACGAGAAGAACAACCAGGACACGTCGTTGGACGAACCACATACGATCAGATGGTCTCCACATCGTTCGTTGGGAGATGTGAGGAGAAGGGCTTCATACGTTACACCTTGTCTCAAAGGAAGAGAGTGTTACGATAGCGCGCAACCTGATTGGGCCGCTCTCGTTCGACTTCGGCCAAGAGTGTGGGCATAAGCTCACGTTGCTCGCAGTACGTAAGGAGAGTACTAATTACGATCTCCAGGGATGGATCAGCCCCAAGGGAATGCATCATGGGGCGGAGATAGGCTCGTTCAGAACAGAAACGTCTAAGTTCCAACACTGTGAATGAATCCTCCAACAGGGAACGTATGGCCGAGTAGCTATACGCCCGACCGGGTGGTATTGGCCACCTACCTTGGAAAGTGTGTTGGCAATTACACAGCCGTTTTAGATTATCGATCAGGTCTTCATTGTATGGTTGAAGATCTGAGAGCATATCACACAGCATGCAAACAGTGTCGGGCTCGACATCGTTCAAAACTTGGCAGATGAGACGTAGCTGTTCTTCTGTTTGCTTGAGACGATCTCTGGCGTCCTGAGGCGCGCGGCTAGGCAGCGGGGAGAATATGAGATCAGGATATTGCCGACCGAGCTGCTCCCTGGCGGAAGCCAGAGCTTTGAGGGTGGTGTGGAAGGCCAGAACGTGTGCCAAGTGCGCCAAATCACAGTTTGCATATGGTCCTGACTGCGACGCGGCAACTACTGGCTGCTGGCTTGAAAACTCGCGCACCAGGCCCAGCAGGCTATTCCGCTCCAGCTCTGTCTTGAAAAAGACTTTTTTGGCGCTGTACTTGTCAGCCACCTCGTTGATCTCATCTTTGCCGACAGCCTTGTCCATAGACGTGATAACGACCACCTCTGTTCCGTGGTCCTTAGCATCCCCCATGATCTGCGTCCAGTTAAACCGCCAGATGTCACTGTCGACGCCCTGCTTTTTATCGCTGCTTTCGATCTCGCCGCGCAGCAGCACGTTGGTGACGACCAGGTCGAAGGGCCACGTCTCCAGCTCGTCATTCGCCTCTTCAGACCGTGCAGCAGTCTTGACCAGGTAACCCTGCTTGCGTAGAAACGAAGCAAGATTTCGACGCCAATCCTTGTCATCATCGACAATCAAGATACCAAACCGCTGATGGGCTTCCATGCCTCATGCTTCCTTGCCGCGCTCGAGCGCTGCTCTTTTCACTTGGGTTCGAAATTCAGCCGGGCTGAAACTTTGTTTCGACAGGTATGCACAAATACTGTAGAGTTGGAAACCGTCCTTGACGTGCGTAACCGTGCCATAGGCAGAGACGACGACCACGGCTACAGACCGTTCCTTTTCCCGCAGCAGTTTCAACAATTGCATCCCTTCAAAGTCCTCACTGTATTCGAAGAGGCGTAGATCCAGGACGACCACGTCAAACTGCTTCTCAGCCAAATTTTGGGCAGCCGTGCGGGGATCACCCGCCGTCTCGACAGAGTAGGCGTCGGGCTCAACCTGGAGATAACCTGCCAGCCGCCGGCGCCAGTCAGCCTCGTCTTCAACGATCAGTATTCGGGCCGGCCGCTGGGGCTGCGTCGCTGGGTCCCCCTTGTCCGGGACCCGGGGAATCGCTGTCATGTGCAACTGCTGCTTGACGAGGTCAACAAGCTGGCCGAGATCGTATGGTTTGTCAAGACAGTCGTGCGCTCCCATACTGAAAAAGGGAGCCACCGCGTCAGGCGTCAATTCTGTACCGCATAGGACAACCGTGCGCCCGTTCCCAGCTGCCTGTAACCGCGCTACCCGGCCAAAGCTGTCCATGTCTTGCATCGCGCTTTTCATGTCCACCAGAATCAGCCCAAAGGGCTGACTTTGAACCAGATCATAAGCGCTGGACCAGGCCCCCGCCACCTCTACCCCATAAGCGGCACACCCGAGGGCCACGCGAGCAGATCGAAGCCAGTCCACATCTTCGTGGATCAATAACAGCCGCCTGGGCTCACTGTCCATGGTCATCCTCCGCTACCGGCAAGTGGACGGTGAAAGTGCAGCCGCTGCCGGGTTCACTTTCCAGCCAAATATCTCCGCCAATCTCCCATAGAAACACGCGGACCCACCAGAGGCCGAACCCCTGGTGCCCTTCATCTGCCAGCTTGCCCTCACTGGCTTGAGCAAACAGCTCAAAAATGAACTGCTGATCGAGAGGCCCGATTCCTGGCCCCGAGTCGTGGACGCGGACATCGACAAACTGCTCATTCGCTCGGCTGGCCGTAATAGATAGCACTTTATCAGAACAGAATTTCATCGCATCCACGGCATTGACGACCAGTTCCAAAAAGACCTCTACGAGATACTTGTTGCCCCGCACCAGGGGCAACCCGGCTTCGTACTGTCGCTCTACGCGCACATCGGCAGGCAAATCAGCGTATTTGAGGGCGTCATCCAAGTAGTAACGTACGTCCACCTCACCTCGCGTCTCCTCGATCGCCTTCCGCGGCTTGAAGAGAAAATTGGAGAGCTTGAGCAGATATTGGTTGTTGCGCCGTATCGTATCCAAATGCTCGGTCACTTCGATGAACGTGTCATGGGGCAGGTCTAGCTCTGAAATCAGCGCCTCGAGATCTTGAACACAAAGACGGATCATCCCCCCCTTGTTACCGATGCGATGGGCGAGGCTGCCGGCAATCTTGCCCAAATAAGCCCACTTCTCTGCCTCGGCACGTTGCCGTTCGGCCACCGCGGCCTCCTTCTGAGCCTGCTGCCAAGCTTCGGTTCTCTGCTCATACAGCCTGGCATTTTCCACCGCGACAGCCACCTGGTTTGCGATAGCCCTGAGTACAGTTACGTGACCTTGGTCAAAGGCGTACTCGTACTCCAAACTCTGAATGCTGATCACGCCCACGACGCGCCCGTGAACTATCATCGGCACGCCCAGCCATGAATCCGTAGTACGCTTCTTACGCCCGAATGTTGGCCATACTTGAATGCCTAGAGCGGCGGCCTTGGCCTCGAAATCTTTGACAATCAATAGCGGTTTCTTGGCGCGAATGACATACTCATTCAACCCTGGTGGCACGCGCCGCGCTCGCGGCTTGAACTGCTCGACCACCTCATTTTCGCCCGGCACCATATAGGCCGGTTCACGCTTGCTCCAGCGCACCACGTCGATCGTCACGCCCTTATCCTGCTCAACCGCCAAGGGGAATGTCACCTCATCCTTGGTCTCTTCATAAAAAGCTACCTGAACCTGGGCATCGCGCAAATCGATAATCTCGCCCATCTTCTCGTACACAAGATCGAGAATCTGATCGACGCCCAAGTCGCTTACCGTACCGCCAATCTCGGTCAGGGCCTTCAGCTCGCGGATATTGCGCTCAAGGTATTGGCTAACATGGATAGCAATCGCGGCCTGACCGGCAAAGAGCTCCAGAACCCGCCTGACCTCTGGCGAAAACGAGAGAGATCTCTGGATGTTGACGAATAGGACACCTACGATCTCGTCCTGGCGTTTGAGTGGAATCGCGGCGAACGACTTGATCCCCATTTTCTCGGTGGATGCCCGACGCACCGTGGGGCATCCTGGCGGTGGATTGAGCACGTCATCCAGGTAGAGTGCTTCACCAGTTTTGACCACATACCGGCCGGTGCCTTTCTGCCGCGGTGGTACCTCCAGCTCTTTTCTTAGAGGCCCACAGGCATGGCACTGGCTAAACTTGCCTGTCTTTTCACTATAAAGGTTGATCGTAGGCGAGGTTCCTTCGCCTAGGATATCGGCGATGCCTTCTACAATCCGGTCCAGCACCATACTCAGGTTCTGCTCCTGCACTACCTGGTGCAACCTCTCCAACTGGGACTCCAACCGACGCCGGGTTTCGAACAGCCTGGCATTGCGGACTGCCTGGCTGACTTGGGAGGCCAGGGTTTCCAGCAAGCGCCGATCCTGCTCATCGAAGGCATTCTTTCTATTTTGCTCAACTGAAATTACACCATATACTTCCTTATCAACCAGAATAGGCACGATCACCAATGACTCTGGATCGGGCTCTGGGTACGACCAACTAGGCTCAAAGGCGCTATTCTGCCTTGCGTCTTTGACCAACAGCGGCTGGCCTGTCTGTGCCACCGCGCCAGCCAGCCCCTGACCTAAACGAAATACTCGTCCTTCCTGAAAACTCCAGTCTCTATCTCCCTGTGAGGTCTGAACGACAAGCTGCTCCTCCTCAACACGAAACACAGTGACCTGAGTACAGTCGAGCGTATTGGCCGCGGAACAAGCCACGTGTCTCAGGATCTCCTTCTCATCCAACGTGCCGATGAGCTCGGTCCCTACAGAGTTCAGAGTCTCATGTCCCTTCGACAACCGCTGCGAATCTTTAAAGAGACGGGCGTTGTAGATGGCCACCGCTGCTTGATCGGCCAAGGCGGAAACCAACGAATTCTGCGACTCGCTGAATTCTCGAAGGGTAGTATCGTTGAGGTATAGGACCCCGATAACCTTGGTCCCAATCTTTAAGGGCTGGCCGATGAAAGACCTGATCCCTAGCTTGACGATCTCCGGATTCACCCGGGCATCCTGGCTGGCGTCGAGGACGAAGGCAGGGTCTCCTGTGTCAAAGATAAGACGGGTCAATCCCTTTTTAGAGACAGGGGCCCGAGGATCAGAAAAACTGGCAGGAAATACAACGGTATCCGTGATGGTAGCGCCATCATCGCTCAACAGATAAATAGACCCAAATTCCGTCTTGGTCAGGCGTAGGGCCCCTTGTACGATGAGCTGTAGCAGTTTCTCCAGGTCCAGTGTCATCAACTGTGCGCCAACCTGGTGTAACAAGGCCAGCTCATCTGCTTGCTGTCTAGATTGTTCAAGGGCTCTCACACTCTGGATGGCAACGGCGGCCTGGTTAGCCAATGTCGACAGCAGAGAGAGCTCGGTTTCGGTAAACTCGTGAGGCTCTGTGTCGTTCAGATACAGAACCCCTGTTACCTCTTGCCCAAGCTTCAAGGGGACAGCGATCATCGAAAGAATGCCACGTTCGCGCAGGATTTCGTTGACACGAGTGTCCTGCCTGATATCGAAGAAAATCGTAGTTTCGCCCGTCTCGAGCACTTGCCGGGTGATGCCACTGCCTCTGTCAAGCCGAGGCTTGGGATGATCAAAGTCGGGAGGGTATTGGAAGCTTTGGGTCACAGACTTGCCATCCTGGCTGATCAGGTAGATGACCCCGGAAGTGGTATGTGTCAGCTCCAGGGCTCCTTTGACAACCTGCTGCAGCACCTCATCTACTTGCTGGACACCGATCATCCGGTTGCCAACATCGTGCAACAGTCGAAGGCCCACTGCCCGCTCGATGGCGATCCCGGCTTGCTGGGCCAGTGCTTCGGCCAGCCGTTGGTCGGACTCGCTGAACCAACCATGCTCGTCCTGGTCGGCGCTGATCACCCCGATGGTGCGGCTTCCCACCTTGACCGGTGCCACCAGCATAGAGCGGGGGCGATCTTGAGGATCCCGGGCCGCCGCAAACCGTGAGTCTTGGCGCACATTGGGCGACACCAGCGATTCGCCGTGCTGGTAGACCCAGCCGAGTAGTCCTTCTCCGGGTTGGAAACGCCGAGTCAGAACTTCAGCACGCGAGCCATGGGTCACCTGGGGCACCAGCAGAGTTTCGCCGTCTATCTTCTTGGGAAAGAAGAGTGTACAGTGAGTACAGTTCAGCTTCTCAGCCAACTGGGAGACAATCGTCTGTAGCAGATCCTGGTAATCCAGCTTGGTACTAATAATCTGGCCTACAGTGTTGATAATCCCCAGGTCGCGGATGCGACGCTCGAGGAGGAGCGCGTTTTCGATGGCGCTTGCCGCCTGGTTGGCAAACGCAACCAACAAGGGCTTCAGATCTTGCGTGTAGAAGCCTGACTGGTCGTGGTCAAGCGTGAGAAAACCAATCACCTCGCCTCGGTAAACCACAGGGACGCCGGCCCACGACTTGATATTTGCCGTCTCGGGGCGAACCTCCCAATCTTCCTGGGTGTCGTCTGGGAGTTGGCTCAGGATACATGGTTCCTGGCTGCCCACGATGCGGCTGACAAGTCGATCTTCAGACACCGGGCGCAAGAGCCACTCGTCAATCGCTTCCGGGCCAAACCCGCGAAACGCGATCAGCGTCCGTTTATCGCCCTGGATGAGCTGCATGGTCGCTTTGCGGTACTCTACCACTTTGTGCAGCTCATCGAGGATCTTGCCCGCCAGTTCGTTTAGCTCATGAACAGAGCTAATAGCAGCGGCAACCTCGCGCAGCGTCTCAGACTGCTGCCGCAAGGCAGATTCCCGGTGTAGTAGACGGGCATTCTGAATCGCGATCGCTGCCTGAATGGCGAACAACTCGATGATGTTTCGTTCCTCTTCTAAAAACACTCGAGGCGTTTTATAGTTGGCAAAGAGTACCCCGACCGGCACGTTCTCCGCCACCAGTCGCACGGCCGCCGAGGAAGTGATCTTTTCCCGGTGGATAAAGCCGCCCAATCCTCCTTCTTGGGGTGCCCAGCCTTTGATCACCTGCGCCCAATCCTCTTCCGCGTTAGGGGCGTAGAATGGATCAACTCTCTCTAGCATTCTGAAGACAGCAGACTCTTTATGCGGCCGTGCACGGTTGGTCGTCTCCAGAACCTCAGGCTGGGAAAGCTCTCCCGATATCACGGGCGGGACCCTGATATCGCCCGTTTCCGTAAAGTACTCATAGAGGACAACGATATCCGCACCCAGCACATCACGGGCGACCTGGGCAATTCTCTTCAAGAGTGGTTGCACATCTCGGACGGCGAGCAGTGATTGGCCGACCTCGTTGATCTTGCGAATAGCCGACGCCCTGACATTGGCTTTCTCAAGCAGGCTGGCGCTGTTAATGGCAATCGCTGCCAGGTGGCCAAACGAAGTAAGGGTCTCCACCTCCTCCGAAGTGAATTGATGAGGTTTGCGATAGCTAACAAATAGTACACCAATGACCTCATCCCTCACTTTCAGGGGGAACCCCGCAGCCGACTTGACGTGCTCTCTTTTCGTGAATGGACCTGCCAACTCCGAAGCGGAAACATCCTCGGCGATAATGGGGGCACCTTGATTGACGACAAGCAGTGCTACCTTGCCTCGGTTGGGTATATGCTGCTGAAAAGTATCCTTATCCAGTAGACCGATGCCTGCGGCGGCACGGACGAAGCCGGTCAAAGGTTCGTAGATGTGGATAGTAGCAATATCTGCACCCACCAGTTCGGCCGTGTGCTGCACAACCTTGTGAAGGACAACATGCAGGTCAAGCTCGGCAATCATGTCGGCCACCAGATCCTGTAATCCAACGAGGACTTTATTGGGCCAAGGCTTTCCCGCTTTTTTTGCTGGCATCGATCTCCTCCTGAAGGCCACAACCTGTCAAGTTTCAACCACTTATGCGCAGAAGCTGGAGTCTCTCTCCACTGGCAATGTGTCACAGCGGACACTTCCCCCACTCTTGATCACCTCAGAGTAGGAGACGGTAACCACCTCAAACCCGGCTTCCACCAACTGCTCATTTACCGACGCATTCTCTGAAATCGATACTACCTTCTGAGGATTCAAAAATAAGATATTTGTGCCGCCGTTTTCCTGTTCCTCCTTGGTGAGAGGGATCAGGTGGGGATGGACCTCCTTGATCCGCTGCAACGACGCCTCGTCAAACGCGGGCTCGTATATCAAGGCTCGACCGTCACCCAGTACGCCCAGGACGGTATCGAGGTGCGTGTAATGGGAATCGAACCGCAGAGGGATGACCTCACGGTCCCGGCCAAAGGTCTGGTGTAAAAACTCTGCCCCCCAGTCATCGGTCCGCCGGCCTATCCCCACCCAGAGATGCCCATTGTCCACGACCACGTCGCCGCCTTCCACGAACCCCCGCTCTGGACGCACCATGCGCAACTTGTGTGCGGCCAACACCGGCTCGGTCACTTCCGTCTCGAGCTTGCGCGTGCGCTCCTTCATGTTGGCCAGCACGATGGTGTCGCCAATGACTACGCCCACATCCCGTGTGGCATGTTGGAAGGGCAGGGAAGGCACCGGCGGAAGAAGCTCGACCTCAACCCCTTCTTCCTGCAGAACTTTTACCAGGCGGTTATGCTGCTGTGTCATCAGCAGGGGATTGGGCCGGGGGAGCCCGTCGCTCCAGTAGACCCACTGCATATAGTTGGTGGGCTCTACAATTTCGAAATGGGTAGGCGGGCACATGATCACTTTCCGCAGGCGACCGGTTTCGGAGTAACAGCCTCTTGCGCTATAGAGGGGTCGAGAAATCATCATTACGGTTATACTCCTCAGCCAGAGATGCAGCCTTGCAATACCGGCTTTGATCTTTGCGACATCGGGATCCTGGGCAACACACTATTCCGAACTGATGGCGGTACAGGCCCTCTCGTCCCGCCATCCTTCGGAATAAACTCGCCCGTCCTTAGAACAAAAGTTCTATTTCAGTGCAGAAACAACATCTTTAGTTATTTTACCACATATCCGTTGCATTTGCAAGGGGGAAAAGCAATCAATTTCACTCTGAATCATGGTACAGGGGTACTATCCCGCCCCTAATCCGAACACGCCCTCACTTCCAAGCCCCTTCACCGCCAACACCCGCCCATTGGCAAAGTATTCGAATTCAAAGTGCGTCACGTCGCCGGCCGAGAGGCCGGGCACCGGCATCAGCCGCGCCGTCAGCGGCTTGTCCAGCCGCACGGCCAGCGCCGCCATGTCGAGCAGGATGCCCGCCAGCTCCTCTTCGGTGACGTCACCGGGCAGCGGCACGGTGTCCAGCCCCGTGCCGCACACGGCGGAGTAGAGGAGCAGATCGTTGACGGTGAACAGGTCCTCCATGCTCCGCTGCGCCAGCACCGCATCCTCCAATACCGGCAACATCAGGCCGTTAAATCCTGTGTGCGGATACTCCGCCCGGCGCAGGCACTCGGTCAGCAGCGACGCGGCAAAGAGCGTCCCCGGCGCCCCAAACCGCTCCACCCCCAGCCGCTCCACCGCCGCGCCAATGCTCCGCCCTTCTTCTGGAAACGGTGCGAGGGAAAAGTCGAGCCCCGGAAACCTGTACCCGTGCGCCTCGGCCAACGGAGCGACCGCATCGACGATCAGCGCCGCATTGTCCTCCACCATCCCCACCAGCCGCTCCTGCGCCTCGTCCGCCGACGCCGCATCCGTAAACGCGTCCACCGCCAGGTCGGCCGACTCGGTGGCCAGCGCCACCGCCGGCGGCCCGCCGTCGTGGTAGGCGGCGGGGAAAAAGGGCGCGTGGGGGCCGACGTTGGCCAGCATCGCCAGGCGCAGGTTGCCGAACCCCTGCTCCGTGCTGCCGGCGATGGCGCGCACCAGCCCTGCTGTGCGGCGCACCGCTTCCAGGTTGATCCCCCACTCGACGTCCGCGGCGAGCACGCCGGCAAAGACGGCGTCGGTGCTCTGGATCAGCTCGGGGATGAGGTCGAGGCGCGACAGGTCGGCATCCGGTCCGCCGCCGAGGACGGGACCGAGCGAGAGGTATTCGAACCCCGCCTCCAGGCAGGCAGGCCAGAGCTCGGCGGCCACGTCGAGGGGTGGGGCAGGGAGCAGGGAGAGCGGCTGGGTGGCCAGGCGCGCCGTTTGCACGGGAAAGCCGGCGGTCTCGAGCGCCTCGCGGGCGTCGGCGGCGAGCAGGCCGGCGTCGCGCACGGTGTCGGCCTGGCCGGCGGGGTCATCGATGGTGACAAAGCAGGTGATTGAGCGGATGCGCATCTGTTATCTCCTCTGCCGCGCCGCCTCGAACAGGATCACGGTGGCGGCCATGGCCGCGTTGAGCGACTCGGTCCCGCCGGCCATGGGGATGTAGACGCGGCCGCCGGCGAGCGCCGCCGCTTCCCCTCCGGCGCCTTCCGCCTCGCCGCCGACGATCAGGGCCGAGGGCGCGGTCCAATCCACCTGGTCGTAGGCCACGTCGCCGGCGGCGTCGGCCAGCCACACTGCCCGGCTGGCCGCGCGCACCGCGATCTCGTCCCAGCCGGCCGCTTCCGCTGGCAGGCGAAAGTGGGCGCCCATGGCGCCGCGCACGACCTTGGGATTGTAGAGATCGACGGTGCCGGGGGCGAGGAGCACCTGCCCGGTGCCGGCTGCCTCGGCGGAGCGGAGGATGGTGCCCAGGTTGCCGGGGTCGCGCACGCCGTCGATCACGAGCAGCAGGCCCGGGCGCGGCGGGATGCGGGGCACCGGCACCACCGCAAGCACGCCCTGCGGCGTCTCGGTGTGGGCGCAGGCAGCCAGCACCTCGTCGCTTACGGGCCAGGCGCCGTCGCTTGGAGACGGCGGGCGGGCCAGCAGGTCATGGCCCGCGTCGCTCTCGCCCCACGCCTCGGTATATAGCAAAAGGGCGGGCTCGATGCCCGCCCTTGTCACTTCGTCGATCAGCCGCGTCCCCTCCACCACGAACCGCCTCTCCCGCTCGCGCACCCGCCGCCGGGCGAGGGAGCGCACGTACTTGACGCGGTCGTTCTGGACGCTCGTGATCACGCTACGCCTGTGCGACCTCGACCAGCCGGGCGAATGTGTCCGGGTCGTGCACGGCCACGTCGGCCAGCACCTTGCGGTCCAGCTCGACGTCGGCCTCTTTCAGGCCATGGATGAAGCGGCTGTAGGACATGTCGTTCTGGCGCACACCGGCGTTGATGCGCGCGATCCAGAGGCGGCGAAAGTCGCGCTTGCGGTTGCGCCGGTCGCG
>JAFGIA010000347.1 GCA_016929795.1 Anaerolineae bacterium
GCTGTCGATCGCCCAGAGCCTGGTGCGGGCGCACGGCGGGCGCATCTGGGCAGAGAGCGAGCCGGGCGAGGGTGCGACGCTTCGGTTTACGCTGCCTACGGGCACCATTGAGCCCCCGGCGTGAGGCGCTGCTGATTTCAGCCCGCGAATCGCCCCCCACTTTCGGCCACGCGCTGTACAAACCGTAGGCGCACACGGCAGTGCGCCCCGGTATGGCGGTGCGCCCTACTGCCGATACACCCGGGTGCTCAGGGCGCGGCGCGCACAACCAGCGGCAGGTAAACCCTGTGCACCGGTCCCCCGACCGCGTGCCTGGGAACCATGACGTCCACGACGATGCCACCGATGAGCTCGTCGTCGATATAGCCCTCCACCGCCACGCGTGGCCGGGTACCCTGCACCGAGGCCAACCCTGGACGGACGGTGAGCACGCCCGTCACCTGCCCGCCAGGAGCCAGGCTCACCGAGGTGGGACTGACACTGACCATCCAGTCGGGGGGCAGGTCGAGGCTGCGCACCCGGAGCTCGATCGCCGCCGCGTCAGGCAGGGGGTTGCCGATCTGGAACGGGGTGTGGCCGACAAAGATTCGAGCCAGGTTGGCGCTGCCGGGGGCGGTCGTCCCGACGCCGGCGCCCTGGTCAAAGTTGGGCGGGTTCATCAGCACGTCGCCGAGCGGCCGGAGCGCGGCGGCAGTGGTGCGCAGCCGGGTGACAACGCTGCCCGCCACCTCTTCCGGGTCGGCCGCAAGACGTGCCTGGCGAATCGACTCAATCTCGGCGTCGGTGAGCCCGATCGATCGCGCAGCCGCGATCTCGTCGGCGCTGAATCCTTCACTCGCCAGCCGCGCCTGATACGCTTCGACTTTGGCGACGGGCACCGTCAGGTCCTCCACCCCCTCGTCGAGCATCACGTCCAGCAGTGCGTCGAGCCGGTCGGCCACTTCCAGCATCGTCGCGCCCGACTCTTGCTTGTAGTAGATCAGCCACGCCGCCTGCTCTGACGCCCAGTAGAGATCGTTCGCGTTGGCCGCGCCGGCGTAACGGTCGAGCGACAGTGCCGCGGCGCGCATTTGCGCCGTCAGATCGAGCATCGCTCGCATCAGGTCGTTGCCCGCCGTCGCCCGGGCTGCCGACAGATCCCCGCCGGGAACCAGGGGGGTGAAGGTAAAGCTCTCCGGCGTGGCGTACACGTCATAGTCCTGGCGCGGCGGATCGCCCCCCAACGCCTCGGTCGCCGTGGTCCAGCTCTCCAGGTTGAAATCCATGAGGTAGCTAAAGAGGGCGTTGGGAATAGCCAGGCCGGGTATGTTTTCGGGGGAAGCGATGGCGTCAATTGCCATCTGGCCGTCGTTGATGCGGTCGATGACCTTCTTGACCTTTTTCAGGTTGTCCTTCTCACTCTCAGGGTCGCCGTCACTCTCGTCGGGGCCTCCCTCCTCGTCGCCATCCTCTTCGGTGCCGGGAGAACCAAGCGGGCCCGGCAGGATCGAAAAGTTGGTCTGTCCTCCGCCCACCGCCTGGCTGGCTGTCCGCGTGGCGCCGGCGACAGGCTGGAACGAATAATCCAGCCTCAGGCAGACGTGGCCTGAGGCCGGGGGCGTCCAGGGCACGGCGATCTCGCGCTCGCCGTTGGCGTCGACACGCACATCCTCGACGCCGCCCAGCGGCGCGAACGCGACCCCAATCCCATATTCCGAGTAGCCAAACGTCGCGTTCACTTTGATCGCGTACGGGTTGGGGTTGGTCAGCAAGGCGCGCACGGTAGAGGGCACGCCCTGAACGATCGGTTGGGGATCCACCCCTATGAAACCGTTCATGTAGGGCGCCTCGGTCCCCGGCAGGAGCGGGTCGCCGGCAACCTCGACAAAGGTCACCATCGCCTCGGGGCCGGCGACACACTCGCAGTCGTCGCTGCTTTCGACCAGCCCGGTCAGGATGGCATCGCCCACAGTATCAGAGTTGATGTAGGCTGTCGCCTCTCCGTCCGCGCCGGTGATGACGGCACCACTGACGGTGCCCAGATCGGTCTGCAGCCGGACGGTGCGCCCCGGCAGGGGGCGCCCGGAGCCATCGCGCAGCGTGATCTTGACGGGGATGAGCGTCACGCCGTCGGCGGGCGCGAACCAACGCTGTGGCGCCAGCGACAGGCGCAGGGCATCGCTCGCTGCGACAGGCGCGGGCGCCTGGTCCGGCCCTGTCAGAAAAGGTTGAAAGACCACACGAGGGGCATAGCTGTCCTCGATCGCGTCGCCCACTCCGCTGGGGTTGCACAGCGCGTGGTGCGGCCCGCTGGCGTCGCCCCACCAGTTGTTCGCGGCCAGGATCAGGCTCCCGTACGAATTCTCGATGCCATAGGCGCCATTGTCGACAATCTGGCAGCCTTCTACCACGATGCCCGCCAGGCTTGCCCACAGCCCCGCCTCGCTGGCATGGCGCAAGACACAGTCCGACAGGTGGACACTCGCCGTCTGAACCATCAGGTTCCACTGGGCATACTCGATGGTCACATGGCGCAGCACAGAGCCCTGGTTTCGCGTCAAGCTTGTGCTCTCGATAGCCAGGAACAACCAGGAGCCCGGCTCTTTCGTAGCGCCGGTAAAGAGGATGGGCCGCGCCTCGGTGCCGATCGCCTTCAGAGTGCCCAGGACGATGAGACTCGCGTACGAGTCAAACTCCACCTCGACGCCGGGCTCCACCGTCAAGGTGGCACCTTCCACGACCTGGATGCCGTCGGAATCAAAGAGCACGGAATAGGGGCTGCCCTGTAGAGTCCATACGGTGTCGGTCAGGATGTCGGAATCGACGATGGTGCCGGCCGGCTCATTGGGAGCAGAGGGGACGTCGCCGGCATAAACCCGGATGGAAAACAGGGCAACGTATGCAGCAGCCATCCACACAGCGACGAGAGAGATACCCGCCCACAGAGTGCGGGCTTTCGAAGGGACAAATAGCCGGAGTCTCATCACAGGCCCTCCTTGTCACCTCTTGCTGCAGCTATTATAGCGCCGTGCAGGGCAGGTGTCAAGCTTTTTTCGCCACGACAGCAGGGCCATGGCCAATTCTGTGCTGAGTGGCGCCGGTGCTTGGTGCCTCTGTCCTTTCTGTGATATAATGCGTACACGACAGACACGGATCGGCCTCTTGACGGCAGAGATGGTGGTTGTGTTCCGTTCCTGCTCCGAGAGGAGGGAGTATGAGCGAAGAAAGAGTGGCGTTGGTGGTCGAGGACAGCGAGGACGTTGCCCTCCTTTTTGCCGACGCGGTGCGAGAAGCCGGCTAC
>JAFGIA010000049.1 GCA_016929795.1 Anaerolineae bacterium
CAAACCTGTCGCTTCGACAAACCTGTCGCTTCGACAAACCTGTCGCTTCGACAGGCATCGCACAGTGCCTGGCACCTGTGATCTCATGTGTAGTGGAAATACGCGGTCGCTGTGCAGTCGGCATCTGCCGTGACGCGCACCCAGTGCGCGCTGAAGCCCATTGGGAACGTGTGGTGCACGTATCCCCTGGGTGGGACGCGGAGGGCGTCGTACGTGCCCCAGCTTTGGTCGCCCAGGAAATCGATTTCTATCGTGAACTGGACCTCCTGATCGGCGTCGTGACGCAGGTGCAGGGCCTTGCCCTCAAACCCAGTCATCAAGAACGGGTCGGATGGCTCGCCGGCCTGCACGCGCTTCTCGCGCCAGGGGCCACCCCATCCCTTGGGCCGGCCAAACTGCCACAGGTCGTCGGTCTTGCCGAACCACAGGTTGGCCTGTGGCTGCCCGATAAAGGGGTTGCTGTCCCACAGGGGAGTGGTCTGGTCGCCGGCCAAAACCAGCAGGCCGCGCCAGGCGCAGAAATCGCCAATGATGCGCAGGTGGGTGCAGATCGGGCGCATGCCCCATACCTTGCCTCCGTACTGCATCGCCGGTAGCTCATAGAACATGCCGCTACAGTTCACCAGCCAGCGCTCAGACTCGACCTCGCGGATGCGCGGCCACTCGGTCGTCCACGAATGATCTTGGGTGTGTGTCCCCTTGGGCAGGCGATAGGTGTCCCACCGGCCGTCGATGCACACTTTGAGGATGGCGGAAGCATTGTCCGCGCCGATGGCATAGATCGCATTGTCGATTGAGGTCCGGCCTGTCACCGCGTTAAACTGGCTCGTCTCCAGAATCGTCCACTGTTTGCCATCCCACTCGGCGAGCCGACCCTGGGTGGGCCCGTGTGTATAGTCTTGCTCTGTATAGGTATTGTTGGCTACCACGACCCGGCCCTGACCAGTATACGCGTCTTTAAAGTGGAGGTGCTCCATGCCTCCCATGTCGAGTTCCTCTACCAGATCAAAGAGCTGCACGGCCTCCAGCGTGTGTAGATCGACTTCGTAAAAGAGGGCCTCCATGGTCAGGAAATAGACCTTGTTCCCGGGGTCTTGCAGATGGGTCATAGTGGCGGTTAGTCGATGGGGGACCAGCGGCTCGATGGTCCGCACGTTGCCCTCGATGTCGATGATGTGCGGGCCGATGATCAGTTGGTGCGAGGCAGTGTGGATAAAGCGGTTGGCATAGGTACCCACCACGCTCTCAGGATGCTTGGTCAGCTTCAAGTCTGCATCGATGGAAAAAAGGCCTGTCCCCTTGCCCGTCCCGGGGTTGGAGGGATAGGTGATGAACCAGAGCCGTTCCGCCCAGGGCATCAGCGCGCCGATCCCGCTTTCGCTGCGTGGGATGTGCTCGGCAGTGACAGCCAGGTGTGGAAAGACGCCATTGACGTGCGTAAAGTTGGGGGTGCCTGTGAGGTCTTGGATTCTGCCTACCATATTGTTCCTCCTTTCGAGTTGATCAAGCCAGGCCCGGCCGAAGACTGGCCAGAGCCTGGATACATGCATTGTTAGCTTCCGGACCAGGTCCCATCTGCCTCGATAGACGCCATCTGAAACGGGAACCCGGCAGGGCGTCCGCGCCGCTCGCCGCCGTGGTAAAAGGCATGGCGCACACTGCGCCAGCGGCGGTCTCCCCAGCGGAAAGAACGAAAAGGGTCCCGGATGCGATCCATCTCGGCGAGCAGCGCGTCGTGCAGACGGTCGCGTGTGGCAGCGTGCTCTGGATGGTCGATCAGGTTGGTCATTTCATAGGGATCGGTTTGCAGGTCGTACAGTTCGTCCGTCTCAAAGAGGTTGACCGCCAGCTTGTAGCGATCGCCGACCAGACAGCGGATAGGGTAGAACTCGCCCCAGTCGTCGTGGTTGATGGCAAAGCGGGTAAAGCTGACCATCACGCTGTCCTGAACGGATACGTCGGGATCGCGCAAGATCGGCACCAGGCTGGTACCGTGCAGCGCTGGCGGGCGTTCGATGCCTGTCAGGTCGAGCATGGTGGGGATGAGGTCGACGTGGCTGGCCAAAGAGTGGCTGACCGCCCCCCGAGGACCACCTGGTATGTGTACGATCAGCGGGATGTTGGTGATTTCCTGGTACATCATGGGCCCTTTGCTGCGCAGCCCGTGCCCACCCAGCATGTCGCCGTGATCAGAGGTGTAAAGAATGACCGTGTTGTCGCCGTGCAGACGCTCGACGGCGTCCACCACCCGTCCGATCTCCCGATCGATGTAGCTGTTGCAGCCAAAGAACTGGGTTTGCGTGGCCGCATAGTCCAGCCATTCGACGTCGCCGTGGCATTGGCGGTGGACGTGCTGCAATGGCGGCTTGCACGTCAGGGGGGCGTTATAGTTGGGGCTCAGGGGAATGTCCTCTGGGGAGAATCTCTCCCAGTACTCGGGTGGGGCTACGTGCGGGCCGTGTGGCTCGTCAAAGGATACGACGAGGGCAAAGGGATCGTTCCCGACCTGATCCATAAAGTCAATGGCCCGGTCGGCAACACGATGGCCCCAGATGTTCTCCTCTGTGAATCCGGCTGCTCGCAACTCATCCGCCGTGCGGCACGTCTGGTAGTGGCGGAACATCTCCAGGCCGATGTCCTGGGCGTAACGCTTGCCGTCGTACCACCAGTCCGGTTCGAACCCTCCGCCCGGGACGCCGTCACCAAAGTATCCCGACCCGTCCAGGTGCCACTTGCCGGTGTAGGCGGTGCGGAACCCATAATGCCCCAAGATGGTTCCCATCAGAGGGATGCTGGCACTGGGGGAGACATTGTTGCACCAGGCACCGTTCACCGGGGGATGCGTACCACTGAACAGGCCACTGCGCGCCGGTGTGCACAGTGGGCAAGAGGTGTAGGCCCGCTCAAAGCGGATGCCTGTCTCGGCCAGTCGGTCAAGGTTGGGTGTGTCCACGGCTGAACCGCCCATAGCAGTGCCATAGGCGCCGACCATGGACTTGTTTTGGGTGTCGGTCATGATCAGTACGAAATTCACGGCTAACCTTTCACTCCCGTAAAGACGATGCCCTGGATAAAGTAGCGCTGAGCGACAAAAAAGATCAAGATCGGTGGTACCATTATGGCCAGGGAGGCGGCCATCAGCAGGTTCCAGGCAGGCTGTATGCCTCCTTCGGAGGCTCGAAAGGCGGACAACCCCAG
>JAFGIA010000348.1 GCA_016929795.1 Anaerolineae bacterium
GCTCGCCGGGATGCAGTGCCAGCCGCACGCCGAGCCAGGTGGCGATCCCTTCCGTCGTGCCGAGCAGCAGGCCGCCGACCACAACGAGCGCGGCAAAGCGCACCAGCACAAAGTGCCAGCGCGCCACTCCGCGCGTTACCAGCCCACGCAATGTGCCGCCCGTGAATTCCTGGCCGACCGTGACCGCCGTTGCCATGACTACCACTGCGACCACGGGGAAAAAGCTCCACAGGCCGGTCTGAGGGAAGTCAGAGGACGGGGGCCACACTACGCCGCGCAGCAGCGCCGCGAACAAGAGCAGGACGACGGCGACGCGCAGCAGGCCCAGGCGGACAGCCTGGAGCACTTCAATCCGCAGCAGACCCATCGCCCGCCTCCTGCACCCCACCCGCCAGCTCGACGAACAGCGTCTCCAGGTCGCGGCCGGCAGCCAGATCTACAAGCGGCCCCTGTGCCTTGAGCAACCCCCGATCGATGATCGCCACATGGTCGCAGATCAGCTCGACTTTGCAGTTGGTGGCTGGAGAGAAAGATCGTCTTGCCCATCTCCTCTGCCAGCCGCCTGATCAGGGTGCGGATCGCACGCTGGCCGATCGGGTCGAGGCCTGCCGTCGGCTCGTCGAGGATCAATAGCTCGGGATCGTTCAGCAGCGCCGCAGCCAGGCCCAGGCGCTGCTTCATGCCGAGGGAGTAGCCGCCAACCCGGTCGCCGGCACGCTCTGCCAGATCTACGGTGTCGAGTACCTCGGCGATGCGCACCGCCGCGCCGCCGCCGAGTGCCTGCGCAGTGACCCACATGTTTTCCCGGCCCGACAGGTTTGGGTAGAAAGCCGGCTGGTCGAGCAGCACACCCGTGCGGCGCAGCGCCGCCCGCACGTCCCGGCGCACGTCGTGCCCGAGCAGCCACGCGTCCCCGCGCGTCGGGTGCAACAGGCCGGTGAGCATGCCGATCGTGGTCGTCTTGCCGGCGCCGTTGCGACCCAAAAAGCCGCATACAGCGCCGCGCGGGACGTGCAGGTCGAGGTCGCACACGGCGGTGTGCCGTCCGTACTGCTTGGTCAGGACACGGGTTTCAATGGCGAGTGTTGGATCTGCCACGGTGCCTCCTGGATCGGTGCGCGTTGCTTCGTTCAGTTTATCACGATTCCCGCCTGGATGCAAACACCTCTACCGCCGCACCGGGCACTCCATTCACCACAGCCGTATCTGAAAAGGAAACGGATTGACACGGACGGCGCCGAGACATTTCTGCTTAACGGCCAGGTGCTCTTTCAGCGGCTGCAGAACGGTGTATATACTTTCGACCGGAAGAGCAAATTCGACCTGGCCCGGCTTTGCGCGATGCAGGCGGTGATCGAGCTCCAATGGTCAGAAGGTGCCCGCTTCCTGCGGGTGGGGAGTCGCGAGATGGTCGGCGGCTGGCAGCGCCTCGACTATCTGCACGAGATGCGGGAAGAAGAGCAGGTGACCTCATCATCGGCAAGATGGAAGAGTGGAAGGTTGGGCATCCCAACCTCCCACTCTTCCAGTCTTCTAATGGTGCCGGATTGACTTGTCCACGAGGGTGTGTTATACTGCTTTCGACAACTGAATAGGAACCGATCGTGGTACCCCGTTGCCCGGATGCGCGGGGTCGAAGGGGGGAAGCCGGTGGGGCGTGCACCCACGCCGAGTCCGGCACTGTCCCGCAACTGTAAGGCCAGGCGCCGTTTGGCGCCCCCGAGTCAGGACACCCGCCGCGATCGCGCTCTGCGAACCTTCGCGGAAAGGGGGTAGGCGCATGGTAAAACTACCATGAACCGCCCCTTGCCGGACAGGCAAGGGGTTTTCGCTGGAAAGAAACCCTGACCGACAGGTCAGGGTTTTTTGTGCCAGAGGCAAGACCGGCTCGGTCAGAGACCGGCCGGAGCGAATGCGAGAGGAGCGGATGCGAGATGCATCATCAGAATGTTCAAGGAGGAAGGCAATGAGAAATCGGACACTTTTGGTCGTGACCGTCGCGTTGGTAGTCGCGTTGATAGGCGCGCTGCCCGTGCTCGCAGCAGCGGATATGGACACCGCGCTCGACTACCTCGGCACCCAGCAGAACGCGGATGGTGGCTTTGGCAGCGGCTTTAGCCCCGACAGCACGGTCAGCTCGACGGCGGACGCGGTGCATGCGATCCTTGCCGCCGGCGGCGATCCGGCCGAGTTTGCGCCGGGCGGCGCGACGACGCTGGCCTACCTGGCGGAGCAGGCAGCCGGCGTCGACAATGCCGGGGATCTGTCCAAGATGATCCTGGCGTTGGTGGCCGCCGGCGAGAATCCGCGCACCTATGGTAAAGTCGATTCTGTGCAGCGGCTGGAGGGGATGGTCGACGACAGCGGCAAGATCGGGACGGCGAACGACACGTTCTTCAGTCACGTGATGGGCGTGCTGGCGCTGGCGAGCGCCGAGAGGCCGCTGCCCGAGGGGGCGGTGGCGATCCTCAAGGGCGCGCAGCAGGAGAATGGTGCGTGGGCGTGGGACGGGACGGATGCAACGGCCGCCGACACGAATACGACTGCGTTCGCCGTGCAGGCCCTGATCTCGGCCGGAGAGCCGGCAAGTGGAGAGGTAGTGGGCGCCGCGCTCGACTACTATGCATCGATCCAGAACGAGGACGGCGGGTGGCCTTACCAGAACCCTTCGGAGTTTGGCACCGACACGGACGCAAACTCGACGGCGGTGACGATCCAGGCGCTGATCGCGGCGGGCGCGGACCCGAGTGGCGAGACGTGGACGACGGAC
>JAFGIA010000050.1 GCA_016929795.1 Anaerolineae bacterium
CCGGCCGAGGAAGCGCTGCCCGAGATCGATCTCGCGGCACGAGTCGCGGCCGAGCCTGGCGACTATCAAGCGCGCCTGGATCTGGCCCGATCTTGTCGCCAGCAGTCCGAGTGGCAGGCTGCGATCGACCAGTACGAGCGCCTCGTGTCCGCGCAAAAGTTCCTTCCTGCGGTCCTGGACGATCTACGATCCCTGATCGATCAAGATGTGGAGCCGGCGCGCGTGTACCAACTGATGGGTGACGCGCACATGTACCAGAATGAGCTCGATGAGGCACTCGACATGTACCGCAAGGCCCGCAAGGCCCTGCTGGCGAGATAACGATTCACGGGGGCGGCATGGAACGCACATTGGTCATCATCAAGCCCGACGCGGTGCAACGTGGCCTGATCGGCCCGATTCTCACCCGCCTCGAGCGGCGAGGGTTGAGGCTGGCAGGCATGAAGCTTCTTCAGATTACGCCCGAGCTGGCAGCGCGCCACTATGCAGTGCACCAGGGCAAACCCTTCTATCAGCCGCTTGTCGAGTTTATCACCAGCGGCCCCGTGGTTGTTGCCGTTGTCGAAGGACGCAATGCCATTGAAGTCGTGCGCAAGACGATGGGCGCCACGAACCCGGCGCAGGCCGGCCCGGGCACGATCCGCGGTGATTTTGGCATCGAGATCGGTCGCAACCTGATCCATGGCTCCGACGGGCCCGACACGGCGGCCTACGAGATCCCGCTCTTTTTCTCCGACAACGAGATCGTGATGTACGAGCGGGCAATCGACGGCTGGATCAACGAGTAACAGACCGGAGATCTAGAACATTACGCCCCGACACGGATTGACACGGGTTTCACGGGTTGTCGTCGATGTCGACGATCTGTGTTGATCCGAGTCACTCCGTGTCCTCTTTTTTTCTGACGGAGGGAGCACGATGGCTGACCGAGTCGTCATCGTCACCGGCGCCTCGCGCGGCCTGGGGGCCGCCATTGCACGCATCGCCGGTGAAATGCACGCCGGTGTCGTCCTCGTGGCACGCTCGGAGCGCGACCTGCAAAGGGTAGCCGAGCAGGTGCGTCATGTCGGCGGAGAGCCTCTCGCCCTGCCCGCCGACGTCAGTCTGCCCGCCGACTGCCTGCGCGTCGTCCACGAGACGGTCGACACGTTTGGCCGCATCGACGGCCTTGTGAACAATGCCGGTGTCCTTGCCCCCCTGGGGCCTGTCGCAGAAGCCGAGGCCGGCGAGTGGCAGCTCAACTGGGCGGTCAACGTCCTCGGCCCCGTGCTCATCACCGCGGCCGCGCTGCCCCATCTACGCGCGGTTCACGGGCGCGTGGTAAACATTTCGAGCGGCGCCGCCGTGCATGCCATTTCAGGGTGGGGTGCCTATTGTCTGTCAAAGGCGGCCATCAACCAATTCACACGCATGTTGGCAGCCGAAGAGCCTGACATCTCGGCCATTGCCTTGCGCCCCGGGGTGATCGATACCGACATGCAGGCCACCATCCGCGCCGACGGGGGCAGGGCGATGCCCGCTGCCGATCATGCCCGCTTTGTGCGCTACCACGAGGCGGGCGAGCTGCTCCCGCCCGAAGCGCCTGGCTGCGCTGCCGCCGTTCTCGCCTTTCACGCTGCCCACGAGTGGAGCGGCGAGTTCATGTCGTGGGACGACGAGCGGGTACAATCACTTACGCGGCGCTACGCCTGCGCCCAAAGGTAACAAGGGAGTGATCGTGCCGCCCGAGTGGCGGCGCGCAACGATGCACGAGGAGGTAACGTGGAATTCTCGGATCTGATTCGAAAGCGCTACAGTGTGCGTGCCTACCGGCCCGACCCGGTGCCGGAAGACACGCTCCAGCAGGTGCTCGATGCGGCGCGCCTGGCTCCTACGGCGGCGAATCGCCAGCCCTTCCAGATCATTCTCCTCCATACCGCGGGCCGCGAGGAGGAGTTGCTCCAGGTATATCACCGCGAGTGGTTCGTCCAGGCGCCAATCGTGCTTGCCATGTGTGGCGTGCCTGGCACGGCCTGGGTACGGATGGATGGCAAGGTGTACGCAGAGGTTGACGCCTCCATTGCCATGGATCACCTGGTACTGGCCGCCACCGACCTGGGCCTCGGCACCTGCTGGATCGCAGCATTCGATCCGCCGGCAGCACGACGGGTCCTGCGCCTGCCCGACGGGGTGGAGCCCATCGCCTTCACGCCCCTCGGCTACGCCGCCGACGAGCCGGGTACCAAGGTGCGCAAGCCCCTTTCCGATCTCGTCCGCTATGATCATTGGTGATCAAGTCAGTTTCATCAAGGGGAGCCGTGACAGAATGGTGTATCGGCGAATTGGCAAAGCAGAACCGGCCGCGATCGTGATCTTTGGTGCGTCAGGCGACCTGACGCAGCGCAAGCTCGTGCCCGCACTCCATACCCTCAACTGTGACGCCTTGCTGCCTGCCCGCACGCGCCTCATTGGTGTCGCCCGCAGCGACTACACCCACGAGCAGTTCCGCGCGCACCTATTGGAAGGTGTGCAAGAGTATGCGCGGCAGAAGCCGGGCGTATGCGAGCGCTGGCCCGAGTTTGCCAGGCACATCTACTACCTGGAGGGTGACTATGACGATCTCGACACCCACCGTCGCCTGGCGCGCCTCCTACAGGATCTCGATGGCGCGGGCACAGAGGGCACCCACGGCAATCACCTCTTTTATCTTGCACTTCCTCCTGTCGTCTATCCTGATGTAGCTGCCTGCCTTGGGGAGGTGGGCCTCGATCGGAGTGCCGGCTGGACCCGCGTGATTGTCGAAAAACCCTTCGGTCACGACCTCGAGAGTGCTCAGGCCTTGAATGCTCGCCTGCACCGCGTGTTCGCAGAGGATCAGATCTATCGCATCGATCACTACCTCGGCAAAGAGACGGTGCAGAACATTCTCACTTTTCGCTTTGCCAACGCCATCTGGGAGCCGATTTGGAACAGGAATTACGTCGATCACGTCCAGATCACGGTGGCCGAAAGTGTGGGCGTGGAAAGACGTGCCGGTTATTATGACAGGGCCGGCGTGCTGCGCGACATGTTTCAGAACCACCTGCTACAGCTCCTCACCCTCACCGCCATGGAGCCGCCCATCGCCCTCGAGGCGGGCGCGTTGCGCGACGAGAAGGTCAAGGTGCTGCGTGCGACCCGCTGCGATGGCATCTCAGTACGCGCCCAGTATGAGGGCTACCGTGACGAGGAGAACGTCGCACCCAACTCGCAGACAGCGACGTATGGCGCCGTCGAGCTGTACATTGACAACTGGCGCTGGCAGGGCGTGCCCTTCTACCTCCGCTCGGGCAAGCAGTTAGCGGCCAAGACGACCGAGATCGCCATAGTGTTCCAGTCTGTGCCCCACTTGATGTTCCCCGTCCCCGACAAAGCGCGGCTGACGCCGAACGTTCTATCCCTCTGCCTCCAGCCCGACGAGGGCATTCACTTCCGCTTCGAGGCCAAAGAGCCTGGCGCCGGCATGTTGACCCGATCCGTCGACATGGAGTTTCACTACGAAGAGGATTTTGGCGTGGGCGCGCTCCCCGAAGCGTACGAGCGGCTGCTCCTCGACGCGCTGCAGGGCGATGCCTCCCTCTTTGCACGCGCCGACGAGATCGAGCTGGCCTGGGGTCTGATCGATCCCCTCATCGCCAAGTGGGCAAGCCCCGACGCACCGCCGTTGCAGCGCTACCAGCCGGGAAGCTGGGGACCCGCAGCCGTTGGCACCCTCCCCGAGCACGAGGTCAATGGCTGGTACCTGAGGTGTGGACATACGGAACGCCGTTGATAGCGCGAGGAGAAAGCATGGCACACAACCACCAGGCGTGGCATGGCTCACTGGAATTTGAGCGCGTGGTTCTTGCCGACGCGAACGCCGTCGCACACGAGGCCGCGCGCCGCTTTGTATCACAGGTGCGGACAGCCGTCGACGCGCGGGGACGCTTTGGCGTTGCCCTATCCGGCGGCAGCACCCCCTCCGTGCTCTATCGCCTGTTGGCACAGCCCCCTTACTGCGACCAGGTAGCGTGGCGTGCAGTGCACATCTTTTGGGGCGACGAGCGCTGCGTGCCGCCTGAGGACCCCGCAAGCAACTACTATCTGGCGCGTGTCACCTTGCTCAACCACGTGTCCATTCCTGCCGAGAATGTCCACCGCTTGGAGGGCGAGCGAGATCCAGTCGCCGCGGCCCGCGCCTACGATCGCGCCCTGCAAGAATTTTATTGTGGACCGCAGCCCCGTTTCGACCTGGTGCTCCTCGGCCTGGGCCGTGATGGTCACACCGCCTCCCTCTTTCCCGGCTCGCCCGCACTCGACGAGCGCGAGCAGCTCGTCATGCCGGCGGAGGCGGAATATGACGGCCGCCCTGCCTGCCGCCTGACCCTCACCCTGCCTGCCATCAATTCTGCCCGCTGCGTTCTCTTTCTCGTCACCGGGGAAGACAAGGCGTCGATGGTGGTGGATGTCCTGCACCATCGCCGCGAAGCGCTGCCTGCCCAACGTGTGGCGCCCACCGCTGGCGAGGTGATCTGGCTCCTCGACCGGGCTGCCGCCGCCGGCCTGTCTGCCATCGCCTGACCCCTTTGGTTTTTCCGCCTTCCATACGAGGCACGCGCCTTCCGCACCGTGGCGCGGGTCCAGCAGACACGCCGCCAGCACAACCGCCACGATCATCAACACCGCACCGGCGACAAAAAGTGATGGGTATGAGAACGCCTCGACCAGCGCGCCGACGACGAGCGGCAGTGCCGCCACTAAAAGCGCATCGCCTCGGCGAAACTGCGCATAAAGCGCGGGGTGCGGGCCAGCTCGATGTAGCGCACCCGCCGGGCCAGATCTTGCGCCAGGCGGCGCTGCACCCGCGAGATCAGCGCTAGGCGCGCCCCTGTGCCGGCTGCATTGCCCACCTGAGATACCCGCTCCAGCGGCAGCCGGGGCAGCAGGCCGATTGTGATCGCGCTTTCGACATCGATGTAAGTGCCGAATGCACCGGCGATAATCACTTGATCCAGGTCGCCTGCTGTGATGCCGGCGTCCTGGAGGAGCGCCTCGATGCCGCTCCGGATGGCACCCTTGGCGAGTTGGATCTCGCGGATGTCCTTCTGCGTCACCGTGATGGCCTGGTCGTTGGCCGATTCGCTTTCACCGGCGAGGACGAACTCGCGGTCCCCCTCTGCCTCCCGGACGCCCGAGCCCGCCAGCCGGCCGCTAGCACCCAGCAGCTCTGCCCGGCGCAGCTCGGCCACGGCGTCCAGGATGCCCGAGCCGCACAGGCCCACCGGTGGCTCGCTGCCGATCGTCTGGTATTCGACGTGCCCATCAACGATGCGGACCCGTTCGATAGCCCCCGGCGCGGCGCGCATCCCGAACTTGATGTGCGCACCCTCAAAGGCCGGCCCCGAGGCACACGACAGGCTAGCCATTTGCTTTCTGTGCGTCAGGCATATCTCGGTGTTGGTGCCGATGTCGATAGCCAGGGCCGTATCTGACCGCTCGGCCATCCCGGTGGCCAGGAGCATGGCCACGTGGTCGGCGCCCACATAACCGGCGATGTTGGGCAGCAAGTGCACGTAGGCACCCGGCGCCAGGTCCAGGCCGATCTCGCGCGCTTTGACATCCACCGCGCCGCGCACGACGGGCACATAGGGTGCCGTCGCCAGTTGGCGCACCGGCAGCCGCAAGAGGAGGTGGTGGATGGCCGTATTGCCGACCACCACAGCGTCGACAATGTCGGTGGTGCGAGCACCAATCTCCGCACAGGCTGCGGTGGCCAACTCGTTCAAGCCGTCGCCCAGGAGCGCCTGCAAACGGGCCGACTCCTCCGCGCCCTTGCCGGCGTACACCAGCCGGGCGATCACATCTTCCCCGTAGGCGATTTGTGGGTTCATCACCCCGCGCGCGGCCAGCGTCTGGCCGGTGGCCAGATCCACCAGATAGGCGGCGATCTTGGTCGTGCCAATGTCCACCGCCAGCCCCAGCCAGGGCGCGTCGTCCGCGGCAACGTGCACAACCTCATGGCCGCGCAGCGTGACGCGGGCCTGCCACCCCAGAGCGCGCAATTCAGTGCTGGCCAGTCGCGCCACTTCCAGGTCGGGCAGGTCCGGCTCGATGCCGCCGGCTGCGACCACCGCCTCGTGCAGCCGCTCATCGTCGCCACGGAGGTCCTCAAGCGTCGGCAGGGCCATGCTCACTACATAGCCGGTCACTGACGGCTCGACCTCGACCGGCACTTCCAGCCCCTCCACCTGGGTGCGCTGCAGCGCGGTGAGCGATTCGACCGGCACATGCACGCGGCAGTCGCTCCGAGGCTCGGTTAGGCAGGCCAGGCGGTAGCCCTGGGCGAGCTCGGCCGCCGGTAGATCGCGCTCTTCGCGTGCCGTGACAGGCGTCACCGTGCCCGCCACGATCTGCACCTTGCACCGGCGACACGTGCCATACCCGCCGCACACGCTCGCCAGGTCTACGCCCAGCGCCCGTGCCGCGTCGAGCAGCGTGCCCCCTTCCGGGCAGCGCCCGCGCCGGCCCACCGGTTCAAAGTCGACAATGTATGCCAAAGCGATCTCCTTCCATCAATCTACCGAGTGCGGTCAGCCCCACCTTCGCCAACCAACCAGCTAACCACATTCACCCTACCTTGGTCAACCACGCGGCCAGCAGGCCCAGGGCCGCCATCACCGCTACGCTGGCAAACGCCACCGGCCAGCCGCTCGCATCGACCAGCGCGCCAAATACGAGCGGTCCCAGCAACATCCCTGCGTTTTGGCCGACCATGATCACGGCCATTGCCGTGCCGCCCAATCGCTCATCGCCTGCGCTCTCCACGGCCGCTGCAAAGATGGCCGTGGGCACAATGCCATTCACCAGGCCGGTGACGGCGAACAGCACCACCATCCAGCCCACGCTCACCACACCCGCCAGTGGCAGCAGGACGATCGCTGCGGCCATCCCGGCCACGTACGGTTTTTTGCGCGAGCCGATTCTGTCGGAAAGGACACCCCCTGCCGGTGCCGAAAAGATGGTGATGAACGTAGGAATGCTCGACATCAGCGCTGCCTGAGCCAGGGGCAGGCCCCGCTGCGAGGTCAAAAAGGTTGGCAGATAGGTGGACATGCCAATGACCGCAGCCAGAAAGGCCGCGAATGCTGCGGCCAGCAGCCAGACATTGCGGCTGCGCAGCACCTGGCCCGAAGTGATGTGCGGCTCCGCTGCCGCCGCGTTAGACCCTACCTCCTGGACAGGTGCTGGTCTCACTACCGCCAGGTAGAGGGCTGTGACCACCAGGGCATAGGCGGCGCCGAACCACCATACCGACCGCCAGCCCATCGACTGCGCCAATGCCGGCGCGCTCAGCAGCATAACGGTCGTGCCCACAGGCACCCATGCCGCCCAGATGCCCATCGCCGTGCCGCGCTGCCGCGTGGCGAACCATTGGGCAATGATCGCGGGCGCCAGCACCGCCATAAAGCTGGTGCCGATGCCTTCGACCACGCGGCTGGCGAGGAGGACGCCCGTGCTCTGACTGAGCGCTCCCCAGGCCGTCCCCAGCACGATCGAGCCACCGGCCAGGATGCCGGCCCAACGCGCGCCCGCCTTCTGATAGATCAGCCCGGCCGGCAAGGCGAGGACCAGGCCGGTGATGGCATATACCGACATCAACAGCCCTGCGCCACTGACCGACAGCCCCAGCGCCTCCATCAGCACGGGCATGATGGGTGGCACCTTGAACTGGTTGAGCGGCGCCGCGATGCTGAACAGCAGCAGCACGGCCAGGATCAGCCACGCCGTGGTTGCACGCTTTGCGGGGCGCGCAACGCTGCCAGAACTGCTTGTAGCCATTGGTTCCCCTGTTATTGACAAGTTATGGCGAAATAGCTCATAGCGCACCTTTCGCCGTGCAAGGGGGACAACAGGAATGCGGCTCCCCGGAGGAACCGCATTCCGAAAGCGGAACGGAGAACCTGGCAGGGCGGTTACTTTTTGACCGCATCCATGAAGGCGCGCAACTTTTCGTCGGTGGTATTCTCAAAGTAGCATCCGTGGGCCAGTATATAGCCCGGTGCATCTTTGAACAACTCCACCAGATCGTCGCAGTAGGCGCGTACTTCATCGACTGTACCAGCCGACATCAGGGAGGCAGGAACATTCCCGGCGATGACGAATTTGTCGCTCAGGATTTCCTTTACCGGGCGCATCTCGGTCTGGTCAAAGTGACACACCAGGGATCTCCCTGGCATTTCAGCCAGGTTTTCCAGGCGGTTGTTGTAGGAACCTTCAATGAACAGGTAACTGGTGATGCCTTCTTCGTACAGCCCCAGCATGACCTGCTTCCAGGTTGGCCAGTAGAATTTCTCGAACTGCACCTGTGACATGAACGCATCCGCGCCTTTGTGCAGCACATACATCGCAGCGGGGGCACCGCTGCGGTCGCTTGCCTTGACAACCGCATTGATCAGGACCGGCACATAAGCCTCGCACGCAGCCAACAAGTCATCTGCATGGCGGTACATATCCATCAGGATGCCCCTGGTGCCGCGCAAGGTATCGCCAAGATAATCAAAGGGGGTCTTGACAATATTAAAGCCCATGCTGGGGAACCCGGAGGCGGCGATCATCCCCGCCGTCTGCCCGACCGTGCCCAACAGCTTCATCAATTCGTCGCCAGCTTCCATCAGGGTCTTGAGCATAGCCTGGAAGGGTGGAGTCCCAAACGGGACGATCAGGTCGATGATGTCTACGTTTTCCGAGACACGCGGGAGTTCTGTCAGCATTGCCAGAGGTGCAAGTGTGGGCATCACGCGTGGCAAATACGTCTTTAACCAGAAATTGGTTGGATCCGCGGCGAACTCCCTGTACTCATCGGCCATCATGTGTTCGCCTTCAACAGCCTGGATCGTCAGCTTGTCGGGCAGCTTTTGTCCACCCCAGACATAGCATTGGTAATCCAACATATCCATGATCTTGCCAGGATAAGGCAGAGGCGAAACTGCTGTATCTGGCTGGAATTCGTTGTGGAATTC
>JAFGIA010000349.1 GCA_016929795.1 Anaerolineae bacterium
ACTGGCCTACATGCATGGGAGATTGCTCCTGCTCGTTACAGGCAGGGACGAAATGGCCGAGCCGTTCGTCGAGATACAGGCAAGACAGCACAATGAAGCAGTTCTTGATAGATTCAGGCGCTCTATTGGCCATGCTGGATCGGAGTGATCAACATCACACGGCAGCCGCGGCATTTATAGAGGCGAACACCGATGCGTCCTTCTGCCTACCCGAGCCGGTTTTCATTGAGACGATGCTGCTGGTGAAAGCGCGGCTGGGTGCCGGGCCGGCAGTGGAATTGGGCAACCGGCTGATGAGCAGCGCTCGTTACAGGTTGCTCCATCTGACTCCTGATGAGCGGCGTGCGATTTGGGATATCTTTGAGAGTTATACCGACAAGGCGTGGAGTTATGTCGATTGCGCCACTCTGGCGGCCGCGCGCCGGCAGCGCGTGTTCGAGGTTTTTGCCTTTGACCACCATTTCGATCAAATGGCCGAGATCACCCGAGTGCCGGCGGGATGAAACTCCGCCCGCTTACTCTCCAATGATCTTGACCAGCACCCGCTTCCGGCGCCCCCCATCAAACTCGCCATAGAAAATCTGCTCCCACGGCCCAAAATCGAGCCGGCCGTTGGTCACCGCCACCACCACCTCGCGCCCCATCACCTGCCGCTTGAGGTGCGCATCCGCATTCCTGTCACTTCGTTCAGGACAGGCGTCCTCGCCGGTGCGGTTGTGCAACCCGTCCCCGACGGGCCTGGTCGATGGGCGCGTGCGGCGCCAGCTCTTCGAGCCACACCTCGTAATCGTGGTGCAGCCCGCTCTCGTCGTCGTTGATGAACACGCTGGCTGTGATGTGCATCGCGTTTACAAGGGTCACTGCCTTCCTTGTGGCATACCACACTCATGCCGCTAACGATCCAGGCCCTCGCGGCGATAGGTCGCGCCTTGAGTTGTCACAACCACTGCGCGTCCATCATGCGGATTTGCCAGTAGCTTTCCAGGATTGGAGCATCGCAGGCAGATCAGCAGGATAGGCTACAAGACCCACCGACTCGGCCACAGTCCACAGCCGTTTGTCGAAAGTGGCCAAGGTCACCGCCTCGCCCAACGCATCCTGCCAAGCCAACGCTGATGCAAGTTGGACGGCATCATACCCTCTAAGCCCATGATCCCACGCAAGTACATCGGCACGGGCAATCACCATTTCAGTCACCTGGATTCGAACCAAATCGACCCAGTCATTTCGAAACACCTGCAAAGCTGCAAGCGATTCCTCTTGCGTCAATGCGCCAACACGAACAGCCTTACCGAACGCGGCTGCTACCTCTGCCCGGCTGGTGAGCGCCGTTCCCGTGAGCGCCGCTTGCGAGATAGCCGCACCTACTTCCAGCGACCCTGCCTCGGCTACGTAACGCTTAACCAGAGCACTGGCGTCCAGGTAAAGGATCATTCTCGATCCTCCAACAGCAGGTCGGCAACGCTCTGCTTTCCGTGTGTGCGGGCTACCGGCGCAATGCGCGCCAGATTCTTCCCGCTCCAGGTGATCAGCCCGGCCTCAACCAGATCTTCCATCCGGTCCTCCAGCGAACGGCCTATCGGCACCAGTCGAGCGACAGGTTCTCCATGATCGGTGATGATGACAGATGCGCCGGATCTGGCCTGACGGACGTAGCTGCTCAAGCGCGCCTTCAGTTCACGAATTCCCACGGTTACCTGCGCCACAGCACTCGCTCCCTTCTACAAAATTTGTAGTCTCATAATAGATTATGAGACTACAAATGTCAAGTTTATGACGCGCGAGCGTGCGCTGACAGACTGTCTCAAGCTTTACTCCCCGATAATCTTGACCAGCGCCCGCTTCCTCCGCCCCCCATCAAACTCCCCGTAAAAGATCTGCTCCCACGGCCCAAAATCGAGCCGGCCGTTCGTCACCGCCACCACCACCTCGCGCCCCATCACCTGCCGCTTCAGGTGCGCGTCGGCATTGTCCTCGCCCGTCCGATTGTGCCAATACTGGTCGATCGGCGCGTGCGGCGCCAGCCCTTCGAGCCATACCTCGTAATCGTGGTGCAGCCCGCTCTCGTCGTCGTTGATAAACACACTGGCCGTGATGTGCATCGCGTTCACAAGAGTTAATCCCCTCTTTATCGTATACCACTCTCATACCGCCAAGCATCGAGGCACTGTTGGCCATAGGCCGCACTCTGGATAACCACTTCTATTCCATCAGTTGCGGCCCGTCCGGGTCGCTCCAGTAGATACGGGGCAGGTCATGAGGCGTCGCCAGCCAGTCACGCAGGGGGCCTGCACTTCCAGGGAAGATCCGCTCACAGGCCTCGTCGTAGGGCACAAACTCGGCGCGACGCACCAAGCCACCCCGCTCCTCATTCTCCAAGGTGAGACTACCCTCCCAGACCAGTACCTCAAAGGCAAAGGCGAGAATGCCCGTGCTGCCCGGCCCGCCGTAGCTTTGGACAATCCAGGCCAGGCGCCCAACCTTGAGCGCCTGGATGCCACTCTCCTCGTACAGCTCACGGACCGCGGCCTGCCGCAGAGACTCGCCGGGCTCGACGGTGCCGCTCGGTAGGTTCCAGAATAGCGGTTTCCCGCGTGCATACTCGTTGCCGACGATGAGGACCTGCGAGTCGGCGCGGGTGACGATGGCGCCGGTCACTGGCCAATAGCGCCCCTCTGCCATACCTTCGTGCTTGAAGATTCTGCGCAGCCATTGATGGAGATAAAGCTCTGGGTCGTGGATCTGCTTCCTCTTGCACAGCGCGAGAAATTCCGCCCAGACAGTGTCATCAACATCGACAGTAGCCATGATTCTGATTACCGCACCATTCTTCATCCATTCGGGCGCGCCATTCAGAAACGATGAAGCCTTCGACGAGCTATTTCGAAAGAGCCAAGATGGCGCGCTGCGACAGAGGCTATTATGTCACCCCACAAACTTCTGCTGTATCTTGGCGTCAGTTAGTGGAGGCAAATCAGTCACACTCGTTAAGCAGCTCCCACAAAAAAGCTCACCGGTAGGCTTCCCGGCGATGCCTCACCCGAAACACCCTGACAACTCTTTCTGTTTCGTCGATCTCGTAGACAACTCGATAATCGCCGACCCGAATCCGCCAGTCACTCTCCGAGCCGGCAAGCTTACGACAGCCTGGTGGTCTTGGGTCCTCTGACAAAGATCGGATGTGAGGAATGATCCGCCGAAAGATCTCCTCTGGGAGCCTCCTCAAATCACGCTCGGCAGCTCCTTCCAGGTAGACCTCATACACCTGGGTGATACTCCGCCAGAAACTCGTCTAGCTTTCTGAAGTTGAGCGGCTTCTCGCGCATTTCCTGGAGCATCTCCAGATCCTCGAGATCCTCCAAGCGCTCAAGCATCTCCTGGTACTCGTCAATATCCAGGATCACAGCAGATGGCTTGCCGTCTCGAAGAACGATCTCTACCGGACGTTTCTCGACCTTGGCAGTCTGGCTGGCACTCAAAACAGCCTCCCCTGTCTAGTGTCCAGCGGCAGGTTCCCTCTAGCCGTTGGACCAACTTCACAGTTCGTTTCGTTCAGTCCAATCCTACTACAAGACTGCCACGCTGTCAAGCATGTGTTCGAGTATGTGTTCGAGTACAATGAACGAGACGGTTAAAGATCGTCTACTCCCCGATGATCTTGACCAGCACCCGCTTCCGCCGCCCGCCATCAAACTCCCCATAAAAAATCTGCTCCCATGGACCGAAATCCAATCGGCCATTGGTCACCGCCACCACCACTTCACGCCCCATCACCTGCCGCTTCAGGTGGGCGCCGGCATTGTCCTCACCCGTGCGGTTGTGCAACCGGTCCTTGGACCGGCCTGGTCGATCTGCGCGTGGGGGGCGAGCCCTTCGAGCCACACCTCGTAATCGTGGTGCAGCCCGCTCTCGTCGTCGTTGATGAACACGCTGGCCGTAATGTGCGGTAGTACAGCACACTGCATCGCATTTACAAGGGTCAATCCCCTCTTTATCACATACCACTCTCATGCTACTCACGGTCGAGGCCCTGGCAGCACTAGGTCGCACCCTGGGCTACCAAAGTTAGGCGTCCCGCTTGTGAGACAAACCGAAGCAATTTGACGTCCGACGCAGCGTGTGTTACACTTGTAGCATCAGCATTGACTTGGATACGGAAGGGTCTTTTGCGATGACTCAAATCTCAATAGATCGAGAGAAAATCGCTTCATTCTGCCGCAAGCATCACATTGAGCAGTTGGCGCTATTTGGATCCGTAATCGGCCAAGATTTCCGCGCCGACAGCGACGTAGACGTGCTGGTCGAGTTTGAACCTGGACACGTGCCCGGGCTTGCGTTTTTCGAGATGGAGAGAGAGCTATCCGAAATCCTGGGACGCAAGGTCGATCTGAACACTCCAGGTTTTCTGAGTCCATACTTCCGAGAGGATGTGATGGCCGAGGCAGAGGTGCAGTATGACCAAGCGGAGCAATGATATTCGCTTGCGCCATATGCTGGATCACGCCCACGAAGCCGTCGCACTGGCAGAGGGCAAAACGCGCCAGGATCTCGATGACGATCGCCTGCTCGAGTTGGCGTTGGTGCGGCTGCT
>JAFGIA010000350.1 GCA_016929795.1 Anaerolineae bacterium
CGAGATCGCCGAAGAGCAGGATCACCACCCGATGCTGGTGACCGAGTGGGGCAAGGTGACGGTCACCTGGTGGACGCACAAGATCGGCGGCCTGCACCGGAATGACTTTATCATGGCGGCGCGGACGGATGAGGTGTATGGGGGCTGAAAGTAGGGAGCTCGAAGGCGAGTCATTCAGGTCTCACTTTTTCGAACCAAAATCAAACTTTCTTCTGACCTGGCCTTAACGGCACGATGGTACACTGATGCCATCGATCCACCAGCCGGTTTTTGGTTGGTAAAAGTTCTCAGGGTTGAGAGGGGTAACGTTGGCTGACTTGTTAAAAGTGCGATACGAACACAACCCGGATGTCGTATCGAGGACGATTGCTGGAGAAAACATACTGGTCCCGGTACGGCAGCAGGTTGCCGATATGGCAGCGATCTATGTGTTGAACGAGACGGCCGCCCGCATCTGGGAGCTGCTGGATGGACGCTCTTCGCTCGAAGTGGTCCGGGATGCGCTCGTCCAGGAGTTTGCCGTCGACCTCGATAGAGCGCAGGCCGATCTCCTCCAGGTAGTGTCCGAGTTGAGTGAGCTGCACCTCATAGGGCCTGTGGACGATGACGTGTCCTGAGCTTGAGTTCGGCGAGTTTTCCGAGCGCTTGGTCCAGAATTTGGGCAGCGAGCGGGCGCCTCTGTACGGCACCATCGGGTTGACGGATCGCTGCAACCTGAATTGTGTCCACTGTTTCGTGCACGATCCGGCGCGCGATGCTTCTCTGAAAAGCCAGGAGCTCACGACTCGCCAGTGGTTCGGAATCCTCGACCAGCTTGCGGACGCCGGGTGCTTGCGTCTTCTCTGGACCGGCGGTGAGCCGCTGCTGCGCCCAGATTTCTGTGATTTGCACCGTTATGCCAAGCGCAAGGGGCTGCTCACTGTGCTGTTTACCAATGCCACGCTGCTGACCCCAGATATGGTGGCGTTTTTGCAGGAGTGGCGCCCCTGGTGGATCGAGGTCACGCTCTACGGCATGACGGCGCCCACGTACGAGCGCGTCACCGGCGTGCCCGGCTCCTTCGCTCGCTGTTTGCGCGGCATAGAGATGCTGCGCGAGGCCGGGTTCAACCTGCGCCTCAAGACAATGGCAATGAGGCTCAACATCCACGAGCTGGAGGATATGTACCGCTTTTCGGCCGACCTGGGGATCTCGTTCCGCCACGACGCGGTGTTGTGGCAGAGCGCGCGCGCAGAGGATATCGCTCCGCTGCGCCTTTCGCCCACTGAAGTGGTGGGGCTGGATCGCTTGAAGCCCGGCACGGATGAGGACTTTGTTCGCCTGTATCACCGCTTCCTGGACGTGCAGGCATCCCCGGGCTATCAACCAGGTGCTTTCTTCCATTGTGGCGCCGGCATTCGTTCTTTCTTCATCGATCCGTACGCGCGTCTGAGTACGTGCCAGATGTACCGCTCCTCAGGCTACGACCTGCTCTCGGGATCGTTTCAGGAGGGTTGGAGGACGCTGGGCGAGTGGCGCTCGTGGCGTGTGAGCAAAGATTTCGAGTGCCTGCATTGTGAGCTGTCGGGCCTGTGTCAGCGCTGCCCCGCCTCCTCCGAGACCGAGAATGGAGACTCGGAGTCAGTGCCAGCGTTTTTTTGTGAGATTGCGCACCTGAGGGCGAACCGAGCCGGGCTCGTACAAGACAACAGGGCGCGTGAGGATTGAGCAAGCAAGTCAAGTCTGTTCAAGGGAGAAGAAAAGGTGACAGAGACACGCGAACGCAAGCCGTACGTAACACCAGCGATCAAGCAGGTCAAGTTGTCGATTGGCGAGGTGACGCTCGGATCGGGGTGCTTTCAGACCTCCATCGACGGCCAGCAACCACAGCTAGGGGATGACGGGTGCGTGGACCAGTTGTGCATCTACCCGTGATGCCCCTGCCTTTGCCTGATACCTGGCGCTTATGCTGACACACCTTGGAATCGCAGGGACTGTTGTGGCCCTGGAGTCGCTCTTGCTCCCCTGGAGCTTTGAGTCAGGCAGCCCTTACGCTTCCTTCGTGGCCGAAGAACAGAGATCGGACATCCACGTTGATGTTCACTGGCACGCTTTTCCGGGCCGGTGGATGGCAGACAGGGTCCTCACTGTCCGCCAGGGTGCGCACCAGTTTCCACCCGACTGCGAGGTCTATCGCCAGAATGGCGGCGGCTGGATCTATCAGGTGTACTTGGGCGGCTATCCGGCAGTGGCCAAACGGGTAGCCACCTTCTCGCCCGACCTACATCACGGGGAGGTGTATGTCGAGATGGCCGAGTCGGGCGCCTGGCCGGTGCCCTACCCGCTGGCTCCACCCTTGGATCGTGTTCTCCTTGTCCACAAACTGTCTCAAGAAGGCAGCGGATTGCTCGTTCATGCATGTGCCATCGTCCACCAGGGACAAAGTTACGTTCTGGCGGGCGAGTCGGGCGCCGGAAAGAGTACAATGGCTGTGCTGTGGGGTGTGGAGACCGGCGCCCGAGTGTTGGGTGAAGAGTGTATTGCTATCCGCTCCAGGGATGGCGGTTTTACGGCTCATGGCACGCCGTGGATCGGGAATACGGGGCTTTATGCGCCGGAGGGCGCACCACTGGGTGCGATCTATTTCCTGCGTCACGCACCGCAGAACTGCCTGATGCCCCTGCCGCCGGAAACTGGCGTGCAGCGTCTGCTGGCTAGATCCTTCCTGGCGGTGTACGATCGTGCTGCGGCTGCGCGTGGGCTGGACCTGGCAATCAAGCTCGCCTATACGGTTCCGATGTTCGAGTATGGCTTTGTGCCCGACTCGAGCGCGGTGCAGGTACTGGCTGACTCCTTCGCGCATGGATAGCGTGGTCGTCGTTTCGGGGATCGAGTTCTTTGAGCTGGGCAAAGACCTGGCGGGCGCCGGCGTTTCTCTCCGCTTCCAGGTGCGCGGCGAGAGCATGTGGCCTTTTATCCGCGACGGAGACATCGTTGAGGTGGTCCCGGCGTCGGCGGCTCAGCTATCGGTAGGCGACGTCGTCCTGTGCCGCTCGGGAACGAGGCTGCTTGTTCACCGGGTAATCCGGTGTACTCACGATGAGAGCCAGGTGCTGCGTTTTGTGACGCGGGGAGACAGCCTGCGGTACGCGGAGCCGCCCCACGACGAGTCGCTCCTGGTGGGCAGGGTGGCTGCCCTGCAGCGAGGGCGACGCAGAATCGCGCTCGACCAGGGCTTCTATGCTGCGCTGCCACGCCTGCTGGTGAGGGGCAGCCTCATCCTGGCCCTGCTGGCGAGCCTGAGGCGCGCCGGACGCGGCCTGTTCGCTATGGCGTGCAAAATTCGGGGCATGGCCGCGAGTCGCTCCCCCAACGCGTGAACACACGGCTATGGGCTCAAAATCGTCAGGAGCCACGTAACACAACCCTCTGGGTTGTGCCGCTGTGCCGGAGGTTGGCATGAAGCACAAGAATGGCGAGGCAGCGATTCTGCTCCGCCTGGTCCTGGTCCTGTCGGCGCTCGCCGTGCTCGATCGTGCGGCCCTGGCTTCTCCGTTGCGGCTGCCAGGAAGCTATCGTTACGAGGAGCAAAGCGACGCAGCAATCCCCGCACAGCCCACCCCCTCAGTCCTGGCCCAAACCACCGACGTCGAGGTGCTGGCCTCCGATTCGACCCACGTGGTGTTCGCTCTGACCATTCCCACTCCAGTGTGGCGCGAGCAGGTCGTCGACGGCAAAACCTACGATCGGATCTCGATTCCTGGCTGGGCTGTCACGGATGATGCCGGCGAGCCCCAGGTCCCTGTTAAGCGCTTCCTCGTGGGCATTCCCCTGGGTGCCGACGTGCAAGTGCGGGCAGTGAAGGGCCCGTCAGAAAGCACGGGTGAGCGCGTGCTGCTGCCCGCCCCACGGGTGGTGCTTGACCGCCGCGCGCCGGCGGACCCCGACGCCTTGTCGACGGAGGGTTGGCAGCTCGAAACCGAGTTTGTCGCGCCCTCCGCGCGTCCTGCGGCCGCGGGGCCCTACCCCGGCACCGTGGCGCGTGTGGCCGAAGTGGGCCACATCCGCGATCAACGCGTCGCCGCCATCGAGGTCTACCCGGTTCAGTACGATCCGTCCTCAGGCAGGGTGGAGAGCTATTCCCGGCTCGAGCTGGAGATCGGTTTCTCCTACCCGGCCGGCCCGGCACTCCAGGCGCACCCCGCCAGCGCGAGCCCGGCGTTCGAGTCGATCCTCCGCGATCAGTTGGTGAACTACCAATCGGCCAGGAGTTGGCGCGGCATCGAGACATCTGCCGTGATCGCCCCCTGGCTGCCACCGGCCAACAGCTACCGCCTGCTCGTGGCGGACGATGGGCTCTACCGGCTGACCTACGATCAACTGGCCGCGGCCGGGCTGCCGGTCAGCACGCTCGATCCTAGAAAATTGCAGGTATTCTGGCAGGGGCAAGAGATCGCGGTGCGTGTGATCGGCGAGGGGGACGGCAGCCTGGGACCGGCGGATTACCTGCTCTTCTACGGGCAGGCGCCGCATGGTAAGTACGCCCGGCAGAGCGTGTACTGGCTCGCATACGACCTGACCAACGGGCGACGCATGCCGGTACTGGACGGATCTCCCCTACCTTCCGCTCCAATGTCGACTGACTTTCAGGGGCACATTCGCGTTGAAGATGATGCGCGCTACATGGCCGGGCTCCCCGGTGACGATTTGACCGAGCGCTGGTATTGGCTCAATGCGATCGCGCCCGTGGACCTGCCCGTGGAAGCCAATCTGGGCGTTATCTCACCCGAAACGGCCACCGCTTCCCTGGGCGCCTCCGTGTTCGGCTTCAGCTCCGATCCCGCCGTGGCGCCCGACCACCACGCCAGGTTTTACGTGAACGGTCACTTCGTGGGTGAGCACTGGTGGGATGGGAACACGACCGCCGAGTGGGTCGAGTTCGATCTCCCCCAGTCCTACCTGACCAGCCTTACCAACACGCTGACGGCGAGCTTCCCTGGTGACACCGGCTCGGCGAACGAGTTTTCTTTGTTCGATCGATTTGAGCTGACCTATCACCGTGCCTACGTCGCTGAGAATGAGCGGCTCACGTTTGCTCGCTCGTTGACAGGCGCATACAACTTTGAGGTGGGCGGGTTCACGGCGAGCGACATCGAAGTCTATGACGTCTCGGACCCTCTGACTGTGAAGCGTATCACTGGCGGCATCCTTTCGCCGGCGCCGGCTCCCCATTCTGTGCGCTTTGGCCATGCGGCCGATGGCCCGGCTACCCTGCTGGCGCTGACCTCATCGGGCTGGCTGACGCCGACGGCGGTCATCGCCGATATCGCCTCGGACCTCGGCAATCCCACCAACCATGCGGGCTATGTCGTCATCTCTCACGCCGACTTTTTGCTCGTGGCCGGGGCTCTGGCGAGTTATCGTGCCAGCACAGGGCTGGACGCGATGACGATCGACGTGCAGGACGTGTACGACCAGTTCAACTACGGTGTGTCCGCACCGCAGGCCGTGCGAGCTTTTTTGCAGTATGCCTTCGAGATGTGGCAGTTGCCTCCGACTTACGTGGTGCTGCTCGGTGACGGGACCTACGATCCGAAGGACAACCGAAATCTCGGAACAGTCAGCTACGTGCATCCCTACCTTGCCTACGTTGATCCATGGTTGGGAGAAACGGCAGCCGATAACCGTTTCGTGTCGGTGAGCGGCAGCGACATCTGGCCCGATATGCTCGTGGGCCGGCTGCCGGCGAACACGTTGGCGCAGGCGCAGGCCATGTTCGACAAGACCGTAGCCTACGAGCAGTCGATGCGCGGGGCAGCGTGGAACAGCGAGCTGCTGTTTGTGGCCGACGACCCGGACAGCGCCGGGGACTTTTGGGCGCAGTCCGATGCCATGATCGGCGGCTTTATGCCCTGGCCCTACACCGCCACGCGGCACTACTACCTCCAAACCTGCTCCACGGGACTTCAGTGCAAGCAGAATATCGCCAACACGCTGAACACCACCGGCTCCCTGATCGTGAACTACATCGGGCACGGAGCGACGGCCATGTGGTCAGGCCAAAGGATATTTGACCTGGCCGGCATCGACCTGCTCACCAACGCCGACCGCTGGCCCATCATGCTGCCGATGACCTGCCTGGAAGGCTATTTTATCGATCCCAGGACAATCATGCCCTCACTGGCAGAATCGTTGGTGCGGGCGATAAACAAGGGCGCGGTGGCAAGCTGGTCGCCGACTGGGTTGGGCGTGACGCAAGGGCACGAGCCCCTTGACCAGGGCTTTTTCCGGGCAGTCTTTTACGATGGTGTGCGCGAGCTGGGTCTGGCGGCCTACCTGGGCAAGCTGAACCTGTACACGACAGGCAGTAACTTGGAGCAGATCGAGGAGTACACCCTCTTTGGCGACCCCGCCCTCCACATCAACGCCCTCGACGCCGACGTCTCCGCCCACAAAACCGTCTCTGCCCCCGCCAACCCCATGCCCGGCGACCAGCTCCTCTACATCCTCACCTTCGCCAACGCCGGCCCCGCCACCGCCCACGGCGTCATCCTCACCGACCTGCTCCCCGCCGGCCTCGTCAACCCCACCGTCGTCTACCAGACCCCCAACGTCGTCGGCACCCTGCCCGGCGCGGACTATACCTGGCAGATCGCCGACCTGGCGCCGGGTGAAACCGGCGAGATCCGCGTCCAGGCCACCATCGACCCGATGCGCGAGCCGCCGTTCGCGCTGGCCAACCAGGTCTCGATCGCCATGAACGAGCCCGACCTCGACCCGGCCAACAACGCTTCCACCATCATTACCCCCGTCACCCACCGCCGGCCAACCGACCTGCAGATCGGCAAGGCGGTCCAAACCCCGCCAGAGCCGCAGCCGGGCGACCTCTTTACCTACACCCTGACCTTCACCAACGCCGGCCCCGGCGCCGCCCACGGCGTCGTGATCACCGACCTGATCCCGACCCTGCTCCTTGACCCTGTCGTGGTCTACACCAGCCCCGAGGTGGTGGGCCTTCGCCCCGGCG
>JAFGIA010000351.1 GCA_016929795.1 Anaerolineae bacterium
GCACCTCTGGATGCTCGAGTCGGTCATCCAGCAGTTCCAGAAGCGCTACCACCTGCCCGGCATCTATCGCGTCATCGACTGGCACCGCGCCGTGCGCGAGTTTTTCCGCACCACGGAAAAGGGGGGCAAGTGGGACACCAACTTTGTCCACGCCGACGAATCCGAAACGTCGCTCGGCCTGCTGCTCCACCCCGAGATGGTCGACATGCGCTACGCCGTCGACACCGAGGGCAAGAGCTACCTGCCGGATGGACATTTCGACAAGTCGGTCGACCCCTTCAGCCGGCCCAGCCGCTGGTCAGAAGGCGAAGGCCACTTTGCGATCGAGATCGCCGCGACCCCGGAAGGCGTCGTCGGCATGTCCACGCACGGCGCGGCGGAAAAAGCCAAGCGCCCGGTGGCTGCCATCCTGCGCTACCTGACGCTGCTCAACGACCAGATCCTGGAGGTTTTTCCCGCCGGCACCGTGCCGCCCGTCGAAGAGGTCACGCTGCGCACGGCAGAAGAGATGGAGCCCTACCTGCGCGAGCCGCTGAGCGAGGGGTGGAAGCCGGTGTATGGGCTGCCGAGGATTGGGCAGGATACGTTTGCATAGGTAGATTGGGGATTGGTAGATTGGGGAATGGCTTTTCCCAATCTACCAGTCCCCAATCCCCAATCTACCAATCTATGGGGGGGGTATGAAAACCGCGATCGTCCTGTCGACCCAGCCGGCCAAGTTCCAGGCCGTTGCCTTCAAGGGGGATTTTGAGGAGAATGTGGCGCGCATCGCCAGGTGGGGATACGACGGCGTGGAGCTGGCGATCCGCGATCCGGCGCTGGTCGACGGCGACGAGCTGCTGCGCGTCGTAGCGGCCCACGGCCTGGAGGTGCCGGCGATCGGCACGGGGCAGGCGTGGGGCGAGGAAGGGCTGTCGTACACCGACCCGGACCCGGCCGTGCGCGCAGCGGCCATCGACCGCACCCTGGCGCACATTCCCCTTGCGGCGCGCACCGGCGCGGCCATCATCATCGGGCTGCTGCGCGGAATCGTCAAAGAGGGAGTCGACCATGCACAGGCCATGGCATGGCTGGTGGCGGCGCTGCAGACGTGTTGTGCCGCAGCGGCGCCGCATGGCGTCCGCCTGGCGCTGGAACCGATCTGCCGCTACGAGACGACGTTGATCAACAACGTCGCCCAGGGTCTCGACCTGGTAGCGCGCGTCGGCGCAACAAACATGGGCCTGCTGCTCGATACCTTCCACATGAACATCGAAGAGCCGGTGATCGAGGAGAGCATCCGCGCCGCCGGCGACCGCATCTTTCACTTTCACGTCGCCGACTCGAACCGCTGGCACCCCGGCGCCGGCCACCTCGACTTTCGCTCGATCCTCGATGCCCTCTATGCCACCGGGTACCAGGGCTATGTCTCGGGCGAGTTCATGCCCCAACCCGATGCCGCCACGGCGGCACAGCGCGCCATCGCCCACCTGCACCGCCTGATGTCCGTGTGACGCAACCCTCCGGATTGCGAAAGGCAGCGCCTGGTGCAGAGGGCGGCACCTGAAATTGGGCGCCAGGCACGATTTTTTGTCCAATTCGTGAAATTCCCTCTTGACAAACGCGCAAAAAGGTTGTATAATTAACGCGTGTTAGTAAACCGTGTTACTAACACGCGTTAGTCAAGGAGGAGAGATTTGGGCCGGCGATCGGCAAGAAGCCACGATGTGGCCAGGCTGGCAGGTGTATCGCGCACCACCGTCTCCTTTGTGCTCAATGATGTGCCGGGAGTCAAGATCAGCGAAGAGACACGCCAGCGTGTACTCCAGGCAGCGCGCGAGCTGAACTATTACCCCACTGCCGCAGCCCGCTCGCTGGCCAGTGGCAAGACCCACCGCATCGGCCTCATCATCGGCGAGAGCAGGGAGCGGCTTGCCGCCGACGTCTTTTTGCCCAGCTTTTTGCAAGGGATCACCACTTCCGTCCACCAGCGCGGCTACCTGCTGATGGTCCAGCTGGCCGAGGCCGTCCTCGATCACGAGGCCTACGCCCGGCTCATCCGCGAGCAACAGGTGGACGGGCTGATCATCTCGGGCCCGTGCGAAGGAGACCCGCTCCTCGCCGAGCTGGCCGGCGATGATTTTCCGCTCATCCTGCATGGCCGCCTCGAGGGCAGTCCCTTTCCCTGGGTGGACGTGGATAACCAGGCTGGTGCCTACCAGGCAGTGAGCCACCTGATCGCCCACGGGCACCACCGCATCGGCTTTGTCTCGAACGCGCCCTTTTCATACGCGGGCACCCAGCACCGATTCAACGGCTACAGGCAGGCGCTGGGCGAGCATGACCTGCCCATCGACGACAGCCTGATCAAAACCGCATCCTTTATGCCCGAGGCCGGGCAAGAAGCCACTGCCGAGCTCCTCGCCCTGCCCGACCCACCCACGGCCATCTTTGGGGCAAGCGACGTCATCGCGCTGGGTGTGATGAGTGGGGTGCGGGCCGGCGGGTTGCGTGTGCCCGAGGACGTGGCCGTCGTCGGATTCGACGACATTGTCCTGGCCGCACACGCTTGCCCACCCCTGACCACCGTCCGCGTGCCAGCCTATGGCCTGGGGTGGACGGCGGCCGAAGTGCTAATTACCATGATCGAAGGGGACGAAGATGTTTCGTCCGTGACGCTGGAAACAGAGCTGGTGATCCGCCGTTCGTGCGGTACCGAGCCACCCTAGATCCATGGGCAGCCAGCTTGTCCGATACGAGGGTCCCAGATTACATGGCACAGTGGCGCGGCACGACCGTTGCCGGGCCCGCCGGAACACCACACCCTCACTGGAAGGGAGGTGATGGAAGCAAATCAATACAGGATCGAGGTTGACAAGCCCGGGCCGAAAAGGCCACATCAATCGCTAGACACATGTTAGGAGGAGAGTAGAAATGAAACGTTCAATGTTTGCCATTCTGAGCCTGCTGCTGGTCGCCAGCCTGGTCCTGGCTGCCTGTGGCGCCACCGAGGAGCCGGTCGTGGAACCAGAGCCGACCGAGGCCGTGGCCGAGCCGACCGCCGCCGAGCCGTCAGAGCCGGCAGAGCCAGGCGTCGAAGTAGGCTTTGCGGTCATGCCTGGCGGCTACCTGGAAAAGGCGCTGGCGGGCGAGTATACCGGCACGACCGTGGTCGTCGACGGTCCCTTCACCGATGTCGACGAGGTCGTGTTCAACGAGTCAATGAAGGCCTTTGAGGAGGCCACCGGCATCGACATTAACTACATCGGCAACAAGGAGTTCGAGGGCTCGATCTCGATCCGCGTGGATGCTGGCGACGCCCCCGACATCGCCGACTTTCCGCAGCCCGGCCTGCTGGCTGGC
>JAFGIA010000352.1 GCA_016929795.1 Anaerolineae bacterium
GCTGCCGCGGGCGGCCTTTTCCCACTCGGCCTCGGTGGGCAGCCGCTTGCCGGCCCAGGCGCAATAGTCGGCGGCGTTGTGCCAGGTCACCTCGACCACCGGATAGTCGGCGTAGAAAGGATTGTCATAGTAGGACGGCCGGGTGCCGGTCGAGTAGTCGGCCGGCGGCACACAGGCCCCGGCAGCCACGCACTGGGCGTACTCGGCGTTGGTCACCTCGAAGGTGTCGATATAGTAAGCGTCGAGGTAGACGGCGTGCAGAGGCAGCTCTTCCTCAAAGTAGCAATACTCGTCCGGGTTGTTCTCGTCGCAGCCCATCAGGAACTCGCCGGCGTGGACAAGGACCATGGGGCCCGGCTCCGGGTAGACCTTTACCCAGCCGGTCATCTCCGGGTCTTCGCCCAGGCGGTACGTGTACACGCCGGCCTCGGCAAACTCGTGCCCATAGGTGCCGCCAGGAGGGATCTCGGCGCCTATCCCATCACTCCGCGCATCGATCCCGCCTGCTGCCAGGCTCGGGGTATCGCCATCTTCGATCAACACGAATCCGTGTAAATCCGTGTTATCCGTGTCCGATTTCCACCCCATCTGAACGGCTACGGCAGCGCTGCTCAGCGCGCCGTGAGCCCGCGCCACGAGGGGGAGACTGACACGATGGGGCCACCCGGCCACCAGGTGCACAGTGGTCGCGGTCTCATTCGTCCAGGTCACCGTCCAGCCCACATCCACGAACACGGCCTCTGGCACAAGGCCCTGGTCGGTGATGGCCACCTGGGCCGTACCAGCCGGGCTTTGGATCTGCTGGCAACTCGCCGCTGGGATCTCGGCGCCGGCCGCCGGCAGCGCGGCCCGGGTAGGGCTGGCGGCCAGCAGGGCCGCCGCCGCCGCCAGCAGCAGGCCCAACAGCGTGGCCAACAACAGGGAGTGGCTTCTGCTTTTCATCGTTCGTTCCTCCTGGTAGAAACAAAGATTGGTCTTCATCGTTGTCTCCTCTCCTCTCAGCTTGGGGATCTTGCTTCCCCCGTGCCCGCGCTCCCGCGTAGGCGCTTGCCTCGTCTCGGCACCCGCTGGTTCATGGCATCTGTTCATTCTTCCTGTTCCGCCCCAGACCCGGCCGGTCTCCAGGGCGAGCTTGCTCGCCCCCTTTCAGGTCTTCTACACCCGGCCGTCTGGGCGTCGAGGAAGCGTGTCAGCTCCTCCGGCCCGCGGACGTGGGCCCGCTCGCCGCTGGCCACATTTTCCACCCGGCCCTCCCAGGCCGGCCCTTCCGCCCCGGGATCGACCCACAGGCGCAGGATAAAGGTAACCAGGGTGCGCATGGCACTTCTCCCCTCTGGGGCAGGCTATCCGCCCGCCCAACTGGGGATCACTATAACACAACCGGATAACAGGTGGATAACAGGAAGGGCGAATTTTGGCCTTTTTGGCCCTCTGGGATCGCCGAGCGCCTGCTCGGCAAATGTTACAAAAGCCTGTTGGGTCTGTTCGGGGTTTCTACGCCTTCAGTTCTTCGTACAGCGCCGACGTCTCGGCCGACGGGCTCACATCCAGCTCTTCCTGCAGCGCGCGGGCACACGCCTGGTAGGCTTGCAGCGCCTCACTGCGCCGGCCCAGCCGCGCCAGGCACGTCATCAGCGCCTGCCACACCTCTTCCAGCCACGGCTCCTCGTCCAGGATGCGCCGCGCCAGCTCCGCGCCCTCGCGCCAGGCGCCGGCCTGCACCTGCTCCTCCAGCCAGGCCGTGAGCGTGTTCAGGTAGAGGCTGCGCAGCCGCTCCCGCTCGCGCTGCACCCAGTCCACGTACGGCTCCTCCGGCAGCAAGTCGCCCCGATACAGCTCCAGCGCCTGCCGGGCCGCCTGGCCCCCGGCCCGTACCGCCTGCTGGAAAACCGCCACGTCGTACCAGATCTCTGCCGTCGGGTGAAAGGCCAGCGTCTCTTCATCGCGTACCAGGTAGCGGGAGGGCTGGCCTTTGCCCAGGTAAGGCTCCAGGATGCGGCGCAGCTCGGAAACCGTGGTGTTGAGCACCCGCCCGGCCGGGCCGGGGGGCAGGTCGGGCCACAAGGCTTCGATCAGCTCCTCGGCGGGCACGCGGCGCGGGGCTTGAGTCAGGAGATACAGCAGCAGCAGGCGCGTCTTGCGCCGCTGCCACGCCCCGGCGGGAATGGCCACGCCCTGCCCTGAGGGGCTCGAACCCGAAGGGTCACCCCGCCGCACCTGAAAACCGCCCAGCGCCACCACGCGCAGCGGCGGCCGCGGCGCGGCAGCAATGCGCAGCAGGGCGGCCTGGACCCTCTTCTCGAGACGCGGATCGAGATTCTGCCGGAGCGCGCTCAACGGCGGGACGGCCCGCTCGTCGCCGATCTCGCCCAGGAGATCGACGACCCGTTTCTGGACATCGACCCCGGCCCGGGCCAGCAGCCCCAGCAGCGGCTCGACCGCCCCCTGGCCGACCTTGGCCAGCAGGCGGCAGGCTTCCAAGACCTTTGAGGTCTCCAGAACCTCAAAGGTCTGGCCCAGGGCCAGCACCAGCAGCGGCACCGCCCGTTGCGGCTCGCGCCGGGTAAAAAGGAAATCGTAGCCACCCTCCGACGAAAGAGCCAGCGCCCTGCCCACCTGTTCCAGTGCTTGCTCGTCGCGCCCCTCCCGGCGGTAGAGATCGGCCAGGTAGAGGTGCAGGGTCGCCTGGTACAGCTTGGCGCCCCACGACTGAAAGAGACGCAGCGCCTCATCCCAGCTCGCCTCAGCCTGCCGGGCATCGCCCCCCTGGTCCACCACCAGCCCCAGCGCCATCAAAGCCAGCGCTTCCTGGTAGCGGTTGCCAACCGACGCTGCTTGCTGCCAGGCGGCCTGGCCGTGCCGCCGGGCCTCGCGCAGGTCGCCCTCGGCCAGCGACAACAACGCCAGCCCCAGGCGCGGCTCAAAGAGCACGTACGGCTCTTGCAGCTCCTCGCCCAGCAGCCGCGCTTCGGCGTAACAGGCGCGGGCGGCTGCGTGGCGGCCCTGTTCGCGGTGCACATGGCCTAACAGGTACAGGGCATATCCCCGCACTACAGGGTCCTGGTGTGTGTCGCCCAATTGAAGCTGGCGCTCCAGGGGGGCGCGCGCCTCGTCCGGTTCACCCAGCAGCACATAGATCTCGCCCAGGTGGGTGAGGGCGCGCCACACGTCATAGCTGCCCATCTCGTCGTAGAGGCGCCGGCTCGTGTGCGCAGTCTCGAGCGCCTCCCCCATCCGGCCCCGGTCGAGGAGCGTAGAAGCGATATTGCCCAGCAGCCTGGCTTCGCCCCGCCGATCGCCGATCTGGCGAAAGAGGTCCAGGGCGCGGCGCTGGTGTTCCTCCTGGCCGTGGGGGTCGCTCCCCTCCGAGCAGGCCGCCAGCAGCGTGTGGACCTGGGCCAGTTGCCGCCGGGGGGCGGCGGGCGCGCGGTGCCACGCCGCCTGGGCGCGCTGCGCCAGCTCGCCGGCCTCGGCTCGGCGGCTCTGCCAGAGATAGACCCAGGCCTGCCCGCACAACACGCGGCACACCTCCGCCGCATCGCCGCCGGCCGGATCGAGCAGTCCCTCCGCCCGGCTGTAGGCGGCCATCGCCTCCGCCCAGCGGCACTGCCGGGCGCGCACCAGTCCCAGGGCCAGGAGCAGGCGCGGCCGCGCGGCCAGAATGGCGGGCGGAAACCGGTCGAACCAGCCGGCCGAGCGCGCCGAGCGCTCCCCATCCAGCCCGTCAAACAACGCTTCGATGCTGTCCGCGGCCGCCGTCCACTCCCTCGCTGCCAGCAGGTGCTCCACCGCGGCGGCGCGGTCGTCGCTGCCCCCTCGTCCCGCCGCCTCCAGCAGGCACGCCGCCGCCCGCCGGTGCCACATTTCGACCGCCCTTGCCCCTTCATCCTGTTCCAGGCAGCGCCGCAAAAAGCCCTGGAACAGCGCGTGATAGCGGAAACAGCGCCCCGGCCCGTCAGGCAGCGGCGAGACGAACAGGTGCGCCCGCTCCAGGTCGTCGAGAATGGCGCTGGCATCGGCAATGCCCAGGAAGGCGTTGCACAGCCCCGCGCTCAGGTAAGGCAGCAGCGACGTGCGCCGCAGAAAATCCTGGATGCCTGCCGGCTGGCCCTCCAACACCTGCCCGGCCAGGTAGTCGAACAGCGGGCGCTCGTCGCCCAGGCGCCCCACGATCGCCGCCAGGTCCGGCTGCCGCTCCCGCTGTGCCGCCTGGCGGAGCAGTTGCAGGGCCGCCGGCCAGCCCTCCGTGCGCTCCGCGATCTGGCGCACCGCGGCTTCCTCCAGCGCCAGCCCGCTGCCCGACAAAAAACGCTCCATCTCGCCCACCGTAAAGCGCAGGGCCGCCTCGTCCACCTCGACCAGCCGGCCTTCCACCCGCAAGCGGGCGATGGCCGCCAGGGGCGGCTGCTTGCGGCTGGCGATGACCAGGCGCAGCGGCAGGGCGGGCTGTCCCAGGACCCCGTCCAACGCCTGGTGAATCGCCGGGTTGGTGACCAGGTGATAGTCGTCGAGCACCAGCAGCCACGCGCCGCCTGCCGCCCGGGCCCCTTGCTGAAAGAGCAGGGTCAGCGCATACGGCAGCGGGCTCGACCGATCGACGGCCGGCACAAAACCCGGGACCCGGGCCTGCATCCCCGCGATCAAACTGTCGAGAAAATGACCCGGCTCATTGTCCATCTCGCTCAACGAGACACTCGCCCCCCCCCTCGCAGCGGCCGGAGAGAGGCCCGGGGGGCAGGCGAGCCACTCGGCCAGCAGCGTCGTCTTGCCATAGCCGGCCGGCGCGACCACCAGGGTGAGGCGCCCCGCCGCGCCCTGGCTCAGGGCGCGCAGCAGCCGTGGCCGCGCCACCAGTGGCGAGGCGCTCCCTGCCCGGCGGCGGTCATCTTCCGTCAAATGTCCGCCCACAACAGTCCTGTCCATCAAGCAACGACTCCACCGGATCGGCGCCCGTCAGCCTTCTACTGCCTCAACTGGGGCGAGTCGAACCAGAGCCCCGAGATCTGGTGCGCCGGGTCAAACACCACGCGCATCGTCACGTGCTCCTCATTCTCATATTGCGCGTCATAGACCACGGCGACGAAATCATCACTCTCCTCCACGCGCGACACCTGGCGCGAGACATAGGCGCCCACCTTGCTCTCCAACAAGGTGCGCAGGCTGGAAAACTGCGCCTCAGTCATCGCCTCGAGCATCTCCGGGCTCAGGTCGCGGCTGAACCCGGCATAGTCGCCCGCTTCCAGGCCCGCCAGCAGGTTGTCCGTCGCCGGCTCCGCGTAGGCCAGCACCGCGTCACGCTCCGCGCCCTCCATCGCCTGTGGCCCGAGCCCGCAGCTCGTGACGAGCAGCAGCCCACACAGCGCCAGCAGGATGGCGCTCCCCCGGCAACTCCATCTTCTCATCCGCTCCTCCATACTTCAAAAGCTCTGCCGCAGTGTAGAAACACCTATCCGACAGCCTGCCAGCGCCGCGCCCTCACTCGCCGGCAGGCACGTCGAACCCCTCTTCGCGCAGCAGGGCATCCAGGTTGTCCAGCAGCCGCTCTACCTGCTGCACGATTCGATCCCCAGGCGAGCACGCTGCCTCGAGCACCGCCGTAACCTGGCCGGCCATCCCTGCCGGCAGCCGCTCGCATTCTGCCGCCGCCCACTCGACCAGCCGCTTCTCGCCAGGGTGCAGCACCCTGTTGAGCGCAAACAGCACGTCGAAATAGCTGGCCAGCAGCGCCGCCACCCGGTGATTCACGCTCACCAGGTCGGTGCGCCGGCTCGCCTTTTCGATCTGGTGTGCATAGGCCGGAATCACCTGGCGCAGCACGGCGTGGTTCTTGCAGACGATCTCTTGCCTGAGCGCTTCCGGGTACGCCCGCTCGCTCTGCCGCTTCAAGCCCGCAAGCCAGCCATCGCGATCGAACAGCGGCCTGGCGTGGCGAATCGTGCGCCACAGGCAGGTAGTGTAGCCCAGGCTCGCCTGGTGCCCGCGCCAGACGCGGTCGAGCTCGCCCTCCACCC
>JAFGIA010000353.1 GCA_016929795.1 Anaerolineae bacterium
CTGGTAGCGGGTGACCATGGCGTTGCTGCAGGTGCATTCCTGCACCGGGTCGCCATAGTAGCCACACGGGCAGGGGTTCATCGATCCAATCAGCATAAAATTCGACGGAAACGTCAAGGAGCCGGAGCTGCGTGCAATGGTGAGCTTCTTATCCTCCAGCGGCTGGCGCAGCATCTCGAGCAGTTTCGTACCAAACTCGGGCAGCTCGTCCAAAAAAAGGACGCCGCGGTGGGCCAGCGAGATCTCGCCCGGGCGCGGCACCTGTCCACCGCCCACCAGGCCGGCGTAGCTGATCGTATGATGTGGTGCCCGAAACGGCCTATGGCGGATCAGCGGTGTATCGGGCGGCAGCCGGCCGGCGACACTGTAAATCTTGGTCACAACCAGCGATTCCTCGAGGTCCATCGATGGCAGGATCGATGGCACCGCCCGTGCCAGCAGCGTCTTGCCGGCACCGGGTGGGCCGCTCATCAGCACGTTGTGGCTTGCAGCGGCCGCCACCTCCAGGGCGCGCTTCACATGCTCCTGGCCCTTGACGTCGCAAAAGTCCACGGGATACACCGGCGGTGTGTTATCGCCCTCCGCCGGCTCGTAGGCCGGGATCGGCGCGTAGCCATGAAGGTGGCCCACGAGCGACGACAGGCTGGCCACAGGATAGACGGTCAGCCCGTCGACCAGCGCCGCCTCGGCAGCGTTGGCCTGGGGCACGTAGAGCGTTTTCAAACCGCGCTCGCGCGCCGCCACCGCCATCGGCAGTACGCCGGTGATGCTCCGCACCTGCCCGTCGAGCGACAGCTCACCCACCATGCCCGCGTCGGACAGGTCGGCACTCACCTGCCCGGTGGCAAGCAGGATACACACCGCGATCGGCAGGTCGTAAGCCGGCCCTTCCTTGCGCAGGTCGGCCGGGGCGAGGTTGACCGTCAGGCGAGCGCTCGGATGCACCAGACCAGAGTTGACGATCGCCGCCTTGACGCGCTCCGAGCTTTCGCGCACCGCCGCGTCGGGCAGCCCGACGATGATCTGGAAGGGCAGGCCGCGGCTGATATCGAGCTCGACATCGACGATCGTGCTCTCCAGGCCGATAAGTGCAAAGCTGGCGACTTTGGCAAGCATGGGATCTCCCACTCCACTAGACTTTCCACATCTGATCCGAGAACCCGATTGGGATTGCAGCTCGGCCAGGAATGCCAGACCGGGGCAACGCGGATATTATACTAAATGTGTGGGGAAATGTCCAGTGTGTGAATCATCCCGAGCAAGCGCCGAGCGCCAGGCTCGGGCCTCCAACACGGCAGTCTAGGATCGGGCGAGGTAGGCCACGGCGAGCAGGTCGCCGCTTTGGTCGGGATCGAAGGCGCTGCGGTCGTAGCCGCCGTACAGGTCAACCGGCTCAAAGCCTGCTTCGTGCAGACCCAGTGCCAGATCGTCGGCAAAGAGGGGGCGGAGGCGGGTGGCGTCTACGTCCTGCGCCCATCCCTCAGGGCTACGACGAAGGCGCACCATGTTGAACACGACTTCTGTCTCCCCAAAATCATAAAAGCGGACAAAGATCCACTCGTCGTCGGCGTCGCGCTGCGATTGGGGGGGCATAAATCGCTGCCTCTCGGCCCACACCTTGTCAAAGTTGCGATTCTGGACGACGAGCAGCCCGCCCGGGCGCAGCACAGCGGCGAAATCGGCCAGGGCCGCGCTCACGGCATCGTAGCTGAGAAGGTGGGGAAGTGAGTTACCCAGGCAGAGAGCGGCGTCGAATTTCCCCTCCACCAGAAACTCGATCCCGGCCAGATTGCCCAAGCTTGCCTGGACAAAAGGCACCTCCACGCCTGCGCGGGCAGCGTTCTCTCGCGCCCGCTCGACCATGGCCGCGCTCAGGTCGGTGCCAACGACGTCGTAACCGTGGCGGGCGAGGGCGAGGGCGTGGTGTCCGGTGCCACATGCAGAGTCGAGCACCCGGCGCACACCGGCTCGGGCGAACAGGCTCAGAAAGAAAGGCAGTTCGTGGGCAAGGCGCCCGTGCCAATCGACAAAGCGGTCATAGTCGACGGCGAGAGAGTCATATAGTGGGACCGGTGCCATCTGCCTATTCTTCCAGTGGGCGCACCTTTTTCAGGCGCTCGTACGCTTCCAGCCCAATACACTCGGCGGCTGCTTTGCACCAATCGATGCACGACGCGCCCCGCTCCTTGCTCACGTACAGGCCGCAGTGGGAGCAGCGCGCCACTGGCTCGTCGGACCAGATCTCCATCTCTTCTCCACAGTGCGGGCAGTCGATATCCTCGGGCCGTGCCTCTCGAAAAGCGATCGCTCCAGGGCATCCTCGAATCATGGTTTACTCCTTCTCGTCGCGAACCAACCAGCAGCACACAATCCACCTCTCCTTCCCGAGGATCTCACACCACCACCAGGGCCATCTTGTTTGCGAACAGGCCCAGCCGGTCACCCTTGGCCACGGGGTATTCCAACGAATCTTCCAACGACAGTGGCTCCTGCGTCACCAGTTGATATCCCCAATGGATGGGCTGACATGACCGTGGCAGGAGACAGCCGTTCACAAACACGTGACCCACCCTGGTCGGCTCGATTCCGAGCCGGGACAGCACAGTGCCCACCGTGTCGCCCTCACCTCCGCCTGGCACGTACACCGCCACACCAGACATTGCGCCAGGCTCACCGGCATGGTGTCGCAGGTCGCCAAAGAGCCGCACTTCGATCATCTTTCTACCTCCTCTGTCAATGCCACCAGCCGGCGGCGTAGGCCATCTGCTTCGGGCCTCGACTGCAGATAGGACAGGTTCTCGCGTGCTGCGCGTAACCCGGCCGCGCGGGACGCTTTGAGCAGATCGATGCCGATCTCCAGGTCGGCGGCGACACCGGGCCAGCACGCCTGGCACAGGCGATCCATCTGCCCAAGCATCCTGTGGCTGATCTCCGCGACCTGGAGCGGAACCTCGGTCGCTGCCAGCCATGTCGCCACGTTCCGTTGCCGTAGCACCTGGCGGTAAGCATTCACGTCGGCCTGCACCAGGTGTGCCAGCTCGCGACGGCCCTCCTCGGCAGCCGCAATCATGTCGGCTACGGCTGCTTCAGGCGTGCCACGCCGCAGCGAGACGCGGCCAGCCTTGGTAATCAGTGCCGCGCCCATGGCGCCCGCCAGCGCGCCTGCCGCCACACCGCCCGGCAGCGCTGCGTTTGCCATGTCGTCCAGCCAAATGTCCAGATCGTTCATGCTCTTGTCCACGCTCCTATCTTACCCCGAAAATGAAGGCATGTACATGATCTTTGTCACCATCGGCTCTAAAAAAGCGGAAGGCTGGAA
>JAFGIA010000354.1 GCA_016929795.1 Anaerolineae bacterium
GCCGGTTCGAGCCGATCCTCCGCGCCCGGGAAGCGGGAGTGCTTCCGCGAGAGCAGTTCGATGCTTACCTGGCCAACCTGCCGCGTTCCGGCCTGGTGCCTCTGTCTACGTGCCGCTTGCTCTTGACTGTGGACGACGAGACGGCACGGCTGCACGCCGTGCAGCAGCTTCTGATGCGGGAATCGCCGGACGGTGTCGAATCGGTACTGAATTGGGTGGAAGCGGCGACGATGTCGGACGACGACGCGATATCCTTGCTCGCCAAGAATCCGAAATTCGCAGCAGAGGCGCTGCGCGCGCGTGAGGGCCGGCCCACGGCCGACCGCCTGCTGCAGGCGTTCAGCCAGAAGGCAGAGAACGTAGTGCGCGTCGGCAGTTGGCTGCGCTGCAGCCTGGGATGGGGGCGGATCGACGGGATAGAACACCGGGACAGTGGAGCGAGTGTGCGGTGGTGCATCGGCGGATCGAGCCCCTACCGGCTGACGGTGACCCTCCGCCCTGATGAGCACGCGGAGATCGTCTGCATCGACTTGCTCTCATCCACGGCCGAGTTTGTGGAGCCGGGATATGTTCGCACCTGTACCGAGTGCGAGCAGTTCTCCACTCAAGACCTGGACTTGTTGTCCAAGCACCACCTGGCGGCCCACCGCCAGGGAACCCCTCAGGATCGCAAGTATTTCCGCGACGGCTTTGCCAGATTTCGTGTTGAGGAGAGTCGCTCCATTCCGCTGTCCTCGTTCGAGCTTGTTTCGGTCAAGCCTTCGAAGCAGTTGGTGTGATCGCCAGGCGCATGGCATGGAAAGGACACAGCATTGACGACACAGATTGATCCGTTACAGACGACGGCCCTGATCCGGGATACTTATCTGCGCTACCTGAAAACCATCTACCCGTTTCAAGAGCCGGATCTGCGTGAGCAGTTCTGGCAGGCCCTGGAAAGGCCCGCGCTCCTGGTCAAGGGGCCACTCCTGGAAGCATCCCCCCCTTTCAAAACGGGGCGCAGCATCGAGCGCCTGATCCTGGATCGCGTGCTCCACCCCGGCTTTCGCAACCTGTGTGGTGATGCACTGCCATTGGCACGTCCGCTCTACCTGCACCAGGAGCAGGGCATTGAGAAGGTCGTGCGCGGGGACCGCAACGTGATCGTGTCAACCGGTACGGGCAGTGGCAAAACCGAGACCTTCCTCGTGCCCATCCTCGATCACCTGTTAAAGGAAAGAGCGGCCGGTACCCTCGATCTTCCCGGTGTCCGGGCGCTGCTTCTCTATCCGATGAACGCGCTTGCCAATGACCAGCTCAAGCGGCTGCGGCGGGTGCTCGGTCACTATTCCGAGATCACGTTTGGCCGCTACACAGGGGAAACCCGCGAGACGGAAGGGCAGGCCGAAGACGCCTTTCGTAACCAGTTTCCCCACGAGCCACGCCTGCCGAATGAGCTCATCAGCCGGGCTGAGATGCGAGCAGGGCCCCCGCACATCCTGCTGACCAACTATGCCATGCTCGAGTACCTACTCCTGCGCCCTCAAGACTGCGAGTTTTTTGACGGGCCGCCGGGAGAACATTGGCGTTTTCTGGTGCTCGACGAAGCACACGTCTATGACGGCGCGTCGGGCATCGAGATGGCGATGCTGCTGCGCCGGCTGAAGGATCGCGTGGTGCGCAGCGAGCCTGGCCGGCTGCGCTGCATGGCCACCAGTGCTACCCTGGGACGCGGGCGAGAGGATTATCCGGCCGTGACCCGCTTTGCCAGCGAGCTTTTCGGCGAACCGTTCGAGTGGGTAGACAAAGACCCGGCACGGCAGGACGTAGTGGCTGCCACGCGGCTGCCGATGGCCGCCGTGACCGAAGTGTGGGGCGACGGCTCTCCCGAGTTGTACGCCAGGCTGCAAGGGGTTCTATCAAGCGGTCAAGATAGCTCCAGGGACATCGTCGAGGTGCTGGCCGCAACAGCCGAAGCGAACGGGGTGCCGCCGTCCGTGGTGGCAGAAGCGCGACAACCCGTGGCAGATTCGCAGGAACACGAAGCGGTGAATCATTTCCTGTACCTGCTCCTGCGTGGGGATGGGCGCCTGCACGTCCTCCAGGATCGCCTCGCGGAAAAACCGTGCTTTCTGAGCGACCTGGCCGAGGACTTGTTGCCAGGGCGCGAGGACGCTGCCCCGCGGTTGATCGACCTGGTCGCCTGCGCCGTGCGCGCCCGGCCCGATCCCGACAGTCTCTCCCTGTTGCCCGCGCGTTATCATGTCTTTGCCCGTGCCCTGGAGGGGGCATTTGCCTGCCTCGACGTGCAGGCGCACCAGGATGCAGAGAACCATCCGCCGCGCCTCTTTTTGACACGCCACGAAGAGTGCCCACACTGCGGCTCACGGGTGGTGGAGATGGCCACCTGCACCCGCTGCGGTGCGGCGTACGTGGTCGGCCGCATTTCTCGCGACGCAGAGGGCAGCCGCTGCACCGTGCTGCGACACCTCACCGGCCAGCCGGACGATCCCCGCGGCGAGCAAGCCTTTTTCTTGCTTGGAAGCCAACCGGTGAGGGTGGACGAAGACGAAGCGGTGATTACCGGCGAGGACCTGGACGGCATTCCCGAGGATACAGCCGAAACGTATGTGTTGTGCGTACGCTGCGGCACGGTCACGCCGGAGAATGACAGCAGACTGGGCTGTGACTGCGCTCCCTCGTCGCCGCGGATCGTATTGCGCCGGGTAGATCTCCAGGGCAATACGGAGCTGCGGCGCTGCCTGGCCTGTGGGTCGCGCAGTAACTCGGGCATCGTCTACCGCTTCCTGACCGGCCAGGACGCGCCGGTGAGCGTGCTGGCGACTTCGCTGTACCAAACCTTGCCACCGTCGACTGATGAAGTGATGGAAGCACTGCCTGGGCAGGGCCGGAAGCTGCTAACTTTCTCGGACAGCCGGCAAGATGCCGCCTTCTTTGCTCCTTACCTGGAGCGCACCTACCGCCAGGTTCTGCGCCGCCGCCTGATCCTGAAAACAGTGCTCGACGATCCTGCCGGCCGCGAGGGCCGGCTGCGACTGCAGGACGTAGCCGGGCGGCTGCTGCACCAGGCGGAGGACATTGGGCTGTTCGAGCAGCGAGAAAGCTACGACGAACGCCAGCGGCACATGGCCCGGTGGCTGATGCAAGAGCTGATCGCCTGGGACCGGCGGATTAGCCTGGAAGGACTGGGGCTGCTCCGCTTCCGTCTGGTACAGCCAAGAGGGTGGCGTCCCCCAGCACCTCTGTTAACACCCCCGTGGAACCTGAGTCCGGAAGAGGCGTGGCAGTTGCTGGAGCTGCTGCTGGACAGCTTGCGACACCAGGGTGCCATCACGTTCCCCCGGGAGGTAGATCCGCGCGACGAGGCATTTGCCCCACGGAACATGGAGCTTTACATCCGCAAGCAGGATGCCGCGCCGGCGCAGCACGTTTTCGCCTGGCTGCCCAAAACTGGCAGCAACCGCCGCCTCGAGATCCTGGACCGCCTGCTGGCACGCAATACGGACACGCCGGAACGGCAACGCCGTACCACAGCGCTCGAGATGCTGAGCAATCTGTGGACGCACCTGGCCGATCCCCGTTCCGTGTGGCGCGAGCATCTTCCGAGTGAGAATCTGAAGGGGGTCGGCATCGTCCACCGCATCAGCCACCAGTTCTGGGAGTTTTTGCCCCTGGTCGGAACTGAGACACAGGTCTATCGCTGCAACCGCTGCCGGAACGTCTCGCACATCAACCTGCGTGGGGTGTGCCCGAGTTATCGCTGCGACGGGACATTGGAGCCGATTGACGCCACCGCACCGGCGTGGGTGGAGAACCACTACCGCCACCTCTACCAGGGCATGGAGCCCATTCCCCTGAGTGCCGAGGAGCACACGGCGCAGTGGACGAGTGAGTACGCAGCGTCGGTGCAAGAGCGTTTCGTCCAGGGAGAGCTAAACGCCCTGAGCTGTTCGACGACCTTTGAACTGGGAGTGGACGTCGGCGAGCTGCAGGCGGTGTTGATGCGCAACGTGCCGCCGACGACGGCCAACTATGTGCAGCGTGCCGGGCGTGCCGGGCGGCGCACCGACTCGGCGGCACTGGCGCTGACCTATGCCCAGCGCCGCTCCCACGATCTGACCCACTATGGTCGTCCGCAGGATCTCGTCGCCGGTCGCATCCGGCCACCGGTCATCTCGCTCACCAATGAAAAGATCGTGCGGCGCCATGCCCACTCTGTCCTCTTTTCCGCCTTTTTCCGCTGGGCCAAAGACGAGTGCCATCGCGATTTTGGCAAGGTAGGGCCTTTCTTCGAAGCTGACGAGTCAGGCACCACGGGGCCAGATCTCCTGCGGCAGTACGTCGAGTCCTATTCCGCTCCGGTGCAAGAAGCGCTGCGACGCATCGTCCCGGCGGATCTCCAAGATGAGCTGGGCATCGAGGACTGGGACTGGCTGCCAGACCTTTGGAATGAAGAAGGCACGGGTATTCTTGACAGAGTCGTGTGGGAGGTCAGGGAAGACCTCGAAACTCTGCGCCAACTCGAAGAACGGGCGGTAGCCAGGCGTGACTATCGAGAAAGTCAGCACTTTCAACGTGTCGCCAGGACCGTGCAAAGCCGGGATCTGCTCGGATTTCTTGGCTCACGCAACGTGTTGCCCAAGTATGGCTTTCCGACAGATGTGGTAGAGCTGCGCACCAATCACCTGCCGGTGGAAGAGGCCGCGCGGGTTGAGCTGCAGCGTGACCTGCGCATCGCCATCTCCGAGTACGCCCCTGGCGGAGAAGTGGTGGCGGCCAAACGCATCTGGGTTGGCGGCGGGCTCAACAAGCAGATCAACCGGGACTGGGAAACCTTCAACTATGCCGTCTGCCCCCAATGCGGCCGCTTTCATCGCTCTGTGGATGAGCTTGAAGGGCCGTGTACCGTTTGTGGCGCGAATCTACGAGGCTGGCCACGCCTGTACGGGACATTTGTCAAGCCGGAGTTTGGCTTTATCGTCGGGCAACCGCCGCGATCTTCAGGGGAAGCGCGCCCACGGCGCATCTATTCCTCGCGCGTCTACTTTGCCGACTACCAGGTTCCCCCTGGCAGTGATGCATCGGCAGATCCTGTCTTTGAGGAGTCTGGCGAGCTTTCCAGCGCGCAGGTGCAGTTGTGGCACCGTTATTCTCGTTTCGGCAAGATGGCCGTCGTCAATCCGGGGCCGATGAACCGCGGCTTTCGAATCTGCTATACTTGTGGCTTTGCCGAGCCTGCGCCCGAGATGGCGATTGGCCGGCGCCGGCGAGCCCCGGGCGCTCACGAAAATCCACGGACGCGGGAATCGTGCCGCGGCCGGCTGGAAATTCGTCACCTCGGGCACGAATTCATCACCGACGTGTTGGAGCTGCGTTTTCGGGGGCTGCTTGCATCCACGGTCGAGTATGAGCTGTGGCTTTCGCTGCTCTATGCGCTGTTGGAAGGGGCCAGCGAGGCCCTCAGCATCCGCCGCGACGACCTCGACGGCACGCTCTATCGCTACACCTATGACATGCCGCCGGCCCTGGTGTTGTACGACAACGTGCCTGGCGGCGCGGGTCACGTCCGGCGGATCGCTGATGAGCTGCCTGTGGTGTGCCAAGCTGCCTGGGAGCGGGTGGATAGGTGCGAGTGCGGTGAAGAGACGAGCTGTTACGAGTGCCTGCGCAACTTCCGCAACCAGCCATTCCATGACCAGCTCCAGCGGGGGCTGGCGCGACAATTCCTGCACGGCCTGCTCCAGGGAGCAGGCATCCTCTAGGCGGGGACGAGGTGTGATATGGCGCGCATGATTCCTGAGCCGATGCACCCGGATACGCAGAGCCCGGCCGAACGCAAGCTGTACGGTGGGTTCCAGGACCAGTTGCCGGA
>JAFGIA010000355.1 GCA_016929795.1 Anaerolineae bacterium
ACGCACCAGCCCGAGATCTGGGAGCGCACGCATAAATATCTTCTCCTGTCCGGCTATCTGGCGTTCCGATTGACAGGCCGGTTCGTCGACTCGGTGGGCGCGCAGGTGGCATATATCCCGTTCGACTACAAGAAGCTCCATTGGGCGTCTGCTCGAGATTGGAAGTGGCAGGCGCTGCCGATGGATCCGGCGATTCTACCCGAATTGGTGCCGCCGGCCGGGATCCTGGGCGAGATTACGCGCGAGGCCGCCGAGGCGACTGGCATCCCTGCCGGCTTGCCCCTCGTCGCCGCCGCGGCCGACAAGGCGTGCGAGGTGATCGGGGCCGGCTGCCTGGAGCCGCACATCGGGTGCATCAGCTATGGCACCACGGCCACGATCAACACTACCCACCAGAAGTATATCGAGGTGATTCCCCTCATCCCACCCTACCCCGCCGCCGTCCCCGAGCGCTACAGCCTGGAGATCCAGATCTTTCGCGGCTTTTGGATGGTGAGCTGGTTCAAGCACGAGTTTGCGCACAAGGAGCAGCGCCTGGCGGCAGAGCGAGGCGTGAAGGCCGAAGAGTTGTTCGATGCTCTCGTCGACGCGGTGCCGCCGGGCGCGATGGGACTCACCCTCCAGCCTTACTGGTCGCCGGGGCTCAAGGTCCCGGGGCCGGAGGCCAAAGGGGCGATCATTGGTTTTGGAGATGTGCACACGCGTGCACACCTCTATCGCGCCATCCTGGAGGGGTTGGCCTACGCGCTGCGGGAGGGAAAAGAGCGCACGGAGCGGCGCAGCCACGTGCCGATCACCGAGCTGAGGGTGGCCGGCGGGGGATCGCAGAGCGGAGCGGCCCTGCAGGTGACGGCCGACGTGTTTGGGCTGCCCGCCTCGCGGCCGCACACATACGAGGCGTCGGGGTTGGGGGCGGCGATCGACGCGGCGGTGGGGTTGGGGCTGCACCCCGACTTTGGCACGGCGGTGCGCGAAATGACCCGTGTGCGGGATACCTTTGAGCCGGACGCGCGAAACCGCGAGATCTATGACGCGCTCTATGAGCGAGTGTACAAAAAGATGTATGGGCGGCTCCAGTCGTTGTACGAGGAGATCCGCGAGATTGCGGGCTATCCGGCTCGAGTGGGATAAGCTGGGGGGCGCTAGTCGACGGCCGTGAGGAGGTTGTCGAGCTCGGGGTACTCGCCGCGGATCTGCTGGACACGGTCGCGCACCTGGTCTTCGATGTCGATCATCTGGATGTCGCCCACGTAGGTGGTGGTGCGCGGGGAGGCGAGGCGCTGCAAGATGCTGATCACGGCCGTGATCTCTTTGATATTCATCTCGATCAACTGCAGGTTGCGCCTCAACGCCTCGGTGTCGCTCAATTCGCCCTGCTCGTTCCTGGTCGACAGCTCGTACGTGCTCAGGTTGATGGCGGTCAGGGGGTTCATGATATAGTGCGATAGTGTGACAATCATCTGCTTGACCGTCTCGATTCTGGCCAGTTCCTTTTCCGACTCGTACAGGCGGGCGTTTTCAATGGCAATGGCCACATAGCTCGCCAGCGACGTAAGGAGGCGGGCATCGTCCTTGGTGAACATCTGCCCACCTATCTTGTCGGTGACGCCCAACACGCCGAGCGGCCGATCCTGGATATAGAGCGGTACGTAGAGGAGTGACCGAACGAGGTAATCGGTCTTGAGCTTGATCGAGAAGTCGCTGCTGCCGGCAGTCAAAAAGAGGGGTTGGCCCGTCTCGATCGCCTTGCGCAGCGGGCTGGTGCTGTACCGGATCCGCAAGTTGATGGGCCGGCTGCGGTCAACACCGTGATGGGCGTTCAGCACGAGGGTATCTTCTTTGTCGTCGAGAAGGAGCAGAGAGCTTTCACGGGCATCGCTGAAATAACACGCGGCCTCTACGACACGGTCGAGCACCTTTTCCAGCTCTAACACCGAAGTCACCGACTGGCCAATGGCCTGGAGAGTCGTCAGCTCCAGGAGCTGCTGCTCCATCTGCCTGTTGGCCTGTGCGAGCTGCTCCGAAATTCGCTCCTTCTCACGCCGCAGCCGGTCCTCGGCCAGTGCGCGTTCAATGGCCTCCAGCGTCTCGGGCACGCGAAAGGGCTTGGGGATGTAATCGCGGATGCCAAGGCGGAAGGCCTGGACTGCAACGTTCTCGGAGCCATAGATTGTCATCAGGACAACAGGGGCTTTGTTTCCTCGCTCGCGCAGTGCCTGGAGCACCTGGTAGCCTGTAAGCTGGGGCAGGTTCCAGTCGAGCATGACCAGATCAGGGCGGTCTTGCAGCGCCATCCGCAATCCATCCCTGCCATTGTAGGCGTAGATGGTCCGATAGCCGCGCGATTTGAGGACATCCGAGAGTGCTGCCACAATCTCTTTGTTATCGTCGACGATCAGGATTGTCTCCTGCTCCATCATGGTTTTCCTTAACTTGTGGTCTGGCTAGAGCATCCAGGAAATCAGTATTCTATGACAGCCAAGGCGCTCGAACACCTGTCGAGCAACTCTAGTTTATCACATAGTGCCCGATTTGACAAAACCAGCGTCTTGTGGAATAATAGGGGGCGTAGTGAGGTGGCTGAAGACAGCCAAAGCCTGGTCGCCAGGCTCAGAGCCTCGGGGAAGCGTTATCATATCTATTATGAGCTATCCTATGAAGGGGAGGTGATGCGAATGGACTGTAGTAGTAACACCTGCGCCGTAGCATCACCTCAGTTTGTTTCCTGAGGCTACGGCGCAAAACAGCGGAGAGCCTCCTCTTACGAGGAGGCTCTCTATTTTTGGAAAAAATAAGGGTCGCATGGCGGAAAGATTGTTAGGGACGGGCAAGCTGCCGTTGGACCTGTTGCACACGTTGTTGACGCGCCACAGCCGGCCGAACTCGAGGCTCGTAGTGGGGCCACAGGTGGGCGAGGATGCGGCCGTGATCGATATGGGGGGCCACTACCTGGTGGCCAAGTCGGATCCGATCACTTTTGCGACGGATGAGATCGGTTGGTATGTGGTGCATGTGAACGCCAACGATCTTGCGGCTATGGGGGCCACGCCGCGCTGGTTCCTCCTGACGCTGCTGTTGCCAGAGGGGCGGACTAACCAGGCCCTCGTCGAAGAGATTTTCGATCAGGTGAGCGCAGCGTGTGATTCGCTGGGTGCGGTGTTGAGTGGCGGTCACACGGAAGTGACGTACGACCTCGACCGCCCCATTGCCATCGGCGTGATGTTGGGCGAAGTCGAAAAGGAGGCGCTGGTGCGCACCGCCGGCGCCCAGGCGGGTGACGCGGTGATCCTGACGAAGGGGATTGCGATTGAGGGCACGGCGGTGCTCGCCCGCGAGGCAGGGGATCTGCTCGCTGCGCGGGTAGGAGCGTCGTCTGTCGCACAGGGGCGCCGCTTTCTGAAAGAGCCGGGGATCAGCGTTGTGCGCGATGCCGAGATTATGCAACGTGTCGCAGAGGTGCACGCCATGCACGATCCGACGGAAGGGGGGTTGGCGACAGGGTTGTGGGAGGTGGCTCGCGCATCGGGCAGGGGAATCGCCATTGAGCTGGACCGGGTGCCGGTGTTTCCCGAGACGGCGGCATTTTGTGCAGCGCTGGGCCTCGACCCGCTGGGGCTCATTGCGTCCGGCGCTCTCGTCGCCACAGTGCCAGATCAAGATGCAGGCGCGGTGGTGGATGCCCTCGCGGCGCAGGGTATTGCCGCAACCCAAATCGGGCGCGTGGCCGATGGGCCGCCTGTGGTGGAAGCGATCACGGCACGGGGGCGCACGCGCCTGCCAGTTTTCGAGCAGGACGAGCTTGCGCGCTGGTTCGCGCAAAGGGCGCTGTGAGGCCCGAGCTGTGGGCGGGCTGCTGCACAGTGCGGATGGCTCGAGTGGGCCATGGCAGGACCGGGGAAAGGGTGCCTTGGAGCAGAGGCAATTTGACTTTTCGCGCCGGCTATGCTAAAGTTGGCTTTTGCGAATTACTTGTCCAGTTGTGCTATTGTCATTTGAATTGAGTTGACGATTGTTGTCGGAGAGGCCATCGCGGCCATTCAGCGGTGGCCCTCTATATGCATAAACGATAGCCAGGCAGAAGCGAGAGGCGGCTCGACGGCCGTCGAGAAGAATCGAGAAGCTGGAAAGATCATCAAAGGGCAAAGGGAGGAATATCTTGCCTACCATTAATCAGTTGGTGAGGAAAGGGCGAACGCCCAAACCGAAAAAGGAAAAGGCTCCGGCTCTGCGATACACGTCGAATGCTCTGAAGGGCAGGACGACACGGCAGAGGAGGGGGAACCCGCAGAAGCGGGGTGTGTGCACCCAAGTGCGCACCATGACGCCCAAGAAGCCGAACTCGGCGCTGCGCAAGATCGCACGCGTGCGGTTGACGAACGGTATCGAAGTGACTGCCTATATCCCTGGCGAGGGCCATGGGCTGCAGGAGCACTCGGTGGTGCTCGTGCGCGGGGGGCGTGTGAAGGACCTGCCCGGCGTGCGGTATCACATCGTTCGTGGGGCGCTCGACTCTGGGGGTGTGGAGAACCGCAAGCGTGGTCGCTCCAAGTATGGCACCAAGCGTCCAAAACGTGCCGGCTAAGAGTTAGGAGAAACAAGAGATGTCAAGACGAAATCGCCCGCCCAAGCGAGAGATCGAGCCCGATATCAAGTATAGTAGTGTCATGGTCTCGCGCTTTATTAACAAGCTAATGAGGGATGGAAAAAAGAGCACGGCGCAGTCGGTCTTTTACGATGCCCTCGACCTCGTCGAGCAGCGCGCCAAGAGGTCCGGACTCGAAGTGTTCGAACAGGCCATCAGGAATGTGACGCCGATCCTGGAAGTCAAGCCCCGCCGCGTCGGCGGTGCCACCTACCAGGTTCCCGTCGAGGTGCGCCCCGAGCGCCGCGTGTCGCTGGCCGTGCGCTGGCTCGTGGATACAGCCCGTCGCCGGCCTGGCAAGAGCATGGCGGAGAAGCTGGCTAACGAGCTGCTGGATGCGGCCAACAATACAGGTGCTACCGTCAAAAAGCGTGAAGACACGCACCGCATGGCCGAAGCGAACCGCGCGTTTGCGCATTACCGGTGGTAATATCCAATATCTAGTACCTGCTAGCAGGTACTAGATATTGGATATTAGGGATTATCGGTCAAGGTTCACCCCCATGGCACGCCAGTACCCGATCGAGCGGCTGCGCAATATCGGGATTATCGCACACATCGACGCCGGCAAGACGACGACGACGGAGCGAATCCTCTTCTACACCGGGCGCACGCACCGTCTGGGGAATGTGGACGATGGGACTACGGTAACCGATTGGATGGAACAGGAACGGGAGCGGGGCATTACCATTACCGCTGCTGCCGTTACCTGTTTTTGGCATGACTGCCAGATTAACATCGTAGATACACCGGGACACATCGACTTTACGGCCGAGGTGCAGCGCAGCTTGCGCGTGCTCGACGGTGGGGTGGTGGTGTTTGACGCGGTGGCAGGTGTGGAGCCCCAGTCCGAGACGGTGTGGCGGCAGGCGGATCGGTACAAGGTACCGCGTATCTGTTTTGTCAACAAGATGGACCGGATTGGCGCCGATTTTGGGCGCACTATGGACATGATCCGGGAGCAACTGAACGGCAACCCGGCAGCGATCCAGGTGCCGATCGGGAGCGAGGACCGGTTCAAGGGTTTTGTCGACCTGCTCACCATGCAAGCCGTGTACTATGCCGACGATCTGGGCACTGTGCTTGACATTCGCGACATACCGGATGACCTGCGGCCGCTGGCCGATGAGAAGCGTGAAGTGCTTCTCGAGCAGGTGGCCGAGACGGACGATGCGATCATGGTCAAGTATCTGGATGGCGACGAGATCTCGCCGGCAGAGTTGCGCAAGGCACTGCGCGCGGCGACACTGAAGGGGGCATTGGTGCCTGTGTTGTGTGGCTCGGCGCTGCGCAACAAAGGGGTGCAGGCTCTGCTCGACGCGGTGGTGGACTATTTGCCATCGCCGACAGAGGTGCCGCCGATGGAGGGGATCAACCCGCGCACCGGCACTGAATGGAGATGCTACCCTGATGTGTCGCGGCCGTTCGCGGCTCTCGCTTTCAAGGTTGTCTCGGATCCTTACGTGGGCAGGTTGGTGTATGTGCGTGTCTACTCGGGCAAGCTCAACGCCGGTGGTACGGTGCTGAACTCGTCCAAGGGCGAACGAGAGCGCGTGGGCAAGCTGCTGCGGATGTATGCCAACCGACGCGAAGAGATCGACGTCATCGAAGCGGGCGACATTGCCGCGGCGGTGGGGCTGAAAAACACCTTCACCGGCGAGACGCTGTCTGACTTTAACCAACAGGTGATCCTGGAATCGATCAAGTTCCCGGAGCCGGTGATCTCGGTGGCGATCGAGCCGCGCACACAGGCCGACCAGGACAAGCTCAACGATGCCCTGCAGCGGCTGGCAGAAGAGGATCCGACGTTCCAGGTGCGCACTGACGAGCAGACTGGGCAGCTTTTAATCAGCGGCATGGGTGAGCTGCACCTGGAAGTACTGGTGGATCGTATGCTGCGCGAGTTTCGCGTGATGGCCAACGTGGGCAAGCCCCAGGTGTCATATCGCGAGACGATCACTGTGGTGACAGAGAGCGAGGGCGAGTTCGAGCGGGCGATGGGCGCCCGCAGTCTCTATGGACGCGTTGTGTTGAGACTCGAACCGCTGCCGGCGGGCATGGGGTTCGAGTTTGTGAACGAGCTGAATGAGCGCGACCTCCCTCGCCACTTGCTGATTGCTGCCGAGCAGGGCGTGCGCGAGTCGCTCGACTGCGGCCCGCTCGCTGGCTACACACTCGTCGATCTACGCGTCAGGCTGATCGGTGCGACGTATGACGAGGAAGAGTCGAACGAGATGGCATTCAAGGTTGCCAGCTCGATGGCCCTGCGCTCAGGCACTGAGCGTGCCAAGCCGGTGCTGCTCGAGCCGGTGATGAAGGTTGAGGCGGTGTCGCCCGATGAGTTCAGCGGCGCCCTCATCGGCGACTTGAGCGCCAGGGGAGGGCAGATTGAGGGCTTGCAGTCGCGTGGTGTGGGAATGCAAGCCGTGAAGGCGGTCGTGCCGCTGGCAGAGATGTTTGGCTACGCTACGGATCTGAGGTCGATGACCCAGGGCCGAGGCACGTTTACGATGGAGTTCGATCATTATGATGTGGTGCCGCCCGATGTGATCGAGCGGATCATGATGGGGGGATGCCGTTAGTCAGATCTGCCACGGGCATGGGCAGATTTGCGTGACATTGGGTTTTGATGTAGAATGGCGCGGTTTTGGGCTGATTGAAACCAAGCTATTATGTGGGCCGTTTGGTGGCCCGGCGACGACTTAAAGGAGAAGAGCTGTAATGGGCAAAGCAAAGTTTGAGCGAACCAAGCCACATGTCAACGTGGGGACGATTGGTCACATCGACCATGGCAAGACGACCCTGAC
>JAFGIA010000356.1 GCA_016929795.1 Anaerolineae bacterium
ACGGTACCGCGCTTGGCAGCTTTACGACTTCCGGTATAGTCACCCGCCTGGGCACACGATAGGGCCAGATCCCACCAATCGCCCCTCTTTTAGCCAGGAAACGGGTGACATTCTTGATCGTTCTCGCGAATTGTGCTACAATGGGTACACGGGAGAACGATGATAACGTTGATTGCAGGTGAGAACGCGGCATGACTGGCGACAAACATCGGATGGCTCGTGATCGACACGAGAATGAAATTTATCTCGCGCGTCTACTCAGCCTTACTGGCATGAGGCCGGGGTACCGGATTGGAGACCGGTCACAACCTGACGTTTGGAGTCAACATGCAGTTTGAGTGGGATCCCAAGAAGGCAAGAGCGAACTTGAGCAAGCATGGCGTGTCTTTTGACGAAGCTGCTACAGTGTTTTTGGATGATCTATCCCTGACAGGTGACGATCCAGATCATTCGGTGAGCGAGGAACGGTATGTCACGTTTGGCATCTCCATTGCTGGGCATCTGCTTGTCGTTGCTCATACCGAACGGGGTGACCGGACTCGGATCATCAGCGCCAGACCGGCTACTCGGTCAGAAAGGAAGCTCTATGAAGAAGGTTGATACAGATTCCGACGAACTTCGTCCCGAGTATCGTCGTGAGGATTTTGGTCCAATGGTGCGCGGAAAATACGCAGCCCGGATGAGAGAGTCCTCCAATATTGTGGTGCTCGATCCTGACCTTGCCGAAGCATTTCCCAATGCTCAGGCTGTCAATGAGGCTTTGCGAGGTTTGCTTGAACTCGCCAAGACCAGTGCTCGCTCTGTTTCGGATTGAGGTCGAGCACATGCTGTATGATCAAAGTCGAGCGTAGCTAGATCTGCTGCCCCTTGAACTGGCTGACGTACAGCTTTTGGAAAAACCCCCGCCTGTCGAGCAGCTCCTGGTGCGTGCCCCGCTCCACGATCTCGCCGCCGTCGATCACCAGGATCTGGTCGGCGTCGCGGATGGTGCTCAGGCGATGGGCGATGACGAAACTGGTGCGGCCGGCCATCAGGCGCAGCAGCGATTCCTGGATACGCGCCTCGGTGCGCGTGTCGACGCTGCTCGTCGCCTCGTCGAGGATCAGGATGCCCGGGTCGGCCAGGATCGCCCGCGCGATCGCGAGGAGCTGGCGCTGTCCCTGGCTCAGGTTGCCTGCCCGCTCCGAGAGCTGTGTGTGGTACCCCTGCGGCAGTTGGCGGATGAAATGGTCCGCGTCGGCCAGGCGCGCCGCCTCGATGCACTCCTCGTCGCTGGCGTCGAGCCGGCCGTAGCGAATGTTTTCCAGCACCGTGTCGGCAAAGAGAAAGGTGTCCTGCAGCACCAGGCCCAGGCGGCGGCGCAAATCGGCCTTTGTCAGGCGGCGGATGTCGACGCCATCGATGGTAATGCGGCCCCCATCCACCTCGTAAAAGCGCGTCAGCAAGTTGATAATCGTCGTCTTGCCCGCCCCCGTCGGCCCCACCAGCGCCACCGTCTGCCCGGCGCGCGCCTCCAGGGTCATCTCCTTGATCACGGGCGTGCCCGGCACGTAGGCAAAGGAGACGCGGTCAAAGCGGACGTCGCCGCGCAGCTCGTCGAGCGCCACGGCATCGTCCGCGTCGTGCACCTCCGGCCCCGTGTCGATGATCTCGAACACGCGCTCGGCACCGGCCAGCGCGGCCTGGATCGAGTTGTACATGTTGGCAAGCTGGCGCAGCGGCTGGATAAAGCGCTGCCCGTAGCTGATGAAGGTGGCGATGATGCCGACGCTCACCAGCCCCTGTAGCGCCAACCAGCCGCCGAAACCGGCGAGCACGATCACAAAGAAATTGCCCAGCACGTTCGTGATCGGCATCAGGAGCAGCGCATAGCTGTTGGCGTACACGCCCGCCCGGAACACCTGCTCGTTACACTGTCGAAAGCGTTCGAGCGCCATCTCGTCGCGCCGGAACGCCATCACCACCTTCTGGCCGCTGATCGATTCTTCCATCACGCCGGTCAACTCGCCCAGCTCCTTCTGCAGCCGCCGAAAGCCCCGCCGCGTGTAGCGCGCCACGAAATTGGTGAACCAGAACATAATCGGCACCACCAGCACTGACGCGAGCGCCAACCACACGTTGAGCACAAACATGGCGACCAGGATGCCGGCCATCGACAGCACGCTCGCCAGGAGCGAAGTGACGTTCTGCGACACCGCCTGGTTGATGGCGTCGACGTCGTTCGTCAGGCGGCTCATCAGCTCGCCGGCCGGGTTGCGGTCGAAAAAGGCAAGCGACAGATCTTGCAGGTGCTCGAACAGGTCGCGCCGCATCTGCTTCAGCGCCCGCTGTGACACGTCGGCCATCGTCCAGTCGGCGACAGCCTGAAACAGGTTGGTCAGCAGGTAGGCGGCGAGCATCATCCCTGCCAGGGGCGCCAGCCCACCCAGCTCCCCCGTCACGATGTAGCGGTCGATGGCCACGCCGATCAGGTAGGGGCCCGCCAGCCCGAGCAGTGTGTAGACCACGACACAGGCGAACACCAGGCCCAGCCGCACCTTGAACGGGCCGAGGTAGGGCAGCAGGCGGGCGAGTGTGCGCCTGGGGTCTCTCGCCTTTTCGATCCTGCCGGGGCTGGCAGGCCGCCTGCCGCCCAGCAGGGCGCGCGCGCTGCCCGTGCCCCCGGGCGGGGATTGGTAGCTCATGGCACCGTCCTCCCCGCCCCGCCGGGCGCTCCGGGCGCGCCCACGCCGTTGCCAAGCTGCGAATCATAGATCTCGCGATAGATGGGGCTGGAGCGCATCAGCTCCTGGTGCGTGCCCTGCGCGGCGATCCGGCCCATGTCGAGCACCACGATCTTGTCAGCGTTCAGAACGGTGCTGATCCGCTGCGCGACGACGAACGTCGTCGTGGGTGTCGTCGAGGGCGCCGCCCCATCGTGCCCCCATGCGGCGAGCGCCTCCTGGATGCGCGTCTCTGTCTCGACGTCCACCGAGCTGGTGCTGTCGTCGAGGATCAGGAGCGCCGGCCGGGTGAGGAGCGCGCGGGCGATGGCCAGGCGCTGCTTCTGGCCTCCCGACAGGTTGACGCCGCGCTCCTCGATGCGCGTGTCGTAGCCATGCGGCAGCGCCAGGATGAAATCGTGCGCCTGCACCGCCCGCGCGGCGGCGATCACCTCGGCGTCGCCCGCGTCGGGGCGCCCGTAGCGGATGTTGTCGCGCACCGTCCCTGAAAAGAGCACCGTCTCCTGCGGCACGACGCCGACCCACGCCAGGAGCGAGCCGTGCTGCACCTCGCGCACGTCGACGCCATCGATCAACACCCGACCGGCGGCGACGTCGTAGAAGCGCGGGATCAGGTTGACGAGCGTCGACTTGCCGGCCCCTGTGGCGCCCAGGATGGCGACCGTCTCGCCGGGCTCGGCGGTGAGGTTGATCCCTTCGAGCACCGCCTCATCGCGCGCCGCCAGCTCGCCCGCCGCGCCGCCGTTGTAGAAAAAGGCCACGTCCTCGAATGACACCCGCCCGCGTGCAGTCGCTGGCAGGGGTGGGGCACCCGGCACGTCGCGTACCTCGGGCACCGTATCGAGCACCTCGCGCACGCGCCGCGCCGAGGCGATGCCGCTGGCCCACACGTTCGCCAGGCGCGTCATCATGATCAGGGGCGTCATCGTCGTCAGCAAATAGTTGGTAAAGGCGACGATCTGGCCCACAGACAGCTCGCCGCGCACCGCCCGGATTCCGCCCGCCCAGATGACGACCACCATGCCGGCGTTGACAAAGGTCATCAGCGCCGGCGACATGCTGGCCATAAAGCGCATTACCTGCACCGAGTGGGCGGTGAATGCCTCGTTGGCCTGCTCGAAACGGGCGCTCTCGTGCCCCGCGCGCACGAACGCCTTGACCAGGCGCACCCCGGCAATGTTCTCCTGCAGCACGTTGTTCAGCCGGTCGAGCCGCTGCTGCACGGAGCGAAAGAGGGGCTCCATCTTTATTGTAAAGAACACCACGCCGCCCATGGTGACCAGCAGCAGCGGCACCATCATCAGCGCCAGGCTGGGCGCCGTCTTGACCATCAGGATCAGGCTGCCGATCATGAGCAGGGGCGCACGGGTGCCGATGCGCAGCGAGATCTGGGCCAGCCGCTGCAGGGCAGTCGTGTCGCTGCTGAGGCGCACCATCAACTGCCCCGTCTTCTGGCGGTCGAGGTTGCCGAAGGAAAAGGTCTGGATCTTGGCAAAGAGCGCATCGCGCAGGTCGCGCGCCACGCTCTCGCCCACCTGCACCGAAAAGACATTGTTGCCCACGGCCAGGATCGTGCTCAGCGCCGAGATGCCGAGCATCCAGAGCGCGGTCTGGACCACAACCTCCTGGCTGCCTGCCGCGATGCCCTGGTCGATGATGCGCTGGATCAGGCGCGGGATGGCGAGATCCATAAACACGAGGGCGGTCAGCAGGATCAGCGACACGACGGCGCGCCGCCAGTAGGGCCGCACGAACCGCGCCAGCATCGCGAGGGAGTCGATTCCACGCTGCTTTGTTGCTCGATCTGTCATCGCTCGATTCTCTGGTTCCGGGTGAACAGTTAGCCGGCTAAATTGTATTCCGATTCCCTGCTTTGTCAAATGGTACCAAGCCCAAGTGCGACGCACCTCGAACGGCAGGTGCGTCGCACTTGGGCTTCCACGCGGTCGCCCACCTTGATCTTTCGACCCAATTCAAGTACAATAGCCGGCGTCACACGACCGGCACTGGAAAGGGAATTGGATGCACAAA
>JAFGIA010000051.1 GCA_016929795.1 Anaerolineae bacterium
TAGGACGCTCGCGCTGGATCACAATCCAGCGCTGTCCCGAAGAGCCGCGGATTGTGATCCGCGGCGAGCAGGGGTTATTTACGAAGGGAGCGACCGAAGCAATCTCCCAAGGGTATTTGCATGGAGCGCGTGTTCTGGATGATCGACGGGCTGCTCGGCGGCCGGCCGGGGCCGGTGGCAGCGCCCTGGCGTGCCGAGGTTCTGCACGCAGGCGCGGTGCGGAGCGTGGTGTCGCTGAACCGGGAGGCCGACGGCGAGGATCTGGCGGCCGCGGGGCTGGTGCACCACTCGCTGCCGCTGCCCCCCATCCTGCCGGTGACCGGCGTGCTGCAGGATGTGCTGCTTCGTGGGCTGGAAGAAGTGCTGCCGCGCGTCCACGAGGAAGTGAGCGCGGGGCGCGCGACGGTCATCCACTGCCACGAGGGCAAGGACCGCACGGGGCTGGCCCTCGTGGCATACCTGGTGCGTTACGAGGGGATCGAGATCGAAGATGCGATCGCCCGCGTGCGGGCGGTGCGTCCGATCGCCATGAGCGCGCCGGGCTATGAGGAGACGGCACGGCGCTTTGCCGAGCTGGAGATGGCACGGCAACAAAGAGGAGTGGATGCCTGAGCTGAGGGTGGCGGCGGTGCAGATGGACGCGCCGGTGGGACAGGTGGAAGCGAACCTGGCCCGTGCCGAGGTGCTGGTCGAGCGCGCGGCGGCCCAGGGCGCGCAGCTCGTCGTGCTGCCCGAGTTGTTCAATACGGGCTATGAGTACACCGATCAGAACTTTCACCTGGCCGAGCCCCTCGACGGCCGCACTGGAACCTGGATCAAAGAGACGGCGCGGCGGCTGGGTGTGCACCTGGTGGGCACCTTTCCGGCACTCGCGAATGGCGACGCGTTTATCACCGCGATGCTCGCTGCGCCGGATGGCAGGCAGTGGCTCTATCAAAAGATGCACGTCGCCATCTGGGAGAACTTTTACTTTGCGCGCGGAACCCAGCCCCTGGTTGCGCATACCGACCTGGGGCGCATCGGGCTGCTGATTTGTTGGGACGAGATCTTTGCCGATCTGGCACGAGCCTACCGCGGTAATGTCGATCTGCTCTGCATCCCATCTTCACCGCCCTCGTTCATCGGCCAGCTTGAGGACCATGCAGGGCGCGTGGCGGCGCGGTGCGAGCCGAGTTTTGCAGGACGGCGGATCCAAGCCGCGCGTTGGTTCGGCGAGGCGCAGAGGCGGCACGCGTTGAACGCGGGGGCGCCTGTGGTGTATGCGGCGCGTTGTGGCGAGTTCCTCTCTCCCATTCCGTACAACAGCTTTTTTTTGATGACTGTGGGTGCTCGGAACGCGCTGCGCACATTCCTCACTGCCGGCCGGGGCTTTCGCCTCCGCTCTGTGCTCATGGGCTGCTCGTGCATCTATGACGCCCGCGGCGAGCCGCTGGCTGCCGCCGGGCAGGACGAGGAGGCGGTGCTCGTGGCCGATGTCCAGGCTGGCATGCCGAGCCCTGGCAGCCTGCCACCCGCGCCCCGGGGCCGCACCCTGGTGCCCGACGTCTCATGGACGCAGCTTGTTCATGATGATGTGATGATCTGCCTCGGTGCCCGGTACCGGCGCAAACGATTGCCAGGTTGGAAGGTTGGTCAACCTTCCAACCTTCCAATATGCTAGATGACATTCATGAGGAGACACTGAATGGCTGAAGAAGGCTGGAAAACCGCGATTACCAAGATTGAACCGAACAAAGTGGCCGTGCGTGGCTACCGCATCGACGAGCTGATGGGGAACGTGTCGTTCGGCGAGATGGTGTACCTGGTGCTCAAGGGCGAGCTGCCTACCAGGCCCGTTGGCCGGCTCGTGGACGCCATGCTCGTGTCGTCGGTGGACCATGGCGCCACCCCGCCCAGTGCCCTGGCGGCGCGCACCGTCGCGTCGGGCGGCGCGCCGCTGACGACGGCTATCGCCGCGGGCATTATGACGATTAATCGCCACCATGGGGGTGCGATCGAGGGGTGCATGAATGTGCTCCAAGAGGTGGTCGCCTACAAGCGCGAGAAGGGGAGCGACGCCGCGACTGCGGCCCGCGAAAAGGTGGCCGAGTTTCGTGCCAACAAGGTGCGCGTGCCGGGCTATGGCCATCGCGTGCATAGCGACGATCCACGCACCCGCCGCCTGTTCGAGCTGGCAGAGGAGGCGGGCATGGCGGGCGAGTATATCGAGATGGGCCACGCCCTGCGCCAGGCGATGTTTGAGAGCATGGGCAAGGACTTGCCGATGAACGTCGACGGGGCCATCGCCGCTGTCCTGTGCGAGCTGGGCTTCCCGCCAGAGCTGGGCAATGGCTTTTTCGCCATCAGCCGCACCGTCGGCCTTACTGCCCAGGTGTACGAAGAGCAGACGCGCGAGCGGCCGATGCGCCGCATCGACCCGAGCAACCATGCGTACGATGGGCCGGCAGAGCGGGAATTGGAGTCCAGGTAAAGGGTGAGGGGGTTGGGAGATCTGATTGCCCAATCCCCCAATTCCGAATCCCTACAATGGAGAGAACCATGCCCAAGACAATCATAGAAAAGATCATCCAGTCGCATTCGGACGA
>JAFGIA010000357.1 GCA_016929795.1 Anaerolineae bacterium
AGGGCCTTGCTTATAACTTGCAAAAGGGCGCCTCTTGTGGTATAGTGGCTATGCAATGGCATAGTTGCCGCTGTTGTTGTTCGTTGTGGTTCCTCACAAAGGGGTGTTAGACTGTTTCTGATCCATCTCGACGATTGGAGTTTGCACATGAGACGCACAAATGTCACCAAGGTCTTGTTTCTGGTTCTGCTGGCGCTCGTGCTGATGGCCGGTTGCGCACCCGCGCCGACAGAAGTGCCGACGCAGGTGCCCACCTTTACGTCCGTAGCGCAGGTGGAGACACTCACGGCTACCTCGATAGCTCCTACACTCGTGGTTCCATCGGCCACACCCCTCGTCGCGACAGCAACGGCCATCGTTGTCGCCACCAACACGCCGACTGCTACGCCAGAGCCACCCACACCCGTCCCGCCAACGGCCACAGCAGTGCCGCCCACGCCCACCACGACACCCGCACCGGTGCTCCCGACGAATACCCTGGTACCGCCGACGCCCACGGCGACGCGCGTGCCCCCCACGGCCACAGCGGTGCAGATCACTGACTGGCGTGGTGAGTATTATGACAATCCCTCTCTCCAGGGACAGCCTGATCTGGTACGCAATGATCGTGTAGTGGATTTTGATCTGGGTGCCGGGGAGCGACCCGCTCCAGGGATCCCAGCCGAAAAGTGGTCGGCGCGCTGGTCCAGATCATGGACCTTTGAGGCGGGCAATTATCGCTTCCAGCTCGTGGTGGACGATGGTGCGCGCCTGTGGGTCAACGGAAACTTGATGATCGATGCCTGGGAGGATGGGGCACCCCGCGAGTTGGCCGCCAATCTCTACCTATCGGGCCAGGCGTCGATCCGCCTTGAGTACTACAATCACCTGGGCCCAGGTCGCGTGCGCCTCCATTGGGAACGTGTCAGCGACTATCCCGAGTGGAAGGGCAGCTATTATCCGGTGCGTGACCTGAGCGGTACGCCTCGCTTTGAGCGCAACGACCCGGCCATCGACTTTGACTGGGGTGGCGGTTCTCCGCGCAGCGATATGCCGGTCGAGGATTTTTCGGTGCGCTGGACGCGCCGGCTGCAACTGTCCCAGGGCGGCACCTACCGCTTTCTGGTCGTATCGGATGACGGCGCGCGGCTGTGGGTCGACGGCCAGCTCCTCATCGACAGATGGCAGGATGGCTACACGACCGATGAGGCGACGATCAACCTGGCGGCCGGTGGGCACGACGTGCGCCTCGAATACTATGAGCACCTGGGGGGAGCCCTTGTCCGCCTCACCTGGTCTCTGATCCCCGCAACGGCGACAGCCACACCGACGCGGACGGCCCTTCCGCCCACCGCCACGCCGACGACGACCGTGATTCCACCGACAGCTACATCTACCGTGGCCCCAACCGCTGTGCCACCCTCGCCGACCCCAACTGTGCCCCCAGGGCAGCCATCGATCACGCTCCAGCCGCCGGCAGGAAGGCTCGGCGACACGATTCGAGTCAGGGGCGAGGGCTGGCCCGCGAATGCCCAGGTCGACATTATGGCCGGTGTGGCTGGACAGGACACGTCTACTTTTTTCAAGTTGGGCGAGGCGGTAACAGGGCCAGACGGGCGCTTTCAGACACAGATTGTTGTGCCGGCCATCCGAGAATGGCAAACGGCGAATGCGGTACGGGTGATCGCACGCGTGGCGGGCCAGCCTGCCGCTGCCCAGGCTACGTTCAATATCCAGGCAGCGGGTGGACCTGGCGTGCGCACAGTGCCTTATGAGTCGATCCCCACAAATGCGGCGCGTTTTGTTTTGCAGCGTCCTACATTTCTGGCACTCGACAGTGCCCAGGCGTGGGCTACTCACTTTGGCCAGGAACCACCGCCGGCAGATCCGCCTATCAACTGGCAGCAGGAGTATGTGTTGGGCGCCTTCTTTGTACCAGAGGTGGCACAGACGGACGCGCGTGTCGAGTCGATCATGGTACAGGGAAGCAGGGTAGTCATCCGCCTGGTCAGCCCGGCACCGGCCGGAGGCAGCGCCTTTTCGGGGATGCTGGTTCGCGTATCGCGCAGTGCCCTTGGAATTCGCGGAGAGCCGACCTTTGCCTTTGTCGATGCACGCGGGCAGGTGTTGGCCAGCGGGCAAGCGGGTGCGGCTCTGTTATCGGCCCCCGCTCAACGCCAGGCGCCCGAGTCGGACGTGCCGGAAGCGGCAGGCACGCCGCCGGTTGAGCCAGAACCGGGCATCCAGTCGATGCCCGGCGCAGTCCCGGAGGAAGAAGCTGCAGAGTTGGAGGCGCCTACCCTGCGCGAGGCACCCGAAGCGGGAGCGGCACCACCCGAAACGGCAGGGGACGAGATCGCAGAGATCACGGCCGAGGTAAAAGATGTACCGTGGCAGCAATCTGCTGCGGCCTGGATCGCACTCCTGGCCTGGGGTCTCCTCGTCATCCTCTTGATCGCCGGTGTCTTGGTGCTGATCCGGAGGGCGATACGGTAGATCTCGCCTGGAATGGTGTATCGCAAGGTCCCCGGCCAGTGAGCCGGGGACCTTTTTCTAGAACCAGGTGTCCAGGAGCCTGTCCAGTGACCCGTCCTTGCGCATTTCGAGCAGCACGCGATTGATCTCGCTCAATAGGCGAAAGCTGTCGGGGCGGACGGGCACGACATAGTTCAGGTCGTGGAGTGGCTCACCTACCATCTCGATGCCGCCACACTCGCGCGCGTAGGCCAGCGCGCTGATACGGTCCACCAATGCCGCCTCCACTTCGCCAGCATCGAGCGCGCGCAGCGCATCGCCGGCAGTATTGTAGCGGCGGGGCCCCAGGGTGCGCAGGAATTCGCGCTCGCGCGCATTCCCCTCAGGCACAAAGCCCCACTCAACGCCGACAACGTGCCCTTCCAGATCTTGGAGCTCGGCTACTTCTCTGGTGCCGTGTGGGACGGCGATCACGATCCCCGCGTTGAAATAGGCTACTGAATAGGTTACATCCTGAGTGCGCAGCGGTTCATAGGGCAGCGCTGACAGCACGGCGTCGCACCGGCCGGCGAGCAGTGCGTCGTAAAGCCCGTCAAAGCCAACCGATACGATCCGGGCACGCACCCCAGGGGCCAGCCGCGCTGCCATTTCCCGGGCCAGCGCGATGTCAAACCCCTCAATCTGGCCGGTCGCCTCGTCCACGAACTCGAACGGCGGCCAGCTCGGATCGGTGCACACCACCAGCACTCCTGTCTCTACCACCCGCTCCCACGTCGCATCCTGGCCCTCGATCCCACGGCTCAGCACCAGCCACAGCACAACCAGGCCTAGCACCAACCCAACCACCCAACCAACCCACGGGCGAGGTAGACGAGGCGGGCGCCCGCCGTTCAGCCTGTGAACCGCAGAGCGTACGGCTGCTTTCCAACCTTCCACCCGGCCAGCGTTCCACTTGCCCCTCACGGCCTCTCCCCACGCGCATAGCGCGCCACTTGGTAATACACAGGCTTGGGCACAAAATCTGTCGTGACAAAAGTAAAGTAATCCTGGTAGGTGTTTGCCGGGCGCGGGTAGCGAAAGGCCCACAGCGCGACGACCTGGCACCAGGGCCACTCGTCGAGTGCCTTCTGGTAGGCACGCAGGGTAAAGGCGGCACGCTGCACCGGCAGCACAGCCTTGGTCCAGCGAGGGTGGTCGTTCCAGCCCCCCTCGGTGATGTACACAGGCATTTCCTCGTGGCCCGCAGCAACGAGCAGCTCACGCAGCAACTCGGTGCGTGCAAAGTTGATTGTGGCCGGGTCGGCAGGCGCATCGGGCGGGAGGCGCCAGCCGTAGGCGTGCACCGCCAACCCATCCATCACCTCGCCAGCCCCTGCTGCCAACATGCCGCGCAGGTAGTCGATATCATTCATGCCTTCCGGGTCGCCGGCAGGCGCGAGTGTCGGCGCCAGGGCGCCTCCCAAGACGACCACGCCGGGATCGACCGCCTTGACCGCGTGATACACGGTACGCAGTAGTGCCGTGTAGTGGACAGGGTCAACGGGGCGGTATCCCCATTCGAGGCTGATGTTGGGCTCGTTCCAGATGACGAGGTGCTGCACGCGCCCCTGAAAGTGCTCGACAAAGGCAGCCGCGTACGCTGCGAACGCCGGGTAGTGCTCCTCATCGAGGTAGGTAAAGGTCGTCGCCTGCACCTCGGGATCCGGGCGCGCCCACTCGGGCACGAACCCAAGCCGCGCGATGACCGTCAGCCCCTGGCGGCGGGCATGATCCACCACCAGGTCAGCATGGCCCCAGTCGTAGGCGCCCGGTGTTGGCTCGGAATAAGCCCAGGGAAAGTACTCGACGACCCACGGTGCGCCCATCTCGCGCACCATCTCGAGTGTGCGCTTGATCTTCCACGGCTCCACCTCATCGGTGAGGCGCGTGTGCAAGCCCATCTTGGAATTGACTGTATGCACCTGTTGCTGGGGCCCGAGTGTCACGAGCGGCCGGATGGGCGCGCCGGCGAGCAGAGCCAGGGCGAACAGGATGACGAGGCGCACGGGGCGCCACAGACTGTTGTGTACCATGCGCGCATTATACCAGGGAACGCGCGGCTGGGCAATGGTTGACACCCCCCGGCGCTGGTGTTATAATGGCGCGGCGCGCTGGAGGTTCTGCCGCGTTGCACGTGAGCGGCCGGGTGGCGCGAGAAGGCCGGGGTTGGAGAAATATGGCGACGGAGTAGATGGTTGGATCTATCGGTTGTAGTTCCGGTTCTGAATGAAGAGGAAAGCCTGCCGCACCTGCACCGGCAGATCACTGACGCATTGTCGGCGAGTGGCTACGAGTACGAGATCATTATCGTAGACGACGGCAGCACGGACCACAGCTTTGAGGTGATGTGCGCGCTGCAAGAAACCGACCCGCGATTATGCATCGTGCGCTTCCGGCGCAACTATGGCCAGACGGCGGCCTTTTCCGCCGGGTTCGATCGAGCACGCGGGGATGTGGTGGTGACCATCGACGCCGATCTGCAGAACGACCCGGCCGACATTGCCACCTTGATGGACAAGATGGCAGAAGGGTACGACGTGGTGAGTGGCTGGCGTGTGAACCGCCAAGATCGCTTTCTCGACAGGCGACTGCCTTCGATCCTCGCCAACCGCCTGATCGGCTGGACGACGGGGGTGCGGATTCACGACTATGGCTGTTCGCTCAAGGCGTACCGCCGCGAGGTGCTCGCGGATGTCCAGCTCTATGGCGACCTGCACCGCTTTATCCCGGCGTTGGCCCATGCTGTCGGCGCGCGCGTCACCGAGATTCCGGTCAGCCACCACCCGCGCCGCTTTGGCAAAGCCAAGTATGGCCTGTCGCGTACGGTGCGCGTCGTTCTCGACATCCTGGCGGTGCGTTTCTTGATGAGCTTTTCCACGCGACCCATCCACATCTTTGGCCTGCTCGGCCTGCTCTCTTTTGTCGTCGGTATGGTAACGCTTGGTTACCTGGCCGTCGTTCGCCTTGTCCTGCAGCAGGCGATCGCCGACCGGCCCTTGACGCTGCTTGGCCTCCTGCTGACGATGCTCGGCGTTCAGCTTGTCACCTCAGGCCTACTCGCCGAGCTGGTAATACGCACTTATTACGAGAGCCAGGGAAAGCGAATCTACACCGTGCGCGAAGAGCGCGATTACCCTGTGGACGAAGGGCACGGGACAGAGGAGAAGCCAGTCAGGCGCCCGGCGCCAAGACCAGCCCGCGAATGACCCGATCGAAAATCGAAAATCGAAAATCGAAAATCGAAAACCCCGCTCCTCGCATCCTGATGGTCGCGCCCACCCCCTTTTTTGCCGACAGGGGCTGCCACGTGCGCATCTACGAGGAGGCGCGCGCGCTGCAGGCGCTCGGATGTACTGTCGAGGTGGTGACCTATCACCTGGGCAGCGACAGGCCGGGCGTGACGGCACATCGCACGCCGCGCATCCCGTGGTACAACAAGCTCTCGGCGGGGCCGTCGTGGCACAAGCTGTACATCGACGTGTTGCTTCTCTGCAAAACGTTCGCCGTGGCCTGGCGTTTCAGGCCTGATGTCCTTCACGGGCACCTGCACGAGGGGGCTGCCATCGGATGGGCGGTGGGCCGCCTGCTAGCGGCGGCGTCGTTCGGCCGCCGGCGTGTGCCGGTGGTAGGCGACTTTCAGGGCAGCCTGTCGGGCGAGATGAAGGAACACCGTTTTATTTCCGGCAGCGGCTGGCTGTACAGGCTGATCGCGTGCAACGAGGGCTGGATCGACCGCCTGCCGCACGTCGCCGTCGCTTCGTGTGGCGACGTGGCCGACGAGCTGCGGGGGCGCTTTGGGGTGCGCGACGTCGTGCTCGCGCTCGACGGGGTGGACGTCGACGCCTTTCAACCTGTCCCGGCACCCGACGACCTGGCATACCTGGTGCCCGCCGGTCGCCGCGCCGTGGTCTATCTCGGGCACCTGAGCAGCTATCAGGGTGTCGATCACCTATTGGAGGCGGTGCCGCACGTGCGCAGGCGTGTGCCTGAGGCGTACTTGCTCTTGATGGGCTACCCGAACGTGGAGCACTATCGCGCCCTGGCCGAAACGATGGGCATCGCCGACCACGTCGCCATTCCGGGGCGCATCGATTATGACGCGGCGGCGCGCTACCTGGCTCTGGGCGAGGTGGCCGTTGGCCCCAAGCTGTCGCAGACCGAGTCGAACGGCAAGCTCTATAATTATATGGCGTGCGCGCTGCCTACGGTGGCGTTTGACACGCCACCCAGCCGTGAGATCCTGGGCGACCTGGGGGTGTATGCAGATCGCGGCGATGTGCCCGGCCTGGCAAGTGCGATTGCCGGCCTGCTGGAAGACCCCGACGCTGCCCGCCATCTGGGCGCCCAACTGCGCAAGCGTGTCCTCGAGCACTTTTCGTGGCAGCACACGGCCCGGCAGCTCCTGTCTGCTTACGAGCGGGCCACGATATCTAGTACCTAATATCTGGTATTGGGTATTGGATAGTAGATATTAGGTATTAGAGCATGACACCCAAGACCCGAAACCGGTGGCTCAATGTGCTCAAGGTGGTGATCAGCCTTGGGGTGCTCGCCCTGCTGGTGAGCAGGGTAGACCTGGCGGCGGTAGTGCGCGAGCTGGGGCAGATGGAGTGGTTGCCCTTCCTGGCGGCGCTGGGCCTGTTCCTGGCGGGGTCGTTCGTGCGCGCCTACCGCTGGGGCGTATTGGTGTGGGCGCTCGGCGTACGCGTGAGCTGGTGGCGGTTGGTGTCGCTCTATTTTGTGGGGGCCTTCTTTACCCAGTTCCTGCCGACAGGCGTGGGCGGCGATGCGGTCAAGATGTACGAGCTGTCGCGTGATGATCACAGGGCCGCGGCGGCCATCAGCTCGGTGCTGGTCGACCGCTTTCTCGGCCTCTTTGTGCTGTTTGCCATGGCCCTGGTGGCGCTGGTTGCCGGCGCCGGCATGATCGAGCTGAGGCTAGAAGTGCTGATCGCCACCGTGTTTGTCGCGAGCGTGGTAGCAGTGGGACTGATTTTACAGCGGACGTGGATCGAGCGTTGGGGGCGCCGGCTGGGGCTCAACCGCCTGGCGGGCCGCGTCAAGATCGTGCGCGAGTTGTACGAATCACTTCACCTGTACGGCACCGGCCCACTGCTGCGCGCCATGGCCGCCTCGGTTGTCTGGAATCTGATCCTCATCCTCGGCTACTACCTGCTGGGCTGTGCCGTCGGCATCGACCTGGCGCCGTGGTACTATTTCCTGCTCGTGCCCATCATTTCGGCCCTGCTCCTGCTCCCATCCGTCGGCGGACTCGGCGTGCGGGAGGGCGGAACCGTCGTGCTGTTCGTCCAGGCCGGCGTGGGCGAGGTGCAGGCCAGCGCACTTGCTGCCGCCTACCTGCTCACTAACTGGGCCAATGCCCTCGTCGGCGCCATCCTGTATGTGGCGCAAGGCATCCGCGACGCCCGCGCCTGATCCGGAAAGTCGTGCTCGTGCGTTGCACTTGGCACGAAGCTACAATGTGTGTTATACTGGCGTGAAAATCAATTCCCCGCTGTAGGGGAAGAACGAATAGCAAGTGGGAGGAATGGTTATGGCTGCGACAAAAAAGCTGGGTGTTCTGACGGGCGGGGGTGATGTCCCCGGCCTCAACCCTGCAATCAAGGCGGTCGTCGAGTCGGCGATCGACCATGGCTGGGAAGTGGTGGGCATCCGCCGGGGCTGGGGCGGGCTTTTATACTGCAACGTGGACAGTCCTCAGGCGCGCAAGAACCTGTTTATGCCCCTGACGCGCAACACGGTGCGCACCATCGACCGCACAGGTGGCACCTTTCTACACACATCGCGCACCAATCCGCAGCGCGTCAAGACGGCGGATGTGCCTGACTTTTTGCCCGAAGGCGGGCGGTTGGTCGAGGGAGAGGGAGCCAAGGCGATCTATGACTTTACGCCGCACGTGCTCCAGGTGCTCGACTTTTTGGAGATGGATGCCCTGGTGACCATCGGCGGCGACGACACCCTGTCGTATGCCGCGCGACTGCACGAAGAGGGATTCCCCGTCGTCGCCATTCCCAAGACGATGGACAATGACGTGTATGGCACCGACTATTGCATCGGCTTTTCGACGGCGGTCACGCGCAGTGTCGAGTTTATCACTGCCCTGCGCACGCCGAGTGGCTCGCACGAGCGCATCGCCGTGGTCGAACTCTTTGGCCGCAACTCGGGCGAAACGTCGCTCATTTCCGCCTACCTGGCCGACGTCGACAGAGCGCTCATCTCCGAGGTGCCGTTTGACATCCAAAAGCTGGCTCTGCTCCTCGTCCAGGACAAGTATAACAACCCGAGTGACTATGCGATCATGACGATCTCGGAAGGGGCGCGTGAGATCGAGGGCGCCCTGATCCATTACGCCGGCGACGAGGATGCCTACGGCCATAAGAAGCTGGGCGGCATTGGCGCAGTCGTGGGCGAAAAGCTCAAAAAGATCACGGGCGAGAACATTATCTACCAGCAGCTCGGCTACCTGATGCGCAGCGGTGCGCCCGATTCGCTCGACAGGATGGTGGCAGTCAGCTATGGCTTGTTGGCCATGGACCTGGTGGCCCAGGGACGGTCGGGGCGCATGGTTGCCCTGCGCGACGGCGTCTATACCCACGTGCCGCTCAAGCGCGTCATTTCGGGCGAAAAGCGGGTCGACGTCGACGAGATGTACGATGTGGAGCAGTACCGGCCCAAGATCGCGGATATGCTGGGCAAACCGATGTTCTTGTATTGATTCGGAGATTGGGTATTAGATATTGGATGTAGACACATCCAATATCTAATACCCAAGAGCGAAGTGGTGGAGCAGAATATGACGAACGATCGTTACCAGGAAGAAGCCCTGACCTTTGATGATGTGCTGCTCGTACCAGGCCGGTCAGAGGTGCTGCCGAATGACGTCAACCTGAGTGTCGATCTGACCCCCGGCATGCGATTGAACATCCCGGTGCTGTCGGCTGCCATGGACACGGTGACAGAGGCACGGCTCGCCATCGCGCTGGCGCGCGAGGGGGGCGTCGGCGTGCTCCACCGCAACTTGTCGGCGGCAGAACAGGCGGAAGAGGTCGACAAGGTCAAGCGCAGCGAGTCGGGCATGATCGTCGACCCGATCACACTGCCGCCCGATGCCACGGTGGCCGATGCCGAAGCGATCATGAGCAAGTACCACATCTCGGGCGTGCCGATCACTGAGAATGGACACCGCATCGTAGGCATCCTCACCAACCGCGATGTGCGCTTTGTCACCGATATGAGCATGCCCGTGCAGCGGTTGATGACGCCTGCGGACAAGCTGGTGACGGCACCGGTGGGCACGACGCTCGACGACGCCGTCGAGATCTTGCAGCAGCACCGGATCGAAAAGCTGCCGCTGGTGGACGACGAGGGCGTGCTCAAAGGACTGATCACGGTCAAGGATATTCAGAACAAGCGCGACTATCCGCTACGCGCCACCGATGCCCGGGGCCGGCTGCTGTGTGCCGCGGCCGTGGGCGTAGGTGACGCGGCCCTCGCCAGGTTGGAGGTACTGGTGGAGAAGGGGCTCGACCTGGCCGTCGTCGACACGGCACATGGCCATACTGCGGGCGTGCTGGGCACGATGGCACAGATCAAGGCACGCTACCCCAGCCTGGTGCTGGTGGGGGGCAACGTGGTGACGGCCGAGGGGACGCGCGATCTGATCGCCGCCGGGGCCGACGTGGTAAAGGTGGGCGTGGGCGCGGGCTCTATCTGCACCACGCGCGTGGTGACGGGGGCCGGCATGCCGCAGGTGACGGCGATCCAGGTGTGTGCCGAGGAAGCGCACAGCCGGGGTGTGACGGTGATTGCCGACGGCGGCGTCAAGTACTCGGGCGATATCACCAAGGCACTGGCTGCTGGCGCCGACGCGGTGATGCTCGGCAGCCTGCTCGCCGGGCTGGAAGAGTCGCCAGGGGAGCTGGTGATCTATGAGGGACGGCACTTTAAAGAGTACCGGGGCATGGGCTCTATCGGCGCCATGAAGGGGCTCGCGCGCGACCGCTACGGCACCGGCCAGGGCGATGGCAAGCACGTGCCCGAGGGGATCGAAGGGCAGGTGCCTTACAAGGGGTCGCTGGCCGAGTACGTCTTTCAGCTCATGGGCGGCCTGCGGGCGGGCATGGGCTATGTGGGCGCCGCGAACCTGGCAGAGCTACGCGAGAAGGCGCGTTTCGTGCGCATTACCCACGCGGGCCTGATCGAGAGCCACCCCCACGGTGTGATCGTCACCAAAGAAGCGCCCAATTATCCAACCCGCCGCCAGTGAGGTAAAAGACTGAAGGCCAAGCAGGATCGAGCGGACCCCGGTGCACAGATCGACCACGTCGTGTCGGCTGTGCTCGCCTCGAAAAAGTATCGCACGGTGTGCACCGAGACCGTGGCGCGCATCGCGGCCGAAGAGCTCGGCTCTCGAGACAGCCTAAAAGAAACCGTCAAGGTCACCAAGCGCCGCCTGCACCAGGTGTATGGCGCGTTCGAGAGCAACCTGGACTATGAGACTGCGCTCGACGCCCTCCAGGCTGCCTACAGGTCGGGGGATGATGACGCCGTGCGGCGTGCCTGCCGTGACGTATTGGTGCATCACACTTCTACCCGTGAGCGCTTGTCACTGCTGGACGTATTCTACCCGGCCATCTGGGAGATCACGGGCACGCCAGCGTCGGTTCTCGACGTGGGCTGCGGCCTCAACCCGTTGGCGCTGCCGTGGATGGGGCTGCCGCCAGGCGCCCGCTACGTCGCCCTCGATGTCGACTGCGAGCGGATCGACTTTGTCAACCGCTGCCTGGTCATCGCCGGCCTGGCGCCGCTGGCGCGCTGTCAGGATGCCCTCGTCGCGCCACCACAGGATCGCGTCGACGTGGCGCTCCTGCTCAAAATGAGCCCGACGCTGGAGCGCCAGGAGGGGGGAGCTACCCTGCGCCTCGTCGAGCAGTTCCACACTCCACACGTCGTCGTCAGCTATGCCGTGCAGAGCCTGGGCGGGAGAGAGAAGGGGATGATCGAGCAGTATGGGCAGCAGTTCAATGGCTGGGCAGAGGCGAGAAATTGGACAGTGAAGCGCCTAGTCTTTGAGTCGGAATTGGTCTTTGTGACAAGATCACGACATTGGGAGCCAATTGACGACCGGTAGCTGAATCAGGCGCTTGCAATTCCAGTCTTTGTGCGATACAATAGCAACAGGAGGCTGATATGGCTTCACAAACCGAGATCTCGCTGTACCTTGATCGCGCTCGCACCGTCCTTGCACAAAGTAGAGACAACCTGCGTCTGCATCACCATGATATCGTAATCTCGCGAGCATACTATGCGATGTTCTACGCCGCAACAGCGCTTCTGCATAGCAAGGGAATCTCGCGCAGCAAACATTCAGGTGTGCATTCGGCTGTCGGTGAACATTTCGTCAAGCCCGGGACACTCGAACCTGAATATGGGCGCATGCTCGTAAATGCGTTCAACCTGCGACTCGACAGTGACTATGACGTCAATCCGGTTTTGGATCAAGATCTGGCACAAGATGTCTTGCTTGATGCGGAACGCTTTGTGGAGCGAGTGACAAGATATCTTGACGAAGAAGGATTGTTGTAATGGTGAGGCGTAACCTGGATCACTTGACCGTGCGAGAACGCGAGGCGTTAGCAGAGTTCGCCCGGCGGCTCAAGGAGCAGTTCGACGGAGGAGTTCCGTCGGTACTGCTTTTTGGCTCATGCGCCCGAGGAGAAAGCCGGCAGGACTCAGATCTGGATGTGCTGGTCGTCACTCGAAGCGAAGATTGGCGAGTACACAAGCAAGTACGGTACCTGGCTGCCGACATCTGCCTGGAATATGGCGTGGATCTGTCTCCAAGAGTGTGGAGCGTTTCGCACTACCGAGAAGCACAGCGCTTGAACACTGCTCTATATCGCAACATCCGTCGGGATGCAGTCCCTCTGCCCGGGTTCTCATAGGTGGGAACCCTCTTTGTCGTCGGTACGCCGATCGGCCACCTGGAGGACATTAGCCCGCGCGCGCTGCGTGTGCTGCGCCAGGTAAACCTGATCGCGTCCGAGAATCCACCCCGCACCCAGCGCCTGCTGGCGCGCTACGAGATCGAAACGCCCATGATGCGCTTTACCGACGCATACGATCGAAAAAAGGCGGCGCGCACGGGCGCGGTCGTGGCAGCGCTGCACGCGGGCGACGTCGCGCTGGTATCAGAGGCGGGGATGCCCGGACTGGCCGACCCGGGCTATGAGTTGATCCAGGCGGTTCTGGACGAGGGGTTACCCATCGTGCCTGTGCCGGGGCCCACGGCCATGTCGACGGCGCTGGCGGTGTCAGGACTGCCGGCGGAGCGGTTTCTCTTTCTCGGCTTTTTGCCGCGCAAGCGCGGTGCCCGGCGCGAGCTACTGGCTTTGGTAGCCGACTCCCCTTGTACGCTGGTCGCGTACGAGTCACCGCACCGCCTGATCGCCGCGCTGGAGGATGTGGCGCACGTGCTCGGCAGTCGCCCGGTCGCCGCCGCCGGCGAACTGACCAAGATGTATGAAGAGGTGCGGCGCGGCACGGCGGCCGATCTGCTGGCTTTGTTTGAGAAAGAAGGGCCGCGCGGCGAGTACACGCTCGTCATCGGCCCACCGAGAGAAGAGGAAGAGAGCTCATGACTGGGGAGCCGCAGGCGGTGATGCAAAGCGTCGATACGGGTCACGGGCCGCTTCACCTGCCTGTCTTTTTGCCGGACGCGACGCGCGCCGTGGTACGCACGGTGGGCAGTGAGGACCTGGAGGCGTGCGGCGTGCGCGGCCTCGTCGTCAATGTGTTTCACCTGTCGAGCCGGCCTGGTGTAGGGCTGATCAAGAGCGCCGGCGGCATCCACTCCTTTATGGGCTGGCCGCATCCTGTTGCATCCGACTCGGGCGGCTTTCAGCTCATGTCCATGATACGTGAGAACCCCAGGTACGGGACCATCACCAAACGAGGCATCCACTTTACGGACGTGGATGGGGGACGAAAAAAAGTGCTGTTTACGCCAGAGCGCAGCATCCGCCTGCAGTTTGACCTGGGCAGTGACCTGGTCGTCTGCCTCGACGACTGCCCCAGCCCCGACGCATCGTGCGAGCAGGTCGAGGCCGCTGTGGAGCGCACGATCGAGTGGGCGGCGCGCTGCAAGGAAGAGTTTGACAGGTGGGCAGCGGTGCGCGCCCAAGAGGGAGATGCGCGTCCCCTCCTCTTGGGCGTGATCCAGGGTGGCTACGATCGCGATCTCCGCCGCCGCTGTGCCGAGGCGCTGCTGCCGATGGGATTCGACGGCTTTGGATTTGGCGGCTGGCCGCTGACACCTGAGGGAGATCTGGTAGCCGACATCCTGGCCTATACCGCCTCACTCACACCTGACGCTCTACCCCGCTGGGCACTCGGCGTCGGCAGCCCCGAGCACGTGGTGCGCTGCTACAAGATGGGCTGGCGCATTTTCGACTGTGTGCTGCCCACGCGCGATGCACGGCATGCCCGGCTGTATGTGTGGAATGCCGACGATCCTGCCCATGCTGATCTAGGCAGCGACCGGTTTTATCGCTTTGTGTACCTGCGCGACGACAAGCACAAGCGTGACCATGGACCGATCTCGGAGGCATGCGACTGCGTGGCGTGTCGGCGCTATTCGCTATCATACGTGCACCACCTGTTCGACGTCGACGACCCACTCGGGCTGCGGCTGGCGACGATGCACAATCTGCAGTTCTATACACAGTTGGTGGAGCGCCTCTCTACGCTCATGGGCGCAAGTTGAGGAGGAAGCGATGATTAAATCGTATGCCGTCGTCCTGCTGTTCTCCATCTTGATTCTTGCAATCCTCCTTTTGCCGGCGCGCGCCGCGGTCGCACCGCCGTGGGAAGTAGAGGTTGTGGATCCCGACGCCGCGGGATACCTATCTCTCGCCATCGACCAGGTGGGTAACCCGCGCATCGCCTATCACGCATACGGCGACTTGGGTTATGCCTGGCACGACGCCGGCGTCTGGAACCTGGAAACGGTGGAGGCTCAGCCAGGCAACACAGGCTGGTACCCGTCACTGCAGCTCGATGCGGCAGATAACGCAAATATCAGCTACTATTCGGCTTACAGCGAAACCCTGATGTACGCTTCGCATGCAACAACCGTGTGGCAGACAGAAATGGTGGGTGACACGTACTCCACCGCGGGGCAGACCTCCCTCGCCCTGGATTCAAACGGTCTGCCACACATCGCATACTTTGACTACGACCATGGGTTGGTCCAATACGCGTGGAACGACAGCTCCACGTGGCACTACGAAGTGATCGATACCATGACCTCAAATAGCCAATTCGTCTCCCTTGCCCTGGCCCTCGACTCAGGTGGGCAGCCGCACCTCTGCTACTACGATGCGGACGTCGAGGCTCTGGTCTACACCTATCGACCTGGCTCCACCTGGCTGTTCGACACCGTCGATGCAGATGTATTCTACAATGGGCAAGAGTGCGACATCGAGCTCGACTCTCAGGACCGGCCGCACATCAGCTACAGTGACCTGTACATGTTTTACACCTATCACGATGGCATGACGTGGCACACGTCCACGGTTGATGATACGTTTGCGATCGGTCGCTTCTCTTCGCTCGCGCTGGATACAACGGACGACCCACACATCGTTTATACGGGCTGGATTAATTCACAGCCGGTTCTGCTCTATGCGTATTCGGCAGGGTTCGACTGGCACCTGGAAACGGTTGACAGCACCTCTTCGCCCGAGAGGTTTGAAGATGTGTCGCTGGCCCTGGGCAGTGGCGGGCGACCGCACGTCGCCTATTGGGCGTTGAGCACCGTCGATGTGCTCAAGTATGCTGTACGCGGTGAGGCAGCGATCCGGCATCTGGTCTATCTGCCGATCGTCGTGCGCCACTACAAATAGGTAACTGCTTTGCGCACCAAGATGGCGCGGTGCGGGCGACGGTACACCGACACCTGTTCGTGCAGCCAGGCGGAGACCAGGTCGGGGTAGTATCGGCCCAGCGTCTTGAGCCCCCAGCCAATCCCCTTGACGGCGTCGATCTCTCGCTCTTCAAACATCGGATCGAGGAGGTCAAGCAGGGCTTGGGCGCGATCTGCCAGCTCTGGCGCACCGCGCGAGCGTTTGGCCCAGAAATGAACTGCTACACCCGTAGAGCGTCGCACCCAACCATCTGCGTCCACGCACCATGGCCGGAGCAGTGGGAGCACCTCGTCAAAACGATGGACGAGCGCGGGACCTGGCACTCGCTCGCCGAGGATATCAGCACCGTACCACACGTTGGCGACTGAGATGAAATGACGGCAGCGGCGCAAGGCGCCTGGCAGGTCGCTTTCCAGCCGCTGCCCCAGCGCGCTGCCGATAATGGGCCATCCACCCTCGGCAGCACCGGCCGCGATCCGATCGAGGAACGCATCCACCGGTGCACGCGGCCCGACGCCAACCGCGCTCCCAATGCGATCGAGGTAGCGAAATGGCGTGCGCGCGGCAAGCACAGGTGCCAGCCGCGCCTCGGCCTCGTCCAGCCGTCCAGCGCCGATCAGATGTGCGCACTCGGCACCGAGTTGATCCGCAGTGCATGCGTCCATGGCACAACCAGCCTCACACTATCCGCTTAATGCAGCCAGCACGCGCGCCGGCATTTCGTCACGGTTGGCCTCTGTCACTCCGAATATGGCTGTCTCCACGCCGGCGAGCCGCACTTGCAGCTCGCCCAGCAGGCCCTCACGCACGATCACCAGCGCCCGCTCCACCTTGCCTGCCTGGAGCAGCGGCAGCAGTGGCGCCAGCCCTTGGCCGCGCCACAGCTCCAGCTTGCCGATCTCGTCGACAAAGACCAGGTCACTCCCGCCGAGGGCAAGCTCGATCGTGTCCACTACCCAGGCGATCGCGGCGGCGTCGAACGAATAGGGGCCAACCGCCGGCCCCCCCAGGTCGCGATCGGTACGCGCCAGCAGCCGGCGCTCGCCGGTGGCGAGGTCGATCCCCCAGGTGCCCACTTTTTGACCACATGCATTCTTGAGAGCAGGCGCCAGGACGCCACCACAGGCCAGCCCATTGCGGCGCGCCAGGCCAACCACCCGCTCGGCGACCGTGGTCTTGCCCACTCCCACCTGTCCGGTGAGCAGGCCAATCACGCGTCGCCCCGTGCCGGCGCGCCCTGCTGATAGCCCTGCAACCACTCCTGCGGCACCACGCAGATAAAGCGGAGTACCTCGTCGCCCTGGTTGACAAACTGGTGCATCTCGCCGCCAGGAACGAACACGGTGCTGCCCTGCTCGAGGGGCACGTCCCCTTCGCCGGTGCGCACCACGCCCCGGCCGGCAAGCACAAACACCTCGTGCTCCCACCAGTGGTCGTGATGCGGCGTCGCGCGTCCCGGCTGCACTTCGAATACACGCATATTGAAGAAGGGCGCCCCGTCGTCCGGCCCAATGGCCATCCGCATCGTCACACCCTCTGCGGCGGGACGGGCTTTTACTTGTTGAAAGTTCCTTACTTGGATCATGTTTTGCTCCTGTCGAAATGATCGAGATAAGAGATTCTACTCCCCTTGCTGCTTGATGCTACCAGATCCACCGGCCAAAGGAGGGTGGAGAGGATGAGACGCCGGGCCAGGCCGACGTAGCGGCTGTGCCCCGACACGACGTCGATCATGGCACGCGCAGCCACCGGGTTGCAAATACCCAGGAGGTAGCAGAGGATGGGTGCCTGGTAGAATGTACCGGCAGTGAGTGCCGCTGTTGCCAGGTTGTGGCCAACTCCTGCCCAGAGCGCCTTTTCGTACCCGGAGAGATCGTCGTCGCCAATGGCACAGGCGGCGATGTGCCCACTGGCAAGGGCATAGCGGATGCCCTCGCCGATCAGTGGATCGACTAGGCCCGCGGCGTCGCCCACCAGCACACAGCGACGGGTGGTAAGCTGTTCCAACGGCCGTCCGCGCCAGAAGGGCCACGGGCGCACACGAAAGCAGGGCAGCGCGTGACCGTGCACCTGTGCCCCGTCGAGGCGTACCCCCAAACGCTCCACGTATCGCGCGAGTGCCTGGCGCAGGTTGGCCCGGCCGGGGCGAAGGCGGGCGATGCCGATCGACAGGTGATCGCCTTTGGGGAAGGACCAGGCGTACCCCCAGGGGACGGTGCCGAAAGCAAAGAGGGCACACCGGCCATACTCCTCGCGCAGGCGACCGCGGGCCGGCAGCGGAACCTCGACCTCCAGCGTGCTCCCCATACGCCGGCCCTGGCGCAGGCCCAGTTGGCGTGCTATGCGCGACGCAGCCCCATCGGCCGCTACCAGATAGCGCGCAGTCAAGACACGTTCGCCCACCTCGACCCGCACCTGCTCCGGCTCCTCCACCACACGCTGCACCGGCGTGCCATCGATCACTTGGGCACCCGACCTGGCGAGCAGGAAGGCATCGAACTTGGAGCGCATGACCATGACTACAGGGCGCTCGGGCAAGGGGATGTTCGCAGAGGGCAGCCCAGGAAAGGTGAACCGCGCCGCGGCCGGCTCGGCTTCGACCACCGGCTCGAAATCAAAGGGAAAACTCTCCAGGGCGGGGCGAGGAATGGCCCCGCCACATGCCTTGTAGCGTGGCAGGCGGGCTCTCTCGATCACGAGTGTGTCGAGGCCGGCCTGGACCAGGTGATAGGCAGCCGCTGCGCCGCCGGCTCCGGCGCCGACGACGATGGCGTCGAAATCAGGTCGTGTGTGGGGTGCCATCAGCCTGATTGTAGGCGCTGGCCGCGCTCGGGTCTGTAGCAGGCATCACGCCGCGCGGTGAGAATGAAACAGGGGGTGTGCTGACTGTTCATGCCGGTGACACGCTACCGATAGGCGAGACGGAACGTCAGGTAGAAGCTGGTGTGGATGGTGTGATGGGGGGATTCCTGGGTGCCCAGGCCGAGGCCGGTGATACGGTCGCTGGGCAACCCGCCGACGCTCACCCAATAGGAGCCGAGGGTATTGTACATGCCAAAGTCGACGCCACAGCCCGGTGGCGCGTCGCCCTTGACAGGAAGAGGGGCCACGCCGCCTGCCCACTGGACGAGCACTGTCTGCCCGACGGCACGCCGCCCTTGCAGGTCGAGCACCTCGACAAAGAGGCTGTGCTTGCCGGCCGATTCTTGCTCGTTGGCCCAACGCGCCTCGACCAGGCGCCAATGGAGCTGCCCCTCGCCTGTCCCGACAGGCGCAACGTACACACCCAGGCCGGCAAGCCGCGGGTCGATGGTGCGCGGCGGGAGTGTGGGGCGCGGGGTGGGCAGAGGCGTATCGGTGGGCAGCGCGCGCCGTGGACGCGGGGTCGGCGTCCCTGTAGGCGACGGCGTCGAGGTCGGCGTATCGGTGGGCAGCGGGGTGGCGGTCGGCGTGTGGGTAGGGGTGGGCGTGTCGGTGGGCAGTGGGGTGGCGGTCGGAGTGGCGGTGAAGGTAGGACGTAGCGTGCCACGTGGCGCGGGGGGGACCAACGCAGCGGCAAGCACCTGATCCCCGCTGCTCTTCTGCGTCCCAAGGAGGGCATACAAGACCAGGCCGACCAGGGCGAGGGCAATTACGGCCAGAATGGTGACCGCGCTGCGCCAGAAGCCTGGACGATGGAAAAGAGGCACGACCGGGGGTCGGGCGGTGCGGGAGGGGGCAGGCGCAGGGTGTTCCGGGTCACGGGCGTGGGTAACAATCAGCACCGGTGCCGGGCGGGCGTGTTGCAGCGTCTCCAGGCCGATGCGCGCCGTGTCATTTGAAGGGTTGAGCGCCAGGACGCGCTTCAGGCAATAGGCACGGCCCTGCGGTGTGTCGAGGGTCGAGCTGAGCCACAGCCACGCCGCCTCTGAATCAGGATGGTGGCGCACAGCGCGCGCCAGCAGCTCGCGCGCCAGGCTCCGATCACCCGCCTGCGCGGCAGCGATTCCACGGTCGAGCAGCCGGCTGTGCGCCGTCATCGTGCTGCGCTCCTGAACAGAGGCACCGGCAGCCAAGCCCCCACGAGCACCAGGGCGATCAGTGCCACGCGGCCGATCCAGGCTGCTTCGCGCAGCACAGTCCCTGGCACCACTCCCCAGCGCTCAATACGGACGACGTCGAGCGTGTAGAGCAGGTAGGCGAGGGTGGCACCCAAAACCACCAGGAGCAGCATCCGAATGACGACCCGGCGACGAGCACCCAGGCGCGTCAGGCGGCGGCCGCTCGCGCCTCCGACTATGGCCGCCGCGCTCGCCGCCAGCAGCAGGTCGATGCCGTCAGCCGGCGGCGGGTCGTCAGGCGTGGCGAGCGGCGCCGGTTCTGTCTCTCCGGGGTTGGGCGTGGGGGATGGCGAGGCCACAGCTTCTGTCTCTGCCGGGGGCGGTGTGGCCGTCGGCTGCACCGGTGCCTGGGGCGTGGGAGAGGGGGTATCGGGGGGCAGCGTGGCGGGGGCCAGGAGTGTGACGCTGGCGACCTGGGACTCGCTGGCGTCGCCGCTCGCGGCCCTGAACTCGACACGTCCCGGGCGCGACAGGGTCACGGTCCCCTCGGCCATGCCGTTTTTCGTCGCCGTCGAAACAGGGGCCAGGTAGCTTCCGTCGTCATAGATCGCGGTCAGGATCACGTCTGTGCCATCGGGCACGGGGTGGCCATTCCGGTCGAGGACAGGGCCCGCCAGGAGTTTCACCTCGACGGGCGGCGAGATGGGGCCGCCGCCTGCCGGCTCGACACGCACCAGGGGGATGACCTGCTGCGGATCGGGCGCCAGCTGCCGCTCCAGGTCGTAGTTGATGCCCACCACGTCCACAGGCGAGGCACCTGCTGGCACCACCTCGCCAAAGAGGGCGCGCACCGCTACCTGAACAAAGGCATCGGTCTTGGCATATGCGCCCAGGTAGAGATCGAGCTTGCTGATCTCTGTGGTGTCGAGATAGTAGGGTGCGTTGAAGGCAAGCACGACCAGCCGGGCGTCGGAGGCGGTGCCCAGCGGGCTGCTCAGAAAGAGCTTGCCTGCGTCCGAGTTTGGCCCCTTGACAGGGTTCAGGTCCTGCTGGGCCAGAATGATCCAATCTGCCTGATCAACTAGCGTGGCCATGTCCGTTTCGACCGCTTCGCCATTGAGAAATGCCTTGAGCTGGCCAAAGGACACACTGGCGATGTCGCCAGAATCCACCTGTCCTGTGCCATCGGGCCCAAAGCTGCTCAGGATCGCTTCCTCTACGGCTGTGCTTGTGAGTGGCGAGAAGGGCTGACAGTCGGCTGTAAAGCACTCGCGCACCGACCGGGCGTCGGTAAAGATCACGATCTTTTCGCCCCGGCGCGGCGCCGGGGGCACGGCGTTCGGATCGGGATAGATGAGCGTCAGGGCCTGGGTGGCGACGCGCTGTGTCACTTGGCCGCCCAGCCCGCACACCTGGAGCGCGGCGTCGGGGTACACTTCCACCGCCTCCAGCGTAAACTCGGGGTAGAGCCCGAGCTTGACGGCCAGAATGCGGCGCACCGCCTCGTCAACGCGTGTCGCAAACGCCGGGTCGCGCCTGTACTCATCCTGGAAAAAGGTCACCGCGTCGCGGATGTTGGCAAGCTGGGCCGGCCAATCACTGTCGAGGGCAAACTGGGCGAGCAGGAGCACGTCGTTGCCCGCCAGAAATGCCTCTTTGGCGATGCGGCGATGAGGAAAGGTAGTCAGGGTAGGATCAAAGTATTTGCGCACGGCGGGAACGCCGAGGCTGTCTGACACCATCAGGCCGGTGGCGCGCCAGGTGGCGAACGGCGCCAGGTCGAGAATGGCGCGCATCGCCTCGGCATCAAAGCTGATCGGTGCTGTAAACTGGCGCACGTTGCGCTGAAAGCCGCGGTAGCGGATGTGAGAGGACATGAGGGCGTCGGTCACAGCATCAGGGTCGCCGTGGGCGTTGGTGACAGCCATGAAAGGAGCCAGCTCGACGCGCGTGAGATCGTCGAGCGCCTTGTCCACCGTAGCGACCTCTTCGTCAGGCAGCCGGTCTGAGCCGCCATGCCCTGGAAAGTGTTTGGCTACCGTCGCCACGCGGCCGCCCGAGCCCTCATGCAGGCCGGCGATGTAGGCGCGCCCCATCTGGCCCACCCACCAGGGATCGCCGCCAAAGGTGCGCGTGCCAATGTCGCCTTGCCCATCGGGGCGCGGGTTGGCCAGCACGTCCGCGCCTGGCCCGAGGAGGAGGTTGATGCCCATGGCCGCCAGCTCCAGCCCCGTGATCTGCCCCACCGCACGGGCGTTTTCGGGCTGCCACGTCGCGCCGATCGCCATGGCGTTGGGCAGCGGCGTGGTGCCCCCTGTGATGCGGGTGTAGGGGTAGATGTCGCCTTCGTGATCGACCGCGACAAAAAGAGGGACATGGGCTCCGCCGGCCATGGCCAGCGCCTGCAGGCGATTGGCGAGCTCTGCCACCTGGCGCGGGGTTGTGGCGTCGTTGCGAAAGTTCGAGTTGCTCGCCAGCAGCACCACCCCGCCCACTCGATCCTCCTCGACGAGGCGGGCGATGTCACTGCCCGGGCCAGCGTCGCTGCCGACAAAGGCCACCAGAAAGAGCTGCCCGATTCGCTCCTCGACGGTCATCGAGGCAAGCACCGCGTCGATCTGGGGGGCTGGCTGGGGCGTCTGGGCGTGCGGGTGGGGGGGGGAGAGGAGAAAGAGGAGAAGGACGACGAGGCCACAGTGAGCGCGCCGCCGGGCCCATGTCCTGCCTCGTGTCTGGTTGCTGCCTGCCCTCCTATCTGCCATGGCAGGCCTATCATACACCCAAATGGGGTTTATGGCAACCTACAAAGGACAGGTTTTTCTAACCGGATTTGTCGTAGACACCCCGGATCTGGTTCAGCTTGACGCGTGTCACCTCGCGGGCCATGTTGATCGATTCGTGGAGGTAGCGCGACATCTCACCCTGCTGCCCCTTGGTATCGCTTTCGTCGCGGTTGCGCCAGCGCACGGTGACCTCTTTGATCCGGTAGCCGGCCTGGTCGATCAGATAGAGGAGCTCGACGTCGAAAGCGGTCACCTTCCAGCCCATCGGCTGCTCGGCGCGGCGCAGAAACTCGAGCTGTGGAAAGGCTTCCAGGGCAACCTGGCGCCGGCACAGCTTGAAGCCGCACTGCGTGTCAATGATCTCGGGCAGCAAGGCGAGGCGGCGTAGATTGAGAAAGATAAAGCTGCCGACCTTACGCACCAGGGAAGAGCCCTCGCGCGTCATCTGGCGCGAGCCGATGACCACGTCGTACCCCTGCTCGTGCCAGGGCAGGAGCTTGGACAGCTCTTCGATCGGCGTCGACTGATCCATATCGGTCAGGAGCACCGCCTCGCCCCGCGCGCGTTGGATGCCTTCCCACACCGCGGCCGGCTTGCCACCATGGGGGATGTCGAACAGGTGAAAGCGCTCTTTGCCGGCGATGGCCTGCTCGATCAGGCGCTTGCTGTCGTCGGTCGACTCGTCGTTGACGATCACGACTTCCCAGGAGAAGGGCTGGCAGGCCAGGTAGTGGTGCACCTCTTCGAGCACGCCCCTCTCCAGGTTCCTGGCTTCGTTGTAGCAGGGGATGACGACCGATAGGGCCGGTGCCTGTGTGTCAGATTGCATCATCAACTGCAGGCAGGGCCTCGCCGCGCAGGTAGCGGTCAATGTCGGCGGCGGCGCGCTTGCCAGCGCCCATGGCCGAGATGACGGTGGCGGCGCCGGTGACGATATCGCCCCCGGCCCACACGCCGTCCTTGGTCGTCCTGCCCGTCTCCTCGTCGGCGACGACGGTGCCCCACTTGGTGCGCTCCAGTCCACCCGACTCGGTAAAGACCAGCGGGTTCGGCCGCGTGCCAAGGGCCATGACTACCATGTCGACGTCCATGTCGAACTCGGAGCCTGCGATGGGCAGCGGGCGGCGGCGGCCGCTGGCGTCGGGCTCGCCGAGCTGCATGCGGATGCAGCGCATGCCGCGCACCCATCCCTGGGCGTCGCCATAGATCTCGACCGGGTTGGTGAGAAAATCAAAGATGATGCCCTCTTCTTGGGCGTGGTGCACCTCTTCAGCGCGGGCGGGCACCTCTTCGGGTGACCGGCGGTAGACGATGTGTACCTCGTCGGCGCCGAGGCGCAGGGCGCTGCGGGCCGAGTCCATCGCCACGTTGCCGGCACCGACCACGGCGACCTTGCGCCCGATCTTGACCGGGGTGTCCCACTCGGGAAAGAGGTAGGCTTTCATCAGGTTGACACGCGTCAGGAACTCGTTGGCGGAATAGACGCCGTTGTAATTCTCGCCCGGGATGCGCATGAACATGGGCAGGCCGGCGCCGGTTCCCAAAAAGACGGCGTCGTAGCCTTCGGCACTCATGATCTCGTTGAGGGTGTAGGTTTTGCCGACGACGGTATCGAGGCGAACCTCGACGCCGAGCTTTTTCACATAATCGACCTCAGCATAGACGATGCGCTTGGGCAGGCGGAACTCGGGGATGCCATACACCAGCACGCCCCCAGGGGCGTGGAGCGACTCAAAGATGGTCACCTTGTGCCCGAGGCGCGCCAGCGCACCGGCACACGTCAGGCCGGCAGGGCCGCAGCCAATGATCGCCACCTTTTTTCCCGTAGGCGGCGGAGGGGCAGGTGGCTCGGATGGGTGGGCGAGATCCCAATCGGCAACGTAGCGCTCCAGCCGGCCGATGGCCACCGGCTCTTGCTTTTTGCCGACGACGCAGAACGCTTCGCACTGGGTCTCCTGGGGGCACACGCGGCCGCAAATAGCGGGCAGGGCGTTGTCGGCTTTGAGTGCGCGCGCGGCACCGGGCATGTCGCCCTCTTTTAGCCGCTCGATAAAAACCGGGATATTGACGCCGACGGGGCAGCCTTCGACGCACTTGGGACGCTTGCACTGCAAGCAGCGCATCGCCTCGAGGAGCGCGGTCTCTGCGGGATAGCCCAGGGCGACTTCGTCAAAGTTGTGCGCCCGCACCTGGGGGTCCTGCGCCGGCATCTCGTGGCGCGGCAGTTTCATCCGCTCGTGCTTGGGCAGGTCCTTGATCGAATCAGACATCGTCGTCTCCTTGCTGATTGCCACACTGGCACTCGTGCTGATAGTGGGCCACCGCCACCTTTTCCTCGTCGACATAGATCCGCTGGCGGGCGAGCAAGAGATCCCAATCGACCTTGTGCCCGTCGAACTCGGGGCCGTCAACGCATGCAAAGCGTGTCTCACGGTCCACTTCGCAGCGACAGGCGCCACACATGCCGGTGCCGTCGACCATGATCGAGTTCAGGTTGACGATGGTGGGCACGCCAAAAGGCTGGGTGGTGAGGGCAGAGAATTTCATCATCACGGCCGGACCGATGGCCCAAATGTGATCGATCTGGCGGCCTGATTGCAAGATCTCTTTGAGGGGCACCGTCACCAGGTCCTTGCGCCCGTAAGAGCCGTCGTCGGTGCAGACGATCAGCTCGTCGCTCACCGAGCGCATTCGATCTTCCCAGAAGAGGAGCTCCTTGTTGCGCGCACCCATGATGGTGATGACTGTGTTGCCCGCCTCTTTGAGGGCACGGGCGATGGGGTAACAGGGGGCCACGGCAAAGCCACCGCCGACGACGATCACGGTGCCATACTTCTCGATCTCGCTCGGCAATCCGAGCGGGCCGGCAAAGGTGACGAGTGAATCGCCCGGCTCCATCTTGGCCATTTCCAGGGTGGTCTTGCCTACCTCCTGGACGACGAGCGTGATGGTGCCGCGCTCCCGGTCATAATCGGCAATGGTGAGAGGGATGCGCTCGCCTTGCTCGCTGATGCGAATAATGACGAACTGGCCAGCCTGGGCTTTTTGCGCCACGGCCGGTGCCCGTACCTCGTACAGCTTGGTGACGGGGTTCAGGACCTCTTTCGCCAGAATCTGGTACACGCTAATGCCTCCTCGCATGGCGTGGCAGCGCCTCTTCTCGTGGGCACCACCAGTGTGCAATCATTCTCAATGCGCGATCGCGATTATAGCCACAAACCTGGGCCGCGTCAAGCCGGGTAGCGGGCTAGAGTTCTTCTCCCAGCTCGGCGACGCTGCGCACGAGGGCAATCGTAGCAATCAGGATCTTGACGAGCTCGCTCCCTGCCAGATTACGGAACGAGACGCTGCGCATCTCTTGCCCCGCCGGCGTCTCCAGGCCGCGGGCAAAGAGCATGCCGGCGAGGCCGCCGACGAGGCCGCCTATCACGGCACCGATCAAGATGCTTTTCTGTTTGATGTCCATCGATCGTTCCTCCTCACGATTTCGTGGGTCATGCCGCGTACACGCGCGGCGGTACTGTAGGTTTTGATAACCGGGCTGGCGATCTTGTTGCTGATTTCCTCGGTCTTGTCGGCCACCCTCTCGACTTGAGCGCCGGCGAGGGGCAGATATTTCCTGGCGAGCTGGGTCAGGCGTCGCATGCCCATGATGGCAAAGAAAAAGAGCACGGCAAAGGGCAGAATGCCAACCAACGCCAGGGAGAGAAGCCAGATTGCGGAAATATCGGCCCATACTGATACACCCATAGTTGTCTCCTTCTATCTATCAGGGCCCATGCCTCGCCGAGTTGTCAAGCCTGGTACGAATAGTATACCACGCCTTGGGTTGGACGGCAAACGAAAAGGGGCCAAGCGCGCCTCGTGCCTCGTTGGCGCTTGCTCCGTCGCGACGATTGTGCCACAATAGGGCACGATCTGGAAAGGGGGTTGGCGGATGATGGTTGAGGCGAAAGTGGTGGATGCCACGCACCTGGAGCTGATGGAGCCGCTGCCCGAAATGGTGGGAAGGTACGTAACTGTGGAGCTATTGCGGTGGGCAACTCCGCACGGTCGCGAAGTAGCGATTGCTGCGCAAGCTATCCACCGTGTCAGGCGCGGCGATGCTAGACGTCGAGCGTGCTGTCAAGCTCTATCTCGGATTCGCTGTCGACTAGTCGCGGACGGAGTGCTTGCCGATACACCTCATACGTCTCTGCTGCGATACGCGCCTGCGTATAGTGGGCCAGGACGCGCTCGCGGCCGCTGCGTGCCAGGCCAGCGCGCAGCTCCGGCTCGTGCAGCAGCCGAGCCAGGCAGTCGTGCAGGGCGGCGGCATCGTCCTCGGGGAAGATAAGGCCAGCCTCGCCCACGACGTGGGGGATCTCGCCCGAGTCGGCACCTACTACCGGTACGCCACACGCCATCGCCTCGATCAAGACCCGTCCAAACTGCTCTTTCCAGTTTGGACGCGTGCGTGAGGGCACAACCAGGACGTCGAGTTGCCGGTAAAAGGCCGGCATCTGGGCCGACGCGATCCACCCCTCGAACGACACCCTATCGGCGATGCGCAGCCGGCGTGCCAACGCCTCGAGGGCCTCACGCTCCGGCCCACTGCCCTGGATGTACGCGCGCCACGTGCCCTGTAGCCTTGACAGCGATTCGAGCAGCAGATCGACCCCCTTCTCCTCCACCAGCCGGCCCACGTAGCCGACGATGAACCCACGCCCGGCCCGACGCCGTGCTTCTGCCTCGCCGGCAGGTGTAAAAACCTCCGGGTCGACGCCAAACTGGGGGATGACCGCGCCCGGCCCGCGGTAGCCCTTCGCCCGCCACACCTCCGCCGCCGTGTGGCTGCCAAAGATGGCACCGTCCGCCCGGCGCAGGACGTAGCATTCGAGGAAGCGGAAGGGCAGGGGATAGCGGCGCAGCAAGTTTTGCCAGGAGAAAAAGAGCGTGCGCGCGCCGGCGCGGCGGGCCAGCCACACGGCGTGCGCCGTCGCCAGGTTGTAAGGCTCTTCGTCAACGTGCACCAGGTGGGGGTTCAGTGCCCGTATCCGGCGCCCGAGCCGGGGGTAATAGTGCGCGTGAAAGTGGCCATTGAGCGCCATCGGCTCGACGACCAGGTCGTAGCCCGCCGTGTGCTGCCGTTCCAGCTCCATCACGCCCCGCTCGTCGCGCCAGTAAGGGGGGACGACGACGGTCAGCTCCATTTCGGGCAGGCGGGCCAGCTCTTCTAATTTTTTTTGATAGGCCCCGACGACGCAGGCTTTGGAGATCATCAAGACGCGCATGAGCGGCTCCGAAGAGTGACGGGTGAAAAGAAGAGAAGATCGAGGCGTAAAGGTGCGCACGGGCGGGGCGGGGGCGGCGGATTGTAATCCGCCGCGAGCGGGGGCGGGGTGTGATCCGGTGGGAGCGGGGGCGGCGGATTGTAATCCGCCGCGAGCGGGAAGATCATGGCCTGGCTCCCTGATCTGCGACCTGGCGATAGACCGCGGCCGTCTCCCGAGCAGTGTTCGCCCAACGGAAGCGGGCAGCCTGCACGGGGCCGCGCTGGCGCAGCTCTGCCGCCACGGTGTCGTCGACGAGGCAGGCGACGATGGCGCCGGCAAGGGCGCGCACGTCATCAGGATCGATGGTAAAGGCAGCATCGCCTGCCAGCTCGGGCAGCGAGGAGGCATTGGAGGTGACGAGGGGGGTGCCGCAGGCCAGCGCTTCGAGCACGGGCAGGCCAAAGCCCTCGTAGCGCGATGGGAACACGGCGCACGCCGCGCCCCGGTAGAGTGCCGGCTCGTCGCCCTGCGCCACGCGGCCGATAAAGCGCACGTCCTCTTCCATCTTGAGTGCCGCGACGAGTGGGCGAGGATCGTAGAGAGGAGGACGGCTCCTTTCCGGCAGCGTCCCGCCGATCACGAGGGTGGCGCTGGCGTCGGCATTCACGACGGTGTGAAACGCTTCCACCAACCCTGCCACGTTCTTGCGTTCGTCGTGCCCTGCCAGGTAGAGGACGTAGCACGGCGGAAGGTTGTAGCGGCGGCGCACGTCGTCGTCGCCGGGTTGAGGGTCGGGCTGAAAGCGCTGCCCGGCGGCCAGGTGGATGGCGTGCACGCGGTCGTCGGGCACGCCCAGGTGGGCAACGATGTCGCGCTTGGACGCTTGCGAGTCGGTGATGACGGCCGTCGCAGTGCGTGCGGCTTCTGCCACCAGCAAGGTGTAAAAGCGCACGAGCGGGCTGCGCTGGTAGCCTGGAAGCAGCAGCGGAATCAAGTCGTGCACCGTGACGACGGCGGGCACGGGGTTTGAGAGAGGCGAGCCCCAGTAGGGCACGTGCGCCACGTCGGCGCCCCACGCCCGGGCCATGCGGGGAAAGCCCACCTGCTCAAAAAAGAGCTTGCCCAGGTTCGTGCGCCGGCGGGGTGAGGGCAAGGCGCGCTGCTCGACGTTCAGCCCTGGCACCGCAACCTGGGCCACGCCGGGAGGCGTCACCAGCAGGAACTCGTCCCCCGGCATCACAGCCGGCAGCGCCCCGAGCAACCCACGCAGGTACTGCCCGCTGCCCGTGTTCGGTTGATCCAGAAACCAGCCGTTAATCGCTAGGCGCATGGGAAGGTGGCTGTTACTTGTACCCGCCAGGGTGCGCCCGGTGCCAATCCCACGCCGATTGGATGATCTGGCGCAGCTCGGGATAGCGCGGCTGCCAACCCAACTCGCGACGGATCTTGTCGGAGCTGGCGACGAGGGTAGCGGGGTCTCCGGGGCGGCGGGATATTCCGACGGCGGGGATTGGATGCCCCGTCACCTCGCGCGCGGTTTCGATCACCTCGCGCACGCTGTAGCCCTGGCCGTTGCCGAGGTTGTAGGCACGGCTGCCATGGTCGAGGGCACGCAGGGCGAGGATGTGCGCCTGGGCCAGGTCAAGGACGTGGATATAGTCGCGCACGTTGGTACCATCGCGCGTCGGATAGTCGGTGCCATAGATCTGGATCTCGTCGCGCTGGCCGAGCGCCACCTGGAGCACGAGGGGGATGAGGTGCGTCTCGGGCGCGTGGTCCTCGCCACGCGCCTCGGTGGCGCCGGCGGCGTTGAAATAGCGCAGCGCGGCGTAGCGCATGCCCTTGGTGCGGTCGAGCCAGGCGAGGACCCGCTCGAGGATGTACTTGGACTCGCCGTAGGGGCTGCCGGGCACGATCCGCTCCGCCTCGTCGATCGGGATTCGCTCGGGCTGGTCAAAGAGGTTGGCGGTGGAGGAGAGGATGAAGCGGGGCACGCCCCGGTCGACCATCGCCTCGAGCAGGTTGAGGCCGTTGTGCACATTGTCGCCCAGGAACTGGAACGGCTTTGCCATCGACTCGCCGACGAGGGTGTTGGCGGCAAAGTGCATCACGGCGTCGAAATCGTGCGCAGCCAGGAGCGCGTCGAGGACGTCGCGGTCGGCCAGATCGCCTTTGACGAACGCCGCGCCGGGATGGACGGCGGCGCGGTGTCCCTGGGAGAGGTTGTCGAACACGGTGACCTGGTCGCCTGCCCGGATCAGTTCCTCGACGACCACGCTCCCGATGTAGCCGGCGCCCCCTGTGACGAGTACGTGCATGGGTTTCCTCCTGCGCGTGATGTGCCGGCTCATTATACCGTGGGATGGTTGTGGGGGCAAGCCCTTCCTTCGTCTGGGCAAGCTGGGGGGGAGTGGATATTGGGCATTGGATATTGGGTATTAGGGATTGGGGATTGGGAAGGGAGCCGGATTTGTGATAGAATGGGTGGTCGTAAGGAGAGAAAGAAGGAGGGCAGATGCTGATCGATGCACACGCACACCTGGATCGGTACGACCTGGTGGGGATGGGAGCGGTAGAGGCTGCTCTGGGTGAGGTCGAAGCACACCGCATTTTGACCATCAGCAACTCGATGGACCCGCCTTCGTACCGGCGGAACCTGGAGATCGCGGCGCACTCGGACCTGGTGCTGCCGGTCTTTGGGGTGCACCCGTGGAACGCACCCGAGTGGACGCACCGGCTCGACGAGCTGCGCGAACCAGCCGGGCGGAGCCCGATGCTGGGCGAGGTGGGCCTGGACCACTACTTTGTCGAGGATCTCTCTGCATACTCCGCGCAGCGCCAGGTGCTCGAGTTCTTCCTGGACGTGGCGCGCGAGCAGGACAAGGTGGTGCACCTGCACACCAAGGGCGCGGAGGCGGAAGTGCTGGCGCTGGTCGAGGAGTATAACCTGCGGCGGGTCGTGGTGCACTGGTACTCTGGCCCGCTGGACATCATGCAGGCCTTTGCGGCGCGCGGGGCATATTTTACGATGGGGCTCGAGGTGCGCTACTGGGATCACCTGGTCGAGATCACGCGCGCGATCCCCCGGGCGCGGCTGCTCACCGAGACGGACAACCCCGGTGGGCCGAAGGGGCGGCTGGGCAGGCCAGGCACGCCGGCGCTGATCGAGGAGGTGGTGGCAGCCGTGGCGAAGGCGAGAGGCGAGAGTCCGGAAGAGATCGAGCACACCGTCCAGGAGAACCTGCTGTGCCTATTCGAAAGCGATCCCTGGATCGAGGCCGGTTGGACAGGCATGGTGCGGGCCGGCAGCCATCGTGTGGAGGTGGACGGTGAGCGGCCTGTCTGATCGAATCGACCCGGCGGAACTGGCAGCGACCATTGGGGCCGATCTCCAGGCTCTCCCGGTGGTCAACACGGCGACCATGCGTGCCGTCCGGCGCAGCTATTCTCAGCGCCTGAGAGCTGAAGACGAGACGTACGTGCTTGCCCTGGCTCGCGAGCTGAACACCCGCCGCGACACCCGCTGGATCGCCTACGAGCTGATCGCCGCGCATCCCGGCGCCTTCAGGAGCCTGGGAGCGGCTGCTCTCGAAGAGCTCGGGCAGGGCATGGACAGTTGGGATGCTGTGGATAGCTTTGCCCGCACCCTATCGGGCCCGGCCTGGCACGCGGGACTGGTGGGCGATGATCTGATCCACCGTTGGGCCCACTCGGAGGACCGCTGGTGGCGGCGGGCCGCCTTGGTGAGCACCGTTGCCCTCAACATGCGCTCGCACGGCGGCCGGGGCGACGTGCCGCGCACGCTCGCCGTGTGCCGCTTGCTGGTGGCCGATCCCGACGACATGATCGTCAAGGCGATGTCGTGGGCCCTGCGCGAGCTGGTGCCCCACGAGCCACGGGCATTGCAGGCTTTCCTGGCCGAGAATGACGGCGTTCTTGCCGCGCGCGTCAAGCACGAGGTGAACACCAAGCTGGCCACGGGGCTCAAGAACCCGCGCCGGTGAGCTAAAAGAGCGCTGCAGAGAACGGCCAAGGGGGAACGATATGCCAGGCACAGTGACGTGGACAATCGACGGGGACGAGACGAGCTGGCCGGGGTGGGCCGAGGCGCGGGCTGGCGCACCCGCATCACCGCTAATGGAAGAGCTGATCGCCGCTCACCCTGCGTCCCCCGGGGCTTGGGCGCTTGACGTGGGGTGTGGCACCGGCAGTGCCTTTTCTCCCCTTACCGCCGCTGGGTATCGGGTACTAGGGCTCGATCCAACTATGGCTGCTATCCAGCACAGCCGCGATCGTATTGTGCGCGACAGGTTACCGGCCTGGGCGGTACAGACGACTGCGGCGCGGCTGCCCATTGCGGATGCCAGTGTTGCGTTCCTGTTCGCTGCGGCCACACTTTACCATCTCGGCCCCCTTGATCTGCCCCAGACACTGGCCGAGGTGCGGCGCGTGTTGCAGCCCGGCGGACAGGCGGTGCTCCACTTTCTTGACGCCGACGACTGGCGGCGCACCCTGGCACCACAGATCCGGCCCGAAGAGGTGCCCATGCCTGCCCACCGAGCAGTGATCACCTGCTTTGCTTCGGATGAGACAATCCGGCATTGGATCGAGTCCACCGGCCTGGAGATTGTGTCGCTTGAGCTGCGCACGAGAGCCAGTGAGGTGGGCGAGATGAGGAACTGGATTGTGACTTGTGTGCGAGCCCGTTGAAAGGCCGAGAGCGATGATGGACCGGTCGACACGTTTGAGACGTGCTGCAACAGGTTGAGGATGAGGTGCGCTGATGTCAATCGAGACAAGCACACTCCTGTGGCTCTTTCCCGTGGCCTTTATGCTCCACGATTTCGAGGAGATGATCTGTTTCGAGCCGTGGCTGGCGCGTCATGGAGATGAGGTTCGGGACCGGCTGCCTGGTTTTCTCCGGGCGCGGGCGGGTGCCTTGCTGTCCAAGAGCACGACGCAATTTGCCGTCTCTATCGGCTTGATCTTTGGCCTGGTGGCTTTTTCGACCTTCCTGGCCGTTGAGGCCGGGATCGTCCAGCCTTTCGTCGTGGCCGCGGCCCTCTTTTGGGCCCATGGGTTCATGCACCTGGGCCAGGCGATTGTGATGCGGCGCTACGTGCCGGTGGTCATCACCTCGGCGCTGGTCGTCGTGCCCTATGGATCCGTGCTTTTCTCCCGGCTGCTCAGCGAAGGGGTGGTTGACTGGCCGGGGTTGATCGTCAGCGTGGCCGTGGGGGCGGTGCTGATGATCCCGTTTATACTCGTCATGCACGCCGTCGGCGACGTGATCGCCAAGATCGTGCCACGCCTGGTGAGATAGGGGAGGCAACGTGATCGTATTCGACGAGGGCAACGTGCGTTTCAACTACCGCGCCGTCGGCGTGGCGCTGAACGCCGGCAAGGTGCTCCTGCACCGGGCCGAGCGCGACCCTTTCTGGGCGCTGCCGGGCGGGCGGGTGGAGCTCCTGGAAGCGGCGAGTGACACCGTCCGGCGCGAGATGCAAGAGGAGCTGGGCGCCGAGGTGCGCCTCGAGCGGCTGCTGTGGGTGGTCGAGAACTTTTTTGAATACGACGGCCGGTCATATCACGAGCTGGCGCTCTATTTCCTGATGACCTTCCCCCCGGACTCGGACGTGCTGGCCCGGCGTCAGCCGTTCGGCGGAGACGAGGGAGGCCTGTACCTGATCTTTCAGTGGTTCGACCTCGACAGGCTCGGCGAGATCGAGTTGTACCCTGACTTTCTCAAGACGGCGCTTGGTTCGCTTCCCGCGTCGCCCGTTCACGTCGTGCACCACGACGGCACACTATAGACTGAAGGAGAAAACGGATGCTCGATACTCTGGAGCGCGCGTTCGGCGACGAGCGGTTGGCCCGGCAGATCCGCTTCCTGGTGGAGATGGACAGGCTCAAGGAAGTGGTGCGCCGCACGTTCGTGATCGGCACGGATCGTTACGAGAACTCGGCTGAGCATAGCTGGCAGCTCGCGCTGGCGGCCATGATCCTGGCCGAGCACGCCAACGAGCCGATCGACGTGCCGCGCACGATCAAGATGCTGCTCGTGCACGACATTATAGAGATCGACGCAGGGGATACTTATGCCTACGACCCCGAGGGGGCGCTCGACAAGGTCGAGCGTGAGGAACGGGCAGCAGAGCGGATCTTTGGGCTGCTGCCGGGCGACCAGGCGGCTGAAATCCGCGCCTTGTGGGACGAGTTCGAGGCAGGGGTGACAGCCGAAGCACGATTCGCCAACGCCGTGGATCGTGTCATCCCACTGCTGCACAATTATTATACCGAGGGGCGCTCGTGGCAAGCGCACGGCATCAGCCGCGACCAGGTGATGGTGCGCAACAGGCCCGTGCCCGATGCTTCGTTGTCACTGGCAGCCATGGTACGCGAGATCGTCGATGACGCCGTGGCGCGGGGCTACCTGGCTCCGTCGAGGGGTGCGGAACAGTGATCCGCACGCTCGTGGATCTTGTGCCCGCAGGCGCAGAAGCAGGCGTCGGCCTGGCGCTGCAGGATGAGCAGGGCCGCTACCTCTTTTTCGTGGCCGGCACGCGCCACCGTTGTCCTCCCGGCGAGCTGTTCTACGCTGGCATCGGCGGGCACCGGGAGGCTGGCGAGGATTGGGTGGCCTGTGCGCACAGGGAAGCGAAGGAAGAGGTGGGTGTGGATGTCGATCTGCTGCCGGCACCGTTCACGTGGCACGTGCTGCGCGACGGGTTGGCACGGCAGATCGAGGTGGCGGACGATCCGCAGCCGCTGGCACTGTACGAGATGGTGCACCCACCCGGCACACCTCGTGCTGGCGAGGTGTATCGGATCGTGATCTATTGTGCACGACTGTGTGGCAACCCGCGCGACCTGCCGGCGGAGGAAGTGCGAGGCGTAATCGCCCTGACGGAGCAGCAGGTCGTGCGTGGGCTAGAAGGGCCGGTGCCGGTGGGCGACGTGCTGGAGGCGGGGGCAGGGTGGGTGGCGGGGGAAGCATTGGACCCGGCTACACGGCTGTACCCGCTGGGCACAGCACATGCCCTGGGGCGCGTGCTGGCAGCATGCCAGGGCTGCGGCCTGTAGCGCGGATTGCGAGGGCTTTCGCCCTGCGTTGGGATACACTCTTGGAGAAGAGGTTACGCGTTGATCCAGGTCAGGGAGTATGGCACGGCGGGGCCGTGGGTGGTGACGGTGCACGGTGGGCCGGGGGCGATGGGTTCGATGGCACCGGTGGCGCGTGGGCTGGCGGGCCGGTTCCGGGTGCTCGAACCGTGGCAGCGGCGCAGCGGTGGGGACCCCCTGACGGTGGCGCGGCACGTGGCGGACCTGCACGAGGTGATGCAGGCACATTGCACGGGCCAGCGACCGGCGATCGTCGGCCATTCGTGGGGCGCGATGCTGACGCTCGCCTATGCCGCAACGCACCCGGAAGACGCTGGACCGCTCGTGCTCGTGGGCTGCGGCACTTTTGACCTGGCGGCGCGGGCGCGGATGAATATGATCCGCCAGGCGAGGATGGGCGAGGATCTCTTCGCCCAGATGGCGCGCATCGAGCAAGAGATCGCCGATCCGGACGAGTGCCTGTGCGCACTGGGCCGGCTGATGATGATCGTCGACTCGTATGAATTGGGATCGACAGAGACAGGGATGGAGGTGTGCGATGCGGCGGCGAACCGCGAGACGTGGGACGACATGCTACACCTACAGGAGATGGGGGTCTATCCGGCGGCCTTTGTCGCGATCCGGGCGCCGGTGCTCATGGTGCATGGCGCCCACGATCCGCACCCGGGTGACATGATCCGCGCCAGCCTGGCGCCCTGTCTGCCGCAGATCGAGTACCACGAGTGGGCGCGGTGCGGGCACTATCCGTGGCTGGAGCGCGCGGTGGGCGCCGAGTTTTTTGCGGTCGTGGGAACGTGGCTTCAACAGCATCTCGTCGACCGGGCAGGGTGAGCAGCGTGCCTGGCAAGGCGTGTGAAAGTGAAAACCTGACAGTGTAGGAGATATCCAGATGACAGACAGAGCGCGAGTGGCAGTGCTGTACACACAGCCGGAAACGGTCCTGGAGGACTATCGGCGGCTATTCGATCTGGCGGGCGGCGCCGAGGCGCTTCAACGCGGCACCCCCACCATCCTGAAGGATAACATCACCTGGCATTTTCCCATGCCCGGCGCCAACACCACACCCTGGCAGCTCGAGGGCACCATTCTCGCCCTGAGCCAGGCCGGGTTCGACGATCTGGTATGCGTTCAGAATCAGACTGTGGTCACCAATGCCTTCAAGGGCGAGGACCTGAACCGCTACGTGCCCATCTTTCGCCACTATGGCATCCCGGTTCTCTACAACTTTCGTGAGCAGGACATGGCGTGGGTGCCCTACCAGCCCAAGGCGCAGATGCTGGCCCTCGACCACATCTACCCCAAAGGCATCTACCTGCCTGACTATTTCTTGGGCAAGAATATCGTCCACCTGCCCACTGTCAAGACACACATGTACACCACCACCACGGGCGCGATGAAGAACGCCTTTGGCGGGCTGCTGACCAAGTACCGGCATTATACCCACTCCTGGATCCACCAGACGCTGGTGGACCTGCTGGCCATCCAAAAAGAGATCCACCCCGGCATTTTCGCCATCATGGACGGCACCACGGCCGGCAACGGGCCAGGGCCGCGCATGATCGAGCCCGTGGTCAAGAATGTGATCCTGGCCTCAGCCGACCAGGTGGCCATCGACGCCGTGTCGGCCAAAATGATGGGCTTTGACCCGCTCCAGATCGACTATATCTGCCTGGCCCACGAGCGCGGCCTGGGCGTGGGCGACGTGCGCGAGATCGAGATCGTGGGCGACGACGTGGCAGGTGACGGCTGGGGATTCAAGGTCGGCTACTGCTCGCACACTTTTTTGGCCTGGCTGGCCTGGTACGGCCCGACGCGTGTGCTGCAAAAGGTCGTCCTGCGCACGCCACTGGTGGCGATCCCGACACTGATCGGCGAGATCGAGCAGGACTATCTCTACTGGCCACTGAAGTGCAGGCACGTGGCGGCTCGCTGGCGCGAGAGCACGACGTGGGGACGCCTCTTTCAGCAGTACCAGCAGCAAGGGGTGCTGGCGGCGATCGATGGCGGGTGAGCAGGCGCTCCGTCGCCTGCTCGACCATCTGGACAGCAGGCCGGAAGTAGAGGACGGGCAGTGGCACGGCTGGGAGATTCGGCGCATCGGAGGCGGGCGAAACAACTTGCTCTACCGTGCTACAACAATGGGCTGTGACATGGCGTGCAAGTTCACCATGGACGATGGGCGCGACCGCGCCGGGCGCGAGTTCAACGCGCTGACCGTGCTGCGCCAAGCCGGGCTGGATGTCGCACCCGAACCCATCTTCCTGGATCGCGCAAGCTACCGCCAGCCGGTCGTCGTTCAGACGTGGCTGGCGGGAGATGGTGGAACGATGCCCGAGACGGACACGGACTGGCAAGGGGTGGCCCGGCACCTTGCCCAGGTGCACAGCATAACACCCGGCACGACAAGTGTCGATCTGCCAACGTGTACAGTTCATGCACGCACTGCCGAGCAGGGCAAAGCGCGGGTGCGTGATCAGGTAGCCTTACTTCCTGACACAGCCCAGCCGCATACCCTGCGGATGCTGCTGGGCCGGCTCGAGGCAGCCGAGTTTCCCGGCTGGGCAGAGTCCCCGGTCACGCTCTGCCGGCTGGACAACAACGTGGACAACTATATCCAACGGCCCGGTGCCTGGGCTTCGGTGGATTGGGAATACAGTGGATGGGGCGATCCGGCGTTCGACGTCGCGAACCTGGTGACCCACGTGTCGTGGATGAGTGTTGCGCAGGAGCGTTGGGATGGGTTCGTGGACAGCTACTGCGCACTCGTCGACGACGAGACAGCGGCCATGCGCATCAGCGTGTATTGCAAGATCCTCGTCGTGTGGTGGGCTGCACGACTGGCGCGCTACCTGCACGACATCCCATCAGGCAGGGACACGCGGCTCGTGATATGGCCCGAAGGCTGGCGCGAGGATATCGAAGCCAAGTACGCGCACTATGTGAACCTGGCCCAGCAGATTGGAGACGGGAACTCGCTCGGGTAGCTTCCTGCAGTAAGCGACTCGTTCAGGCGAGCCTGGCCCAGCCTACCTTTTCAAGCATCTCAAAAAAGCGCAGCAACAGCTCCATATCCCGCACTCCTGCTTCCATCTCGACCAGGTCTGCGATGTCGAGGAGAGTGCGCTCGCCATCGGCCCAATAGATGCCGAGCGACGTGATCGTGTGCATCTGGCCCTGGCGCTCCTTCTGCAGCTTGCGCCATGCCTCACGGTCCTCTTGATCCAGCCTGGCCTGTAGATCACGCAAGCTCACAGGGCCGGGGATCTGGCGCACAGGAGTGAGCGCAGCAGCCTGCTGCTCCAGCTCGGACCATTCCACTTGCGCCGCCTCGGGCATGCCATCCAGGCCAAGATGCGCTGCGCGCAGCCCGGCCGCATCGCGCACCCAGCCAAGCTCGTGCGCCGCTACGGCACGGGCCTGCCTGGAGAGGTCAGCGAGCAGGCACCCCACGGGCGCGAGCCGCTCGAGTGTGTGGAGTGCTGCCTGGTGGCGGTCGAGGTGGTAAGCAAGGCGGCGGTCTGCGTCGTCGACGCACTGCCCAAGGTCATTCCCCTCCTGGAGCGTCATCAACCTGGTCACGGCCTCCTGTGCCGTGGAGGCTCCCTGCGCCTTGAAGCGCGCGGTCATCTCGTATCCGAGCCACAGCGCCTCGTCAGCGCCGGCGGAAGCGATCCAGTAGGCGTACGCCGCGGCCAGGGTTCCGGCGCGGGCCAGGCTCTGGGGGTCGACGCGATCGGGGGTGTCGGCCGAGGTATGGTAGTAGCGGTCGGGCCACTGAATGAGCATTGGCATCGGCACGCCCACGGTGGGGTCGGCAAAGACATAGTGGTCGCTGCCACCCGAAAAGGGCACCTCGGCGTGACGATAGAGTGGGTAGCTGCCCAGGCCGGTATGGCTGGGCGAGATGCCTGTCATGCCTTTGAGCAGCGGCATCTGGTCACGTAGCCACGCGAGCAGGGTAGGGGTGAAGGAAGCTGCGGCATCCGGGGGCCGCTCGATGAGCCACGAGCTACCTGTCTGGTCCTGGCTTTCGCCCACCATGTCGAGGTTGAGACCGGCGATCATCCGCGGCGCTGCCCCGGCGCGGCGCGACAAGTAGGCCAGGCTGCCGGTCATCTCTGGCAGCCACAGGAAGCGGATCGCACGCCTGGGGCGAGCAAGGTGCCCCGCGTCGATCAAGCCCTGCAGCGTGCGTGCTGCTTCGAGTGTGGCTGCAGCACCTGAGGCGTTGTCGTTGGCCGATGGGCGTGGGTGGCACAGGTGGGCGACGACGACGACCTCTTCCTCGCACTCCTCGCCTGGGATGGTAGCCGACAGGACTTCCATCTCGCCGTCGTACAGGCGGCTGTGCACCCGGGCGCGGACAGATAGCGGGGCATCGCTCGTCTCGATCATCTTGCGCAGTGCGCGACCCTGTCGTGGGGTGAGCACAAAACCAAATCCGCGCGGTTCCCCGGCACCCCACCAGAAAGACGTGTACTGTCGCACGTCGTCGAGATCCCCGTCGCGCCGCACCGGTTCGACGACGCGCATGCCGTCAAAGAGGATACCGGCGGCGCCGTGCGCCGCGGCAAGCTGCCACGTCCGCTGCATCTCGCCACGGGTGAGGACGAGCTTGCCCGCGACGTCCACGCTTTCATACTCCTTTTCGTCCGTGCCGTCGGCGAGGGCCACGATTTCCATCTCGCCTTCGAACGGGACGCTGCGCTGAATCAGCGCGATGGGGCAGGCGCCAAAGTCGGCCAAGACCCGGTCGACGCCTTGTGGGAGGTCAGGGGATACCAATTCCAGAGAGGCGGCATCACAAGCCCACTCCTGAAAGCTCGACCAGGTCCAAAAAGAAACGGCCTCTTGGGCAGGATAGGTCAATAGCTCGGCCTCGACGTTGGCAAGGGAAAGGCGACGACCCAGCCAGCCCGCGGCGTCGCGGTGTCCAGGGCTGGCCTGGATGCGGTGGTAGCTGCTCAGGTCGACGACAGCCTGCCAGGCGGCTTCACCCGAATAGTGCTGCCAGATCGTCTCAAAGATGGGGCGAAAGTCAATCATGTCGATCCTTTCCGTGCCTAGCCCGTAAGCGCGATGGCGAGGACGATGAATTGGAACACAGCCTGCAGGACCCCGCCTGGGACAGCGGGCAGGATCGACTTTAGGCGGTAGATGCGCTGTACCAGTAGCGCCGTGAGCATCACCGACCAGAGCACGGCCAGCAGGCCAAGAAGGGCTGCCAGAAAACCGAGTCCGGCACTCATGAGCAGCGCGATCGGCACGCCCAGGAGGGCACGTGGGATCTGGACCATCGGATAGATCAGGCCGGCCGCTCGAAACTCGAACTCGCCGGGCAGCAGCTCGCCAAGGGCGTACAGGTAGAGGGCACCGATGATCCACTCCAGTGCGATCAAGAGGATGATGGCCAAGGGCGACCACCATGCCCCACCGCGCAGCAAGAGCTCCAGGAGTTGGCTGACGATCAAACCGAGCGCTACCGCCCCCATCGCCTGGAACGAAAGGTCAAAGGGCCAGCCCTCGGCCTCGACCTGTTGCACCAATCCATCTACTGTTTCAACAGGGTCGAGTGCGAGGGCAGCCGGTGGGGAGAAGAAGGTATCGTCAAAGAGGGTGCCAGGTGCGACCTTTTTGACTTCCTCGTAGATGCGCAGCACCAAGGGCCGAAAGTCGCGGATGTCGGACGTAAAGAGGACAGCAGGATCATATCCCGCGCCGAACATCATGCTCACGAGGCGTGGGCCGATCGACCACCGTGTCCAACGGCCCTGCAGGATGACGAGACGCCGTGGCGAATCGCCGCCTGATGCCTTGCCCGTGGTGGCGATGCGCAGGGAGTGCACCGTCGACCAGGGCACCACCTGCCAGCGGCGGAAGCGGTGTACCGCGAGGCCATCGTTCACCAGGCCGAGCTCGGGGAGCAGGTCGTAAACAATGCGGATCGCCCAGTAGGCCAGCAAGAGGCTGATGTGTACAGCGATCAGTGGGCGTAAGGGTTGGGCGGCGAGGGTATCCAGCAGCACAGGACCCCATGCGGTGCCCTGCGGCACGGCGGTTACTGCGTCGACGACGGGGCGGAGGAAGTAGATCCAGGCCAATACCCAGTTGCCCAGGGCGCCCACGGCCAGCACCATGGCGAACGCGATGCGCGCCAGACGTACCGGCCGGGGATAGCTCAGGACGTAGGTCGGCCGCTCGTCACCTGCGAGTGTCCTCATCGTCCCTCTCGCTCATGCCCCCTATTATGCCGCCATGTACGCCCTGTGTCAAGCTGACAAGTGGCCCGGTGCATGCCTAGAAATGTCTTTCGAGGAACACCGCCTCGTCCACCAGCCCATGGGCGCGGTAAAAGCGCTGGGCGCCCTCGTTGCCGGGCATGGTGGTGACCGACACTTCGACACAGCCCCTCGCCTCCAGGTGGGCAAGCAGGTGTTCGATCAACACCCCGCCCACGCCCTGGTCACGGGTTCCCGATACCACGACCAGCTCATCAATGCTGGCCGAGTAGCCGGCGTGGTAGAGGTTGGGGCGGACGGAATAGCTGATCAGCCCGACGGGTTCGCCATCCAGCTCGGCCAGCAATACCCCGTTGCCGGGGGTGTTGAGGTAGCTGACAGCGTACGGCTCGTTGATGGGCGTCGTCTCGCCCTCGGCGGCTGCGAGCTCGCGGATGAGGCGCACCACGGCTGCTGCGTCCTCCGGGATAGCCTCACGCACCTGGATGTAGCAAGGTATTTTGTGCTCACTCATCATGGGCGGATCTCCCTCTCTAGCAATAGATGACGTGCATCTGTGGCCACGGTATCGGGGCCGGCTCTGTGTTTATTGCAGCCATTATACCACAGAACAGGCTTCACTACACACCGGACCGGGTCGTGGTAGACCTTGTCTCATGGTGCACCTCAAACCCGGTGGACAACAAGGCGGAGGGATGGGATGAGCCACCCAGATAGGTGCGATATCTGGGGGATGTAGGGCGGATTGGCAATCCGCCCTACATCCCCCAGATGATTGAGCAGGTACCGTTTTGAAAAGAGAGCGAGCAGATCCCACAAACAAAGACGCCCTTGGGAGCACTCCCAAAGGCGCCTCGATGAAACTGGTTCATCCTAGATCGTTGCCACGAGCGTGGCATCGAAAGTGGTGGCAGGGTGGCAGCGCCGCCGCCCTGCCCTGATGATCACTATTTCTTTTTGGCCTTTTCGGCGTCCTCTGCAGAGAGGAATCGTGTCACTGTGGTCCCGCACACCGGGCACTCGCCTCTCGCCATGGGCCGCCCCTTTTCCGTAGTGACGATCTTGCCATCCTCGATGGTCCGCTTGGCGCGGCATTTGACACAGTAGCCTTCATACTCGTAAGCCATGTCGTGCCTCCTGTCGGATGTTTATTGGAAACGCACGGTGCACCTGGCTGCGATATGACGTGGCAGGCACCAGCCAGCGTTTCCTTACCTGCCTGCATTATAACCGATAACATGCCTGGCGTCAATCTGGCAGCACGCTCATAAGACGACCTGAGGCCTACACTTCCATCAATGCTGCGGTGACCACCGGCTTGCGCCGCGTCTCGCGGTAGAAAAAATTCGACAGTGCCTCTTCGACTCGTGCCTCCATCTTGGTGGCGGGCGTGCCACGCCCGTTCGACGCGGCACCACGCACCACATCCTCGGCGCGTGCCAGCAGATCCTCTGCCTCAGGGCGAAAGACGAACCCACGCGTGATGATGCGCGGCTGGCCCACCGTCTTGCCTGTGGCGCGATCGTAGTGTGCGATGGCCGTCACGAACCCACCATTGGCCAGCCCATCGCGCTGGCGCATCACGGCCGGCCCCACCTCGCCGACCGACGCCCCGTCGACGTACACATGGTCGCCCGGGAAGCGCTTGCCGACGTGAATGCCATACTCGTCGATGGTCACGGGGTAGCCGTTTTCGACGACGACAATGTCGGACTTGGCGATGCCCAGGCTGTGTGCCAGCTTGGCGTGCTGCACCAGGTGGCGCAACTCGCCGTGCACCGGCACAAAGTAGCGCGGCTTGACGATCTCGAGCAGCCGCTTCAGCTCATCCTGGCTTGCATGGCCCGACACATGCGCTTCGGTCAGCGGAGCATACAACACGTCGGCGCCGCGCTGGAACAGGCGGTTGATCACGCCGTGCGTCATCTCCTCGTTGCCCGGGATGATGTGCGATGACAGGACGACTGTGTCCCCCTCTTGGATCTCGAGGGTGTTGTGCCTGCCTGTCGCCAGGCGGTTCAGCACCGCCATCGGCTCGCCCTGCGAGCCCGTGGCCATGATGACTACCTGACCTGGCGGCAGATGTTTGACCTGATCGAGATCCACGAGCACGTGGTCTGGGATGTCGAGGTAGCCAAGCTCGCGCGCCATTTCCGTGCTCTGTACCATGCTCCGCCCGGCAACAGCCAGCTTGCGTCCTTCACGCTCGGCAACCGTTGCCACCTGCTGGATGCGCGAGATGAGCGAGCCAAAGGTCGCGATGATCAGCCTTCCCGGCGCCCGACGCATCAGATCTTGGAATTCGTCGTATAGAACGGCTTCCGAGGGCGTTGAGCCGGGCTGATCGGCGTTCGTGCTGTCGGAAAGCAAAACCAAGACACCACGCTGGCTGAACTCGGCGAGCTTGGCCAGGTCGGTGGGCTTGCCGTCGACCGGGGTCTCGTCCAGTTTAAAGTCGCCGCTGTGCACGATCAAGCCTGCCGGTGTCGTAATGCCCAACCCGACAGAATCAGGGATCGAGTGAGCGACGTGGTAGGGCTCGATCGTGAATGGGCCGATGTTGATCTTGTCGCCCGCGGCGTAGGTGTGCAGGTCGGCCCTGTCGAGTTGACCCCGCTCCTGAAGCCGGAGCTCGATCAGGCCCCGCGTCAGGCGCGTCGCATAGACCGGCACGTCGAACTCTTCCAAAAAGTGGGCGATTGCGCCGATGTGATCCAGGTGTCCATGGGTTATGAGGACTGCACGCAGCAAGTCCTGTTTGTCACGCAAATAGTCCCAGTCGGGTAGGATATAGTCCACACCCAACATGTCCGATTCGGGGAACATCATCCCGGCATCGATGACAATCACGTTGCGGCCATATTCGATCGCGGTCATGTTCTTCCCGATCTCCCCCAGGCCGCCCAGGGGCACAATTTGTAACTTGACAGTCAATTGTTTTATCTCCTCGTCTGGTTGTGCAGTCTCTCAGTTGCGGTGCACACGAGGCGCGAGGACGCAGTGGGGTGTCAATCTCAATATCGTCAATCCAGTACCGGCCAATGGTGGGAGCATGTTCGCCCCCTGGCGCCGGACACTGCAATATCTAGTTCTTCCTCTGCGGCCTCTGCGCTGGCTCGTATCCACGCGCGCGAGAGACTGCCAATATCCTTGTAAATTCTCTAAATATGCCGCCATCTATGGCAGCCCAACAAAAAAGCGCCGGTCAGGATCTCTCCGGCCTGCGTGTCGACTGACAGGCAGAGGGCCACAGTGGGTGTCACCGGAACGCGGGCCAGCATGACGCTGGCCCGCGTTGGCTATTGTGCTATGGATGTCTACACCACCCACTGGTGAACGGAGCGGTACCGTGTGCCTGACTACCAGCGACGCTGGCGCCCGCCTCCCCCACGTCGACGGTCTCCACCGCCCCCGCCTTCACGGCGTGGCTGAGCCTTGTCAACGCGGATCTCGCGGCCGTCGATCTCTTGGCCATTTAGGGCCTCGATCGCCTCTTTCGCCGCGTCCTCTGTCGACATCTCGACAAAGGCAAATCCCTTCGAGCGGCCCGTGTCACGGTCGGTGATGAGCCGGACAGACTCAACCTCGCCGTACTCGCCGAACAGTGTGCGCAGCTTTTCCTCACCTGTATCGTAGCTCAGGTTGCCGACGTATACATTCTGAGTCATGGCGTGCTACCATCCGGCAGGGGAGACGTCTGTCGCCTGCAGGCCCTTGCGGCCCTGCTCGACGTTGAACTCGACGCGCTGCCCTTCTTCCAGATTCCGGAAGCCC
>JAFGIA010000358.1 GCA_016929795.1 Anaerolineae bacterium
CAGGTAGAGGCCCATGACGAGCCAGAAGGGGCGGTTGGTGAGGGTGGCGGCGAGCGCCTGGCGGATGGGCAGGGGAGCTGGCTGCTCGCTGGCGGCGCGCTCACGGGTGACAGTAAAGACGACCAGGGGCGGGATGATGGAGGCCAGCCCCAGGCCGGCGCCCACGATGGCAAAGAGCAGCCGCGTGTCGTCGATGAACCAGCCGAGCACCGTGGCGAGGATAATGGCGCCCAACGTGCCCGAGATGGAAAAGACCATGCGGTAGCCATTGAGCGAGCTGCGCTCGTCGTAATCGTGGGTCATCTCGGGGGTGAGTGCGTTGTAGCCGACGTGCACGGCGGTAAAGATCGTGTCGAACAGGATAAAGGCGACTGCATAGTAGACGGTCAGGCCGATGGGGCTGAGGGGGGGCACCAGCCACATCATGATGAACGACAGGCCGAGGGGCACGGCACCAAAGAGGAGCAGCACGCGCCGCCGTCCCCAGCGGCTGCGGATCCGGTCGGAGAGGAGGCCAAAGAGGGGATCGTTGAACGCATCCCACACGCGCCCCGCGCCCACCGCCCAGCCTGCCAGGTCGGGGCGCAGGCCGGCGACGTCGGTGAGAAAGTAGAGCTGGAAGAACATGACGATCGCCAGCGGAATGCTGGTGCTGAGATCGCCGGTACTGAAGAGCAGCTTGGTGCGGCGCGTTAGCTTGGTCATAGGTTCTCCCAATCCTGGTGCTCGGGCAGCTCACCCAGGTAAAAGTCGTCGAGCGGCCGCCGGGCCACGGTCTGGCGATAGTCGTCGAGGGCCTGTTCGACCGCGGGGTCGAGGGTACGGGGCTGGTGGTTGGCCAGGATCTCGCGGGCGCGCGCCCGGGCCTGGTCGAGGGCGGGCACGGCGCCGGCTTTTTCCCAGGCATCGTACGGCTCGCGCACGAGCAGGCGCGGGAGATAGTGCTCCTGGCGAAAGTGGCGGACAGTATGTGCCTCGGCGAGATAGTTGCCCGCTGCACCGGCGCCGACGACGTCCTTGATCACGTCGACGGCGAGGTGTTCGTCGTCGACGATGATGCCGCGCGCCAGGCGTTGGGCCATGCCAGCCAACTCGTCGTCGAGCATGAGCAGCGCCTCGCTCTCGAGCATTGTCTCGTCGAGGGTGCCGGCGCAGGTGATGAAATCGACGCCGGCGAGGACGGCGGGCAGCAGCGTGCCGGCACGCTCCAGCCCGGCCTGTACGTCCTCGAGCTTGGAGTCGGTGGTGCCGCCCACGCTGCGGCAGGGCAGGCCGTAATAGCGCGCCATTTGTGCCGCGCCGGCGGTGATCAGGCCGGTCTCGATGGAGCCCAGCGCGACGGTGCCGAGGCGCAGGTTGGCGACGGTCGAGACGGTGCCATAGAGCACGGGCGTGCCGGGGCGCCAGATCTGGGCGAGGACGATGTGGGCCAGGATGGTGGCGTTTTGTTGGGCCAACAGGCCGGCCAGGGTGACCGGCGCTGTCGCCCCGGCGATCGCCTCGGGCGACATGGCGAGGGGCTGGCCATAGTCGGCACAGATCAACAGCCCTTCGAGCTGCATCTGGATCGTCTGGAGCGGGCTACCGACGGAGCAGATGGCAAAAAAAGTGGGCCGCGCGCGCGATGCCTCTTTGCCTCCGGCGACGATGGCCATTAAACGCATCATGTCGAGCGTGGGCAGGTAGCCGTAGCAGCCCATGCCGAATGGCTTGCGGCTGTGGTGCGCCCAGGCCCAGATGGCTTGGCTGTGGATCGTGGTCATGGGGATGTCGTGGGGCCACACGTCCATCTGCGAGTTGTGGATGTGGCGGCAGCCGTCGACGAGCTGGATGTGGCGCACGACGTCGTCCATCGTCGCCGGGCGGCGCTCGCCGCTGTCGACGTCGATCACGTGCGTCGGCGTGCCCAGGCCGGCAAAGACGGGCTGCCCACCGCCAATGTCGAGGCGAAAGGCCGGGTCAGAGCCGTATAGGGTGAAGGTAGAGGGGGCCTGCTCGACGGCGCGGCGCACGAGTGCCTCCGGGATGCGCACACGCTGGCCCTCGTCGTCCACGTCAGCCCCGGCCTGCCGGTAGAGGTCGCGGGCCCTGGGCCAGGCGACGTGGACCCCGACGGTGTGTAACAGGTCCATGGACGCGGCGTGGATGCGCTCCACTTCGTCGTGACTCAACACTTCGAAACGCGCACTCTTCATGGTCTGCTTCCTCCTCGATCTATGTGGGACGGCGCAGGACCTGGCCGTGCCATTGGTCTGTTGCGCGCGTGCCGTGGCGGGCCACGACGTGCCCGCCGAGCAGGACGGCTTGGATGCCGGTGGGCGGCGCGTCGGGCCGGGCCAGCGTCGCATGGCCGTCGATGGTCTCTGGATCCAAGAGCACCAGGCCGGCGCGGCAGCCGGCTGCCACCCGGCCGATGCCTGCCAGGCGCATGCGCTCCGCCGGGAAGGAGGTCATGCGCTATAGAGACAGTATACCTCAGATCGGTGGCGGCTGCAAGCAGTTGACTCGTACGTGGTGCGTGCTGTGGATGCCAAGTTTTCAACCGCCGACGATATGCGGTATAATAGACGCTGCACAGGAGGTGGCGTATGGAGATTGGCGTGGCGCTCGCCCAGATGGCGGTGGCACCCGGCGAGGTAGAGGTGAACGAGACAGCGGCCCGAAGCGTGGCGGCGCAGGCAGCGGGCGAGGGGGTAGACGTGCTGATCTTGCCCGAGATGTGGCCCACAGGCTACGACCTGGAGCGCGCGCGCGAGTATGCGACGCCGCTGGGAAGTGGCCCGTTTGGCCTGATGGCTGGCCTGGCGCGAGAGCACAAGTTGCACGTAATCGGGACGGCACTGGAGGAAAATCGTGACGGGCGACCATTCAACACGGCAGCCCTCTACTCGCCAGATGGCAACCTGGTGGCTGCTTATCGCAAACTCCACCTGTGGGCGCCGCTGGGTGAGGCGGAGCACATGACCGCCGGCGGAGAGCTGCCACTGTTCGATCTGCCGTGGGGGCGTATGGCGCTGGCGATCTGCTACGACCTGCGCTTCCCCGAGATGTGGCGTGCCTATGCCGGTGCCGGTGCCCGGCTGGTCGTGATCCCCGCCGCCTGGCCGTCACGCCGGGTGGAGCACTGGCGCGTGCTGCTCCGGGCGCGGGCGATCGAAAACCAGTGCTTTGTGCTCGGCTGCAACCGCGCCGGGGGCGGATGGGATGCCGGCGAGGATTGTTTCGGCGGCTACTCGGCCGTGGTGGATCCGTGGGGGCGCGTGCTGGCAGAGGGTGGGCCCGAGCCAGGGCTGGTGATCGCGCACCTCAACCTGGACGAAGTGGAGAATGTCCGGCGATTGTTCCCCTTCTGGGCCGATCGCCGGAGGGACGTGTACGAGCGCGCACGGTAACAAAGAGCAGTGACACTTGTATCAGCTCGATAACGTGGGCGATATAGGGCGGATTGCCAATCCGCCCTATATCCCGCTCCGACTTGAGATGATACTGATACTTGAGGAGGATGGAGCGTGTACGATTTTGAGACATACCTGTCGCCGGCGACGTGGCGTTACGGCTCGGACGAAATGCGGCGTATCTGGAGTGAGGTTCACAGGCGCCGTGTGTGGCGGCGGATCTGGGTGGCGCTGGCCGAGGCACAAGCCGAGCTGGGGTTGGTGTCGCCCGAGCAGGCAGCCGACCTGCGCGCGCACGCCGACGAGGTGGACGTGGCGCGCTCGCGCGAAATCGAGTCCGAGATCAAGCACGATCTGGTGGCCGAGATCCGGGCCTTTGCCGAGCAGTGCCCTGTGGGTGGCGGCATCATCCATGCCGGCGCGACGAGCATGGACGTGAAGGACAATGGCAGCGTGCTCCGCCAGCGCGAGGCGCTCGACCTGGTGTTGGATCGGCTGTGTGATCTAGGCCGGGCGCTGGCCGGCCGGATCGAGGCCCACGCCGGCCGGGTCACGATGGGCTACACGCACCTGCAGCCGGCAGAGCCGACGACGGTGGGATACAGGCTGGCACAGTATGGATATGACCTGCTGGTGGACCTGGAGGAGCTGCGGCGCGTGCGCGGCAGGCTAAAGGGGAAGGGGTTCAAAGGGGCCGTGGGCACATCGGCGTCGTATGTGGAGCTGATGGGAGGGGTGGGAGAGGCGAGCGACCTGGAAGCGAAGGTAATGGCGCGGCTGGGGCTGGAGGCCTTTGCCGTTGTGACGCAGACCTATCCGCGCAAGCAGGATTGGCTGCTGCTGAATGCCCTGGCCGGGCTGGCAGGCAGTCTCTACAAGCTCGCTTTCGACCTGCGCGTGCTCCAGGCGCGGCCTTTTGGTGAATGGAGCGAGCCGTTTGGCACACGGCAGGTGGGCTCGTCGGCCATGCCCTTCAAACAGAACCCCGAGATGGCCGAGACGATGGACAGCCTGGCGCGGCTGGTGGCCACGCTGCCGCGCGTGGCGTGGGACAATGCAGCACACTCGCTGCTCGAGCGCACGATCGACGATTCGGCGAACAGGCGCTTCATCCTGCCGCAGGCGTTCCTGCTCACCGAAGAGCTGGTGCTGCGAGCGCGGCGGATCGTATCGGGCCTGGTGGTCAACGAGGGGCAGGTGGCGCGCAATGTGGAGGCGTACGGCACCTTTGCCGCGACTGAGCGCCTGCTCATGGCACTGGTGCGCGCGGGCGCCGACAGGCAGGCGATGCACGAGGTGATCCGCGAGCAGAGTGTGGCTGCCTGGCAGGCGCTGGAGCAGAACCGTGCCGCCGGCAATCCCTTGCCCGCCCTGCTGAGCAGCGATCCGCGCATCCTCGCCCATCTGCCTGCCGTCGAGGTGCAGGCCCTGCTGGACGCCACCGGCTATGTGGGCGGTGCCCCAGCCCGCGCGCTGGCCCTGGCCGCGGCCTTGCGCCGTGCCTGCGAGTTGCCATGACCCGGCCCCGCTCCTCGAGGCTCAACTTTCCATCCAGCCTTTTGACCAGGCACTCTCATGGCCGGAGCACGGTGATCACCTGCTCGAGTGTGTTGTCTGCCCCCTCTTCGATCTCGTCGACTTCTTCATTCGGGTCGACGATGGCGCGGGTGGATAGCTCGTCGCCAGTGGTGGCGGGGATCCAGGTGTAGCTGAGTTCCTTGATCTCCCCGGCGTCGAGCCCTGGCAGGTCCCATTCGACAGGCACGGCCTGATCGCCGACGAGCGACCAGCGGACGACAAAGTGATCGGCATCGCGCGAGCCGTCGTTGCGGATGGTGACGCGCACCTTGCAGTTATGCGTGCGAAAGCAGGGGTTGGGATCAAACCGGATCGACTCGACCACCAGGTCGGGCAGGTCTGCGAGCTCACCGGGAGATACGGTGACGGTGACGGACTGCTCGGTGCGCCCGCCTTCTCCCACGGCGGTCATGAGGTAAGTGGTGGTTCTGGCCGGGCAGATCTCCTGCGAGCCCGGGGTGGCGACGCCGCCGATGTCGTGGTCGATGGTCACTGCGGCGGCATAGTCGACTTTGCCCCATTCGAGAGTCGTGCACTCTCCGGCGACGATACGCACGGGGTTGGCGGTGAAAAAGGCGATCACCGGCTGCGGCGCGCCTTCCGTCGAGACGACGAGGGTGGCCGCGGCGCTACGCTCTCCCTGCGCGTCGCGTGCAGTGAGCACGTAGCGAGTGGTCGTGGTGGGGCATACCTCGGCCTTGCCTGGCGTCGCCACTCCACCCAGGCCGGGCTCGATCACTGCCTCGATCGCATTCTTGACCAGGCCCCACTCGAGCTCGGCACACGCGCCTGGGGCGATGATGGCCGGGACGACATGAAAGTATTCAATCACGGCTCGAGTGGCGGGCGCCACGCTCACGGTGATGCTCTGTGCTGCTTCTCCACCACCGGGCCCGCTCGCACGCAGGGTGTAGGTCCTGCTGGTGTCGAGACATACGTCGATCCTGCCTTCGGGTGCTACCGGCCCTACATCACTCAGCACCAGGCGTGTGGCATTGTCGACATTGCCCCATTCGAGGCGCGTGCACTCGCCTTCCTGAATCGCCGACGGTTGGGCGCGAAAGAAGCCGATCGAGGGCAGGACAGAGGGCGTATCGGTGGGGGGAGGCGGTGCAAGGGTGGGGGGGGGCACGGTGTCGGTGGGCGAGGGTGGGGCCACTGTGGGCAGCTCGGTGGCTGTAGGTGAGGCGGCTGCGGGCAGCGTCGCCGTGGGGGTGACGAGATCGGTCGGCGCGACGGCAACGGGGCTCTGGATGGCGGGGGTAGGCACTGTCTCCTGGTCATCCGGGCGAAAGCGAGGGAGGAGGAGTAGAAAAAAGAGGGCGGCGGCGGCGGCCAGCGCCAAGATGGCGACGAGCAAGAGGGGCAGGCGGGCGCGTCCGCGGGATGGCGCTGCAGCCACGGGAACGATGCGCTCCACCAGTGTGTCCTGTCCGGCAATGGCAGCCGGCAGCTCGACCTGGAGCTGTATGCGGCCAATGCGCACCAGGTCGCCGTGGCGCAAGACGGAGGGGGTGGTAATGCGCCTGCCGTTGACAAAGGTGCCATTGGCGCTGTCGAGATCGTGGAGCACCCAGCGGCGCGCCTCGCGGATGATTTCCGCGTGATGCCGCGATGCCTGAGGATCGGCGAGGACGATGTCGTTTTCGCTGTATCGTCCGATGGTGATCACGTCGTTGCCGAGGGGGAACCACTCGCCCGTTTCCTGTTCCACGAGTTTGCCAAAAGTCATTGTTTCTCTCCTATCTCCGTAAGAAGCGGCGCTCGATCTCTTGGATGCTCAGCGTAAAAAGCGCCGGGCGCCCGTGCGGACAGGTCGTCGGTGACCAGGCAGCCATCAGGTCGTCCAGCAGGGCCTGCTGCTGGACGGGGGTCAGCAAATCGCCGGCCTTGACGGCAGCCCGGCAGGCGGCTCGGTGCGCTATCTTTTCGCGCAGCTCGTCGGGAGCCAGGCGGCGGCCTGCAGCCAGCTCCTCGATCAGGTCTGTGATCAGCTCTGCCGCCGGCATCTGCGTGAGGGGGGCAGGCAGGCTGCGAATGGCGAAACTGGTGCCGCCAAAGGGCTCGATCTCGAGGCCCAGGTCGCCCAGCAGCCCGAGATGGGCGCTGAGCAGCTCGGCTTCGTGTGGCGTGACGTCAACGCGGGCGGGCGGCGAGAGGGGGACGGGATGCGCACCGCTGAGCAACTGCTCGGCGAGGACTGACTCGTGGGCGGCGTGCTGGTCGACGATGATCAGCCCGTCGAACGTGGCTGCGATGATGTAGGTGTTTTGGACCTGGCCGAGGGCGAGAGGGCGCCCGCTCGCGTCGTACGAGATGCCCTGCTCGGCGACGCCGGCCCACGCCGTAGGCGTCTCGGGAAAGGGCCAGCCAGGAGTGCCCCAGATGTCCTGCACCGGGTAGGGAGACAACGCGTTGGCGACGGCCTGGCCGAGCGCGCCATAGATAGCACGCTCCTGGGCAAAGCGCACTTCGGCCTTGCGGGGGTGGATGTTGACGTCGACCAGGGAGGGATCGACCTCGATCTGGACCACAGCCAGGGGATAGCGGCCAGGAGGCAGACGGCCAGAGTAGGGGCGTTCGAGCATGACGGCGAGGAGACCGGAGCGGATGGGGCGGCGATTGAGGAAAAAGTATTGCCTGTCGCGCCGGGCACGCCCGATGGCCGGGCTGCTGATCAGGCCCTGCACGCGTTGTTCCCCCGCTTCCCAGGCGATGGGCAGCATCTCACCCGCCGCTTCACGCCCGACGGCGAGGGCGATACGCTCGGCTGCGGATGCCGGCGGCGCTACCAGGCGTTCTCGCCCGTCTACGGTGAGTTTGAAGGCGACAGACGGGCAGGCGAGGGCGTAGCGCACGACGGTCTCGTGGCACAGCTCTACTTCACGCAGGGGTGATTTCAAAAAGCGGCGGCGTGCTGGTGTGTTATAAAATAGGTCGGCAACGGCCACGCTGCAGCCCGTGGGGCTGGCAGCCGGGGTAACAGCCTGCTCACTGGCAGATGACACCAGGCGCGTACCCTCCATCTCGCCGGCTGTGCGGGTGACTACTGTCACCCGGGCGACGGCGGCGATGGCCGCGAGTGCCTCACCTCGAAAGCCGAGGGTGCGGATCAAAGACAGATCGGCGGCAGTGCGCAGTTTGCTGGTGGTAAAGCGTCGCAGTGCCAGGGGGACGTCGGCGCGCGACATGCCACAGCCGTTGTCCGATACGCGGATCAGGGCCAGGCCGCCGCGGTCGACCTCGACGTGTACGGCCGTTGCCCCGGCGTCGAGGGCATTTTCCACCAGCTCTTTGACCACCGACGCCGGGCGCTCGACCACCTCGCCGGCGGCGATCTGCTCCGCCACCTCTGGCGGTAAGGTGTGAATGACTGTCATGGGGGGAGTGTACTTGATTGTGCGGATTCTGTCAAGGGACAGTTTGTGGGTTAGCCGGTGGGTGGGTGAAACTTTTCAGGGGCGGGAGCGTATTGTGAGTGAGTTAGCGTGGCGTAGATGACTCTTGGGCCATGCACATTTTGAGGAGGTTCAGGATGAACGAGGATGAGGTCCGGCAGGAAGTGGAAGAGGCGGCCGGGAAGGTCGAGGAAGCGGGCAAGACGGTGACCGAGGAGATCAAGGTGCAGGCGGAAGACTTGTTCGATACCATCAACAGCATCATCCGCGAGGGCACAGCACGGCGAGTGACGATCATGCGCAACGATAGGGTGTTGCTCGATATCCCGCTGGTGTTGGGCCTGGGGGCCAGTGTGATCCTGGCGATGTATTTGCCGGTCATTTCGGCGTTGGCTGGCCTGGGCGTGCTGTTGAGCGGAGCGACGCTGCGCATCGAGCGTGACGAGCCAACCGGCTAGCTGTGTGTGGTTGTGATCTCAAGAGGCCGGCTCCCGGGAGCCGGCCTCTTGAGATGGTAGGGTGCCTCAAGGTTGCCTGGGCGCGTGTGCCTGTTCAGCGACCCCGGGCGTATCGCCGAGGGCGGCGCGCACCTTGTGGGTGAGTGTTTCGAGCGTAAAGGGTTTGGCTAAAAAGCCCCGGCCATGGTCTGACACATCGTGGTGGGCGATCACGTCGCCACTGTAGCCGGACATGAACAGAATGTGGACGTTGGGGTGGAGTGCCTGGATGTGCTCCACCAGCTCCTTGCCGTTCATTCCCGGCATGACGACGTCGGTCAGAAGGAGATGGATCGGGCCGTCGTGCCTCGTAGCCAGGCGGATCGCGTCGGGGCCGTCGCTCGCGGCCAATACGCGATAGCCTTGCTCGCCAAGAATGTGCGCTGCCAGGCGGCGCACCGAGGCCTCGTCCTCGACGAGCAGAATCGTCTCTGATCCTGTGGGCAGGTCAAGGGTTATCGCCTCACGGGATGGAGCCGGGGCCGAGATCTGGGCTTGGCGTAGGGGGGGGAAGAAAAGATCGAAGGTGGTCCCCTGGTCGATTTCACTCGACACCTTGACGTGTCCCTGGTTCTGCGTGACAATGCCATAGACGGTGGGCAGCCCCAGGCCGGTGCCCTCCCCCTGATCTTTGGTGGTGAAAAAGGGCTCAAAGAGGTGGGCGCGCACCGCCTCGCTCATGCCGGTGCCCGTATCGGTCACAGAGAGTCGAACATAGCGGCCGGGCGACATGGATCGATCGTGGGTGCCGGGGTCCCGTTGTACCAGGGTGTTTGTCGTTGCGATCAGGAGCCGGCCGCCACGCGGCATGGCGTCGCGCGCATTGACGGCCAGGTTGATGATCACCTGCTCCATTTGAGACGGATCGATCTGGATCATGTCGAGTTCGCTGGCGAGGGAAAGGACGAGATCCACATCCTCGCCCATCACGCGCCGCAACATGTGGCTCAGGTCTGTCACTGTACGGTTCAGATCGAGTACCTGGGGTTTAATGGCCTCGCGGCGGCTGAAGCTGAGGAGCTGCCGGGTGAGGCGCATACCGCGCTCGCCGGCTGACTGGATGTGTTGCAGGTGGTCGCGCAGCGGATCGGCAGGGTGAAGGGCCCGGTCGATAAGCCGGGTGCCAAGCCCGATGATCGTCAACAGGTTGTTAAAGTCATGGGCGACGCCGCCTGCCAGGCGCCCGATGGCTTCCATCTTGTGTGCCTGGACGAGCTGGTCCTGGGCGCTTTGCAGCTCTTGCAGGCTCCACTCGAGATTGTGGACGAGGCGCGCGTTCTGGAGCGCGATGGCGACCTGGTTGGCAAAGACGGAGAGGGCGGGCACGTCTTCGGCGTGCAGATCGGTGCCCCACATGGTCATGAGCCCCAGGACGTTGTGCTCGACGCGCAGGGGTAGGTAGGCAGCGGTGTTGCGCGAGTCGATGCCGGCGATGCGCGCGATCTCTTCAAAGCTGTTGGGGGGAAGGGAGAGCACGGTGGCTGCTTCTGCGATAAAGTCGGGAACGAACTGCCCTTCGCCCCTCTCGACGGCACGTGTAAAGGACGTGGTGGTGAGGGGGAGACGAAGAGTGGCGAGGTCTATGCCGGCCAGTGCCTCGGCGCGGGCCAGGAGGTCGGGAGCGAGCGAGGTGTGGCCCCCCACGATCTCCCCCGAGTCGTGATCGACGAGTGTGAGAAAGAAGGTAAGGCCAAGCCGCCGTAACTCGGTCGAAAGTGTGTCGAGCACCTGGTCGAGGGCGGGCGTGCTCTCGATGCGCGCCGCCACCTGGCTCAGGGCGGTGAGGAAGGCGTTCGAGCGCGCCAGCTCGTCGGAGCGCTGGCGCTCCGCTTCGAAGAGGCGGGCTTTTTCAACTGCGACGGCGGCCTGGCGACCGACACGGGTCAGCGCTTCTATCTGTGGGGTGGAGACGGTGGATGAACTGGTGCCGACCAGGATCGTCCCGACCGTCATGCCTTTGACCTGCATGGGCACATTGACCAGGGTGTGCAAGCCGAGCATCCTCTGGATCGCGGTGGCGACAGGGCGTGGGATCCAGGGGGCAACACAGTCGGCCAACGAGTGGCCGGTTATCATCTCGCCGTCGAGCACGCGGTCGACGATCGGGTCGTCGCCCCTGGTGTATGACACGGCATAGTGCGCCCCGTCCCGGCCGGTTTCACGCGGGTGGAGAATGGTGAGCAGGTGGGCCAGGAGTTTGGGGGAGGGGGGCGGATGGAGGGCAAGGCCACGAAAGGCGCCCTCGGCCTCGTCATAGCGGGTGACGAGGGCGAAATCGTGACCGAGGCGGGTGACGATTCCCTCTGCCACGCTGTTCATGACGGCCGGCAGTTCTTCCAGGCGGAGCAAAGCATCGGTAATGTGCTGCAAGTTTTCGAGTTCGGCGACAGAGCGGCGCAGCTTTTCTTCCATCTCTTTGCGCGCGGTGATATCGTGTGCCACCACCCTCGCGCGCAAGGTGCCATTGGTGTCGGTCAAGATCTGCGCGTTGAGCAGCGCCCAAAGCTCGCGACCATTCTTGCTTCGGATGCGGTATTCGACAACGCCTCGCGTGACCGATTCACCCAGCAGCTCATCCAGGCGCGAGACAATTGCTTCCTTGCCTACAAAAGGCAGGATTTCCAATGGGTTCATGGCCAATAGTTCATCGCGCGTGTAGCCCAGTTGATTGACGATGATGTCGTTCACAGAGATAAACCGAAAGTTGGTGAGATCGATCTCACAGATGCCAGCAGGCGCAGAGTTGACGAGTTGCTCGTAACGGGCAACGAGATCCTCGAGGTGGTTTTGATAGTTGCTGACCTCGCTGGCATATTCACGCGCGTGGGCCAGTGCGTGCTCGAACTGGGTGGTGACCACCACCTGCAAGAGTGTGACGCTGGTGAAAAAGACGGCGGACATGATCGTGCCGACGGCCACCACGTCAGCAGCCCGGTCTCCCGCTATCCAGCTCACGACCACGTGCACCACAAGGCTAAGGCCCACCGTAAACCATTGGGCACGGATGCCATGCAGGATGCCGGCGAGCATGATGGCCAGGATATAGAACACCACCGTACTGCCAAAGCCGCCAAGGTAGCTCAGAGAGGCGCCATTCACGAGGAGGGCAGCCGGCAACAGATAGGTGCCTGCCCGCCAGCGTCCAGTATACACAAGCCAGGCAGCAATCACCACCGGCAGGTCGATAAGCAAGGCCTGGATGACTGAGGAGAACCAGAAGAGGCCGGCGGCCCAGCCAAGGAAAACCAGTAGCGTGACGGCGATCACGCTGATCTCCATCATGACCAGGATGATCCGCGTCAGGCGCTCGTGCCGCGCCTCGTCGGGGTCGAGCTCACCAGGCTCTGTCAACCGTCGCCATAGATCGTGCAAGGCGTTCATCAGGTGCCATCCTTCTCTATTCTGTATCGCGTAACCGCATCTGCCATTCGTTGAGGACGACCAGCGCCTGGACAGGCGTGAGGTTGGCGATGTCGAGTGCGCGCAGCTCGCGCACGATTTCCTCCGCCCTGGCCCCATCGCCGGTGGGTATGCTCAGGCGTGCCGGCGGCTCGTGCACGGCCGCCACCGCTCCTATCTGGGCGGTCTCGGGCTGCCCGCCGTCCTTGAAATGATCCATGATCCGCGAGGCATGGTCCACCACCTCGGGCGGAACGCCTGCCAGGCGCGCGACGTGGAGCCCATAGCTGCGGTCTGTGCTGCCCGGCACCAGGCGTCTCAGAAAGATGACGTCTCCCTCGCGCTCGGCGACGGCCAGGTGGTAGTTGCGCGCGGCGGGCAAATAGCCTGGCAGATCGGTCAGCTCGTGGTAGTGGGTGGCAAAGAGGCAGCGCGCCCCGGCGCGATCGTGCAGGTCGGCAGCGACGGCCCAGGCCAGGCTCATGCCATCGTACGTCGAGGTGCCCCGGCCGACCTCGTCGAGGATGACCAGGCTGCGACGGGTGGCGTGGGCGAGGATGTGGGCGGTCTCGGCCATCTCGACCAGGAAGGTGCTGCGCCCGTGGGCAATGTCGTCGCTGGCGCCCACACGGGCAAAGATCCTGTCGGCCATGCCGACGTGCGCCGACGCAGCGGGCACAAAGCTGCCGATCTGGGCCATGAGTAAAATGAGCGCCACCTGGCGTACCAAGACGCTCTTGCCGGCCATGTTGGGGCCGGTGATGATCAAGAGGCGCTCGTCGTGGTCGAGGTGGGTGTCGTTGGCGATGAACGGCTCGCCGGCAGGAAGCATCCGCTCCACGACGGGATGGCGCCCCTCCCGAATGTCGACTATGTCGCTACTGTCGACGCGGGGCCGGGTGTAGCTATGGCGGGCTGCCACCTCGGCCAGCGCGGTGAGGACGTCGACCTCGGCCAGTACGCGGGCGGCAGCCAGCAAGCGCGCGGATTCGCCGGCGACCTGGCTGCGAAGCTGCACAAAGAGATCGTATTCGAGATCGTCGGCCCGATCCTCGGCGGCGAGGATCTCGGATTCTCGTGCCTGGAGGGCAGGCGTGACAAAGCGCTCGGCACCGCGCACTGTGGCGCGCCGTTCATACTCGGGAGGTATCTTGGCCAGGTGGCTGCGCGTCACCTCGATGAAAAAGCCAAACACCTGGTTGTACTTGACGCGCAGGTTGGGAATGTCGAGGCGCTCCCGCTCTGAGGTCTCGAATTGGGCCAGCCAATCACGGCCAGCGCTGGCCGACGTGCGCAGCGCATCGAGGTCCGTGTCGTAGCCACGGCGAAAGAGGCCGCCCTCGCGGATCAGGACCGGCGGGCGCTCGACGAGGGCGGCGTCGATCATCCCGGCGACGTCTGAAAGGCTGTCCAGGCTGGCGTCGAGGGCACGCAGGCGGGCTGAGGTGGCAGCCGCAAGCAGGGCCTTGATGCGCGGGATGCGGCCCAGCGAGCGGCCGAGCGCCGCCAGATCGCGGGCGTTGGCGCTGCCAAAGCCGACACGACCGACGAGACGCTCGACGTCGTGCAACCCGTCGAGCGCGCGCCGTAGATCGCCGCGTAAAAACGGGGTGGCTTGAGCTGCGGCGGAGGCCAGGTGAGGGGGAGATACGAGCTCCTGCACGGCGTCAAGGCGGGCCTCGATCATGGCGGCGTCGAGCAGTGGCTGGTGGATCCAGCGGTGGAGCAGGCGCGTGCCCATGGCCGTCTCGGTGCAGTCGAGGACCCCGGCGAGGCTGCCCTCGGTACGCCCGTCGCGCAGCGTGGCGGTCAGCTCCAGGTTGCGGCGGGTGGTGGCATCGAGGGCAACATAGTGGGCCAGGTTGTAGGGTTCCAGCGAGCGCAGGTGTGCCAGATCAGAGACCTGGTTGTGCTGCAGGTAGCAGAGGGCGGCGCCAGCGGCAGCCACAGCCAGCGGCGCCCCGTCGAGACCAGGAATGGCTTCTGTTCGAAAATGCGTGGAGAGGCGCTGTCGGGCCGTCTCGAATTGGGCCTCGACATCGGGCACAGAAGAGATACGAATGGCCTCGGGCCCGCCGCCCACCATGGCGCACAACGCCCCGGCCCAGGCTTCATCCGAGGCGTGCGACGCCGGCAGCACGATCTCGCGTGGTCTCAGGCGCTGGAGCTCTTCCCCGAGCACGGGCCATCCCGCGCCCTGTGTGGCGGCGAACTCGCCTGTGGACAGGTCGACGAGGGCGAGGCCGAAGGCGGGCAGGTTGGTAGATTGGGGATTGGTAGCTGGGGAAGATGCGGCACCCACGTCCCAATCTACCAGTCTACCACTCCCCACGTCACCGGTAACAATGGCCACGAGCAGGCTCTGCTCGCCCTGGGCGAGGAGCTCTTCTTCGACCACGGTGCCGGGTGTGATGATGCGCACGACGTCGCGGCGGACGAGGCCCCTGGTGCGGCGTGCGTCTTCCATCTGTTCGGCAAGGGCGACTTTGTGGCCCGAGCGGAGCAGGCGGGCGACGTAGCTGGTGACGGTGCGGTAGGGGACGCCACACATCGGCAGGCGAACCTTTTTGGAAAAGCGGCGGGTGGTGAGTGCCAGGCCGAGGGCGCGCGCGGCGACGCGCGCATCCTCTTCGAACAGCTCGTAAAAGTCGCCCAGGCGGTAAAAGAGGAGCGCGTCTGGGTGGTGCTGTTTGAGTTCTCTGTATTGGCGCAGCATGGGCGTCATCTCTGGCCCGGACATTGTGCCTCCCTTGTGTCATTATAGCCGAATCGGCCAGAGCGTGCAAGAATGGACGAGATCCGGCTCCGATCGCCGCCAGCCGGCGCTTGACTTTCAGGGGATGAGAGGCTAGAATCAGGCAGCGCTTGAGGGGAGAGGAAAAAGGGCGCGCCTGGGACCCAGGGGGCTGCAGAGGGGGAGATGGAGAAAGGGGGATGAGGATATGCGAGCGGTAATCCAGCGTGTGAGACGGGGGCGGGTGTCGGTGGCGGGGGAGACCCTGGGCGAGATCGGGCCGGGGCTGGTGATCCTGCTGGGAGCAGGGCATGGTGACGGGGAGGCGGAAGCGCAGTGGCTGGCGGATAAGGTGACGCACCTGCGCATCTTTGCGGACGCGCAGGACAAGACGAACCTGTCGCTGCTCGACGTGGACGGAGAAGCGCTGGTGGTGTCGCAGTTCACGCTGTACGCCGACTGCCGGAAGGGGAGGCGCCCGAGTTTCATCTATGCGGCGCCGCCTGAGGTGGCGGCCCCGCTGGTGGATGTATTTGCGGCGCGGATGCGGGCGAACGGGGTGCGGAACGTGGGCGGCGGCGAGTTCGGGGCGATCATGCTGGTGGAGATTGAAAACGACGGGCCGTTCACGATTTTTCTCGACACGGAAGGTCTGTTATAATGGGGCGGCACTGAACATGTGGAGGAGGGAGGACGGTCTATGAAGTTTCCGCGCGCGAGTGGCATCCTCATGCACCCAACCTCACTGCCGGGGCGGTTTGGGATCGGCGACCTGGGGGATGAGGCGTACCGGTTCGTCGATTTTCTGGTGTCGGCCGGCCAGAGGTACTGGCAGGTGCTGCCGCTGAGCCCGACGGGCTATGGCGATTCACCCTACCAGGGGCTGTCGGCGTTTGCCGGCAACCCAATGTTGATCAGTCCTGAAAAGCTGGTAGCAGAAGGCTACCTGTCGCCGGCCGACCTGGAAGATGTGCCCAATTTTCCTGTCGAGCGCGTCGACTTTGGCCCGGTGATCCACTACAAAGAGGAGCTGTTGGACAAGGCGTTTGCGAATTTCGCTTTGAACGCGACGGAGAAGCAGCAGGCGGCGCTGGCGCGTTTCGAGCAGGAGCAGGCGTTCTGGCTGGACGACGTGGCGCTTTTTATGGCGATCAAGGAGGCGCACGATTTGCAGCCGTGGGTCGACTGGCCCGAGGAGATTGCGCGGCGTGAGCCGGCGGCTGTCGCCGAGTGGCGCCGGACCCTGGCCTACGAGATCAGGAGCCAGAGATTTCGCCAGTGGCAGTTCTTTGAGCAGTGGCTGGCGGTGAAAGCGTACGCCAACCAACGTGGCATCCGGATCGTTGGCGACATTCCCATTTTCGTGGCGCTCGACAGCGCCGACGTGTGGGCCAACCCACACCTGTGGCAGTTCGACGAGGAGATGGTGCCGGCGGTGGTGTCGGGTGTGCCGCCTGACTATTTTAGTGAGACGGGGCAACTGTGGGGCCACCCGCTCTACCGGTGGGACGTGATGGCAGAAAATGGCTACGAGTGGTGGGTGGAGCGCTTTCGCACGGCGTTCACGCAAGCGGACGTGGTGCGCATCGACCATTTCCGGGGGTTCTATAACTATTGGGAAGTGCCGGGCGGGGCCAAGACGGCGGTCAAGGGGCGGTGGCTGCATGGGCCGGGGGCAGAGCTGTTCCAGACGGTGACGGGGGCGCTGGGCGACGTGGCGATCATTGCGGAGGATCTGGGCGATTTCGACAAGGAGTCGAGGGCAGGGGTCGACGCGCTGCAGGAGGAGTTTGGCTACCCGGGGATGAAGGTGCTCCAGTTCGCCTTTTTGACTACGCCACTCGACCCGTTCCTGCCGCACAATTACAGATCGCCGAACTGGGTGGCGTACACGGGCACGCACGACAACGACACGATCCTGGGCTGGTACCGGGTGACGTCTACGCCGAACGAGCGCGACTATGCCCTCAAGTATCTGAACACGGACGGGACGGATATGGTGTGGGATCTGATCCGGCTGGCGTGGGGGTCGGTGGCAAACACGGCAATGACGACGACGCAGGACCTGCTGGGGCTGGGGCACGGGTCGCGCATGAACACGCCGAGCACGCTGGGGCCGCCCAACTGGTGCTGGCGGATGCAGCCCGGGGCGTTGACGCCCGAGATTGCCGAGCGGCTGCTGGAGGTGACGGCGATCTATGGGAGAAGGTTCCTCGAAGCGCCGCCGGAGGTGCCGGCGGCGTGAACGGAGTGCGTTTTTGCACGGTGGGACATAACGTGCTATAATACTGTGTGTACCCGCCCCCGTAGCTCAGTGGATAGAGCAGTGGCCTCCGGAGCCATGTGCGGGCGTTCGAGTCGCCCCGGGGGTACCAGGACCATGGGGGAACCACCAGAGTTCCCCCTTTTTCTTTGTTCCGCTAATCTTTCGTTTCTGCTCCGCGGATCTGTCTTTGCCAGAACGCGGCAAGGTATTCTTCGGCCTCTTTTATGTTTTTGGCCGGTAGTTTCAGCTCCTCTGCCAACAGACGATACGGCTCTGTCCAGGCGATGGGGGGGGGAGGAAGTTCATCTGGAAGAGGATGCGTTGTGCGTGTCTAAAATGTGACCTGCAATGCAGCTATGACTTTTGCCGGCTGTAGCAGACCCGACTGCACCAGCAGTACCAGGTCGACCAGGTCCTTCACGCGTGTATTGTCGCGGTCTTGCCAGGGGAAAGTAAAGGCATGAACCTTTTCGGCGAACTGCTGCTCGGTCGGTACGACAGCTACGCAAACGGCAGGGATGCCGGCAAACGCCAGCAAACGATCCCCTTCCACCCATGACGGCACATCCACCATCACGTCTCCTATCCCAACATCCACGTGAAAGCGAGCAAAGGTTCGTCCGGCAAGGCGAGCCTCAACAGGGCAGCGGATTCCACCTCCAGGAGCGCCGGTCAGCTCGCCTTTCGGCAAACCAATCAAATACCGAAAACCATCTTGCAGGTCATGCTCGGCAGCAAGCTGCAGAGCCAGGTATAGGCCGGCGGTACCGGAGCGAGAGGGCTCTGGCTGCGGTGGCAAAGGCAGACGCCCCGGATCGGGGACTGTGAGGTCAAGGTCACGGGTGGATCTTGCTCGTTGTGGGAGGCGCAACTCCAACGCATATCCGCCCTTTAGAAACCAGGGTGGGTCCGCATCGGCAAACAGCCGAGCCAGCAACCGCTCGAAGGCTACGCGACGGCGAAGCCGCTCCAGATCCGTCTGTTGTCGAAGAGAAATGGTCCTGAGTCGCTCCTCCAGCGCCATACGGAAGGCAGACGGGGTCTCGTAGGGGCCGATCATGGATGCGTGTCCTCGTGTCTTGCTGCCTGCAGCGCGCGATCGAGACGGTCTCGATCATCCGGCTGGCAGTGCGCATCCTCCAGCAGGTCACGGCGGGTGAGGCCACGTTCGAGCGCTTCTGTCACGGCGGCATTGAGGTGCTCCTGGCTTAGGGCACTGCCGGCTATATCGAGTAGCGTGCGAAGAGGCGTGGTCACAAAATAACCGATGTGGGCTTCGACCTCGCCCGCGTTCAGCGTGGCCACATGGAGAACGCAGCCGTTGGGTGCCTGTTTGCGAAAGCCCGGTGGCACGGTCAGGTGAACGCGAGCGGGCATCACGTCGCTGAGCTCGTGAACTGTCAAAGCGGTTTCATGCGAAAAGACGGCCTGTGGTGTGCCCTGCCGGTTTCGACTCCAAAGAGACCATCGGACCAGATCCTCCCGTTCACCAGGCGGAAAGTCCCTCAGGCGAAAGATGCCCCGGTCGATGAGCAGCCAATTGCCACGGGTACGGTGATAGTGTTGCTGTCGATACGTATAGCCTACCTGGCGAGCCTGCGCCGCAGTAAAATAACCGCCTTGAGAAGCAGCGATCTTGAAGAGCGCCTGTGCATTCTCCTGTGGGTCTCTTCTCATCTGCAAAATCCTTACATTCTATGTAAGGATTCTACACGATAAGCCACGAGATGTCAATTCCTGACCTGGCGGGTGTGCCGTGTCCAAGCCATTGTGTGGTCCTATAGAAAGTACTGCCCCGGGGGTATCTAACGTCCTGCCAGTTTCCACGGAACTGGCAGGACGTTTTGCTATTCCAGAGGCATGTTCATCCGGTGATTTGCGCCAATCTGACACTGTGCGACAAAGTGTGCTATAATGGTGTTACGGCATCGTGCGATGACTGGGAGGTAAAGTATGTCGGAAATCGTCCAGGCAGTCTATGAGCGAGGGGTGCTGCACCCCCTGGACCCGCTCGACCTGCGCGAGCGCCAAAGGGTGCGCATCCAGGTTTGGCCCGAAGATGTGCCCGAAGAAGAGGTTTTGCAGGTATTGGTCGAGGCTGGGCTGCTGCGCCCACAACCAAGGCGAATCTCGCCGCCACCGCCACCTCTCTCTGAGGCAGAGCGCCAGGCTCTGGCCGACGAGGTAGGCCGTGCCCCTGGCAAGTCCTTGTCGGACATTGTCATCGAGGAGCGAGGTGAATGCTGAACGTTGCCTATTTTGACACAAGTGCCTTACTGAAACGATACGTGACAGAGACGGGTACCCAGTGGGTCAAGAACCTCTTGTCTGCCGACGATGCGCCTCTTGTTTTCACTTCCCACCTCACGGTCGTGGAAGCCACCTGTGCTTTTGCTCGTCGCGCTTGTGAGGGGGATCTCTCACCCCAGGCTTTGGATAACCTCCTTCGTCTCTTTGCTTTGCATATCGTGTGTGCGCTGAAGCGCGATTATTGGGCTGTTATCACGGTATGCTTGCCCAGTGCGGAGCAGTGGGAGCCGGACTGGCGGACTCGTAGTCGTTGACATGAAAAAGCTGCAAGTAGACCTGGCCGAGCTGACTATGGCCTTCGAGGATGCGTCGCTGGAGAACAGTTACTTCCTGGATCTGGAAACCGGCAAGGTGATCTGGATCTCGGGCGATACGAGCCGCGAGCTGGAGAGTATCTACGAGGAGGCTGACGAGCCCGGCGTCGGCGAACCGGTGGACCTGGCCCGGGTGCTCCAGGATGACGGTGTGCCTGTCTGGCAACAGCAGTTGCTGCTGGAAGCCGACCAGGTCGAGCGCCTCTATGGCACGCGCTATATTCGTGTGCCGGAGGCGGATTCGCACGAAGCCTACCGGGATATGGAAGCCTTTATCTCTACGGTCCGGGACGAGCGCCTGCAGAATCGCCTGTGGCAGGCGATCGACGGACGTGGTGCCTTCGGCCGTTTCAAGGACGTCATTGCCGGTGACTATCGCGAGCAGAAGCGGTGGTATGCCTTTCGCGACGCTCAGATCGACGCACGGATTGTGGCATGGCTCGAGGAAGAGGGGATCGAAGCGATTATCCCGGAGCCGGAGCCAGTGGATGAAATCGCGCCGCCAGAACCCACGCCCCGTGAGCGGCTGCTGGCCGAGGTGCTGGCGTTCACACAGGCCGCCAGCCGGCTGCCCGGCGTGATGCGCGTCGCCTTAATCGGCTCGCTGACCACCGAGGAGCCTGATCCAAATTGGCCCCAGTTTAGGTGGCATTCGGCTCTCGGGTGCGCAGTGCTATAGGAAGTACCGCCACGGGGGGTACCAGGAAGCGCCAGCCGTTTGAGCTGGCGCTTTTGTTTTCCAGGGATGCGCGTGCGACGATCGCCCGCGGCGAAAGCCGGCGGGCCAAAAGAGCAGAGCCCTTCGCGCTGGTGCACGTTCCAGGATTTGACTGTGCAGGTTGTAGGTTGATCCGGTACCTTCCCCTCTTTTTTGTCTCACCAGCAAGGGTAGTGATCGGGTAGCAGAGCACCATCGTCGTCGACACAGAAACTGGTCAGGAAGTTTGCTTTCCCAGGGCAAGCGTGCTAAAATCTATCCAACTTGATCTGCGCAGGTATCAGATCCTGGATTGGCGATGGGGGGACACACGTATGGCAAAGGAAGTGCTGTTTTTGATAGAGGACGCAGATGAGGGTGGGTACGTTGCTCGTGCCCTGGGCTATTCCATCTTTACGGAAGCGGATTCGTGGGATGAGCTCAAGGAAGCGATTCGAGATGCGGTGCAGTGTCATTTTGACGAAGGGGAGCAGCCGGACCTGATTCGCCTGCACGCAGTGCGCGAGGAGGTCGTGCGGGTGTGAGATTACCAAGGGATGTCGGCGGTGAGGAACTGGCGGGTCTACTCGGGCGGTATGGTTATGAGGTGACACGCCAGACCGGTAGCCACATGCGTTTGACCACGACAGAGGGCGGCGAGCACCACGTCACAGTTCCGCGTCACAGCGCGCTGAGGGTGGGAACATTGAGTGCGATACTCAACGACGTGGCTGAGCATTTTGGCATCCCACGCGATCGGTTAGTTGAGGTACTGTTCGGCAGGTGATGAGAAGCGCGAACGCCAGCCAGCTACAGTGCGGATGGTCAGAAAAACTCGTGCGCTAGCTGTCGGCTCCACGAGAGCAAGTCCCGTTTAGCTGTTTGACACTGCGTACACAAGTGTGCGGACCTTTATAAAGGACCGCCCCGGGGGTACCAGCAAAGCGCCAGCTGCTCGCTGGCGCTTTTTTCGTTACCGCTATTTGAGCATGGCCTTTAGCAGGCGGTTGACAAACGCCAATCGTTCGCACGTCTGGCGGATCATGAACTCGTGGAAAGCAGCCGCCAGTTCCGGCTCTTGCTCCTTCATCACCAATAGCGCCGAGCGGGTGAGGCGATAGGCGATGGTTTGGCAGTCGGCGACTGCCGAGGCGCTGCGCCTGGTGCCCAGGTAGAGGCCCAACTCGCCGACCATCGTCCCCCTCTCGATCGATTGCAGGCGAATGCGCTGCTCCTCTTCCAGTTCCAGCTAGACTGTCACGCCGCCTTGCTCGATAAAGTAGAGGGAATCGGCCTCGTCATCCTGCCGGAGCAGGTACTCGCCGGCTTCGAGCTGCACCTTTTCCAGGAAAGGGAGCAGACGGTGGGCCTGCTCTCTCTCCAGGCCACCATCCACCAGTTGCGCCGACAGGGTGAGGGGCAGGTGCACGTGCGTGACGTGCCGGTCGTCCAGGAGCTGATTCTCGCACCATTCGAGGCCATGATCCAGGTCGGGGACGAAACGTACCCCTTCGCCCTCGACCAGGCCGCCGCGCTCGAACTGAGAGCGGGCCTTATCAGGCAGGTTCGCCAGCAGCAGGGTGATGCCCTGACTTTCGGCCAACTGCCTGCCTTTGACGAACGAGATCACGGCCGAGGAATCGAGCCCGGTGACGCGGCGAAAGTCGAGGAGGATGTAGAGGAGCTGCGGCTCCGATGGGTCCGCCACGCGTGCCCGAATCTGTTCGAGGAGTGCGTTCGCCGTGCCGAAAAAGAGGAACCCTTGCAGCTTTAGGATATAGATGTGTGGCCCCAATTCGTTCAGCACCCGGCGGTGGTAGGCCACGCGTTCCACATTGCTCCTGATCTCGGCCCCCGACAGGGCACAACGCACCACGCTGGTGCGGCTGTAGTTCAGGACGAACAGGGCGATGGCCGCCGCCAGCCCAACTGCCACGCCGGCCAAAAAGCCGGCCGCGCCAATGACCAACAGGATGAGGAGCACGACGGCATAGTCGGCGCGCGGCAGTTTCGACCGGCCGTCGATCACCCATTCCACCAGGAAGCCCAGCCCGAGGAAGAAGAGCAGTCCGCCCAGGACAGGCCGCGGGAAAAAGGCAAGCAGCGGCGCGCCGGCGAACAAGACAGCCACGCACAGGGCACCAGCCACCAGCCCCGGCAGGCGGCCCCGCGCCCCGGTGCGAACACAGAGCGTCGACAGGTCGAGCACATGGTAGCCGACTGCTCCCCCGCTCAGGCCCGATACGATGTTGACCACGCCGGCGACCCGCAGCTCGCGGTTGAGGTCCAGGTCCCGGCGGAATGCCAGCTCCAGCGCCGAGGCGTTCAATAGCAGGCCGACTACACTCAGCACGAGTACGACAGTGAGGTTGCCGCCCTGGCCCAGGATGGCACCCCAATCGACGGCCCGCAGGTCCATCGCGAGGGGCGGTCGCCAGGCGGCTTGCCCGGATACGGCGCCCAGCAGCAATCCTTGATTGGTCGCATCCGAGACGGAGGTGCCCGTCAGCAGCAGGGCCAGGTAGAATAGGATGAATGTGACAACCAGAATCGCTGGCATGGTCAGAAAGTGGCGGATGCGCCGCAGGCCCAGAAAGAGCACCAGGGCAAAGAGCACGCCGGGTACCCACAGGGTCAGGGCGGCAGGTTGGAGCAGCGTGGCGAGATGGGCCAGGGTGAGCGGCACACCAGTCATGACGCCGAAGGAGCCTCGCACCAGCAGCCAACCGGTCCCGGCCAAAAAGCCCCCGATGACTGGATAGGGCAAAAAGCGCACCAGCCCTCCCAGTTTGAGGAAGCCAAGTACCAGAAAGAAGAGCCCGGTCAGGAGCGTGGTGCAGGCAATGGCAACCAGCACCGTCGCCAGCCTGTCTGCCACGCGGGCAGCCGGGAGCGCGCTGATCAGCGCGCTCGCCATCACGGCTAGGATGACCGAGGGGCTGTCCTGCAGGATGCCAGTCACGCCTGGCGCCGAGCTGCCCAGCGAGATGCCGACCAGCATGAGGGTCGAGGTCACCAACGCCATCCCGATGCCGTAGGGCAGATAGGGGGCCAGGTCGCCGGAAAAGATCAGGCTGCCCACCGACAGGGCAAAGATGGCCTCGGTGACGCCCATCAACACGCCCGTCGTCAGGCAGGGGACCAGCCTCTTGGGCAGACAGGCCTCGCGGAGCCCAAGGACGAGCCCGGACCTGGTTATTCGCGCCACGGTACCTTCTTTCCTTCTCCCTCTTGGGCCGTGCGTGAACGGCGGGAGCATCCATTCAGTAGGGGGTGCAAGGACTCGCCTTGCACCCCCTATCCTCGGCGACATCTTGGCGCCGAGGGCTGTCGCTACTCGTACACCCTGACGATGACCGGGATATACACCTGGTAGAATGGCTCGATGTAGATTCTGATCGTATCGCTGCTGCTCATCCCCTCGCTGTCGGTCGCCGTCAGCGTGATCTGGTGCAGTCCTGCCGATAGACCGGTGACGCCGACGATCAAGCCGGTGCCCAGGTCGCCATCCCGATCCGAGGTCCATTGCAGGTTCGCGTCCGGGAGCGACGCCTCTTCCAGGTCAGAGACCAGGCCTTCCAGGATGATCTGGCCCCAGTGGGAGAAAACCGCCACCGACTTGGGCGAGACGATGTTCACCCAGGGCGGCTGCCCCTCTTTGGAAAAGGGCGCCGTGGTCGACTCGCTCTGGTTGATGTCGTCGGTGGCCAACTGGCGCAGCCGGCAAGTGTTCTGGCAGCCGGGCAGGTTGTCCAGCTCTACCGCCATGCCCCATTGGCCCGTGATGTTTGAGCCGATCACCTGCCAGGTGGCCCCGTCGTCGGCGCTGTAGAGAATCGTGTTGGTCACGTCGTCGCCGTCGGCGTCGCCCGCGAGCCACGTGATCTCCCGCGAGCCGGTGGCTTCCCAGGCCTCAGCCGGAGCGGCAATGCCCACCAGCGGCGCCGATGCACCGGCGGCTTTGAGCACCGGCGTGGCGATGGCGCCACCGCTCAGCCGGATGCGGCGGGTGCCGGCCTCTTTGGGGACCACTTCTTGGAACATGGCAAACTGCTCCGCCTCGAACGCCAGCGTCGGGCTAAAGTGCCGCGCAAAGAGCACATTGTTCGAGGCATCCAGGAGCTCGATGAGATAGTCGCCTGTGCCGGGGTGATCCGAGGACCCGGCGGGCAGCATCTGCGTCCAGGCCGGCTCCAGCGTCGTCGTCCCCGTCGGCCCGATCGTGCCGTTGATGACCAGGTAGGGCTCGATCTGGGCCTCCGACGTGATGGCGGGGAGCGAGTCCAGGCCGGCGCCCGTGGCTGCCGCAGAGGTGCTGCCGGGGCGGAAGTGTTCGCGCATCCACTGCCAGGTCCACTCGGACATCCAGAGATCGTCGCAGTAGGTCATAAAGTCACGGACGGTCGCCGGATCCAGAACGGTGAGGCTGTTGTCGTCGGCGATGTTTACCCCAAAGTCGCCGATGGAGCCATGGGGCATAAACACTGGATCGCCACTTACCGTCGCGTCCCGATAGGATGGATATTCGTCGTTGAAGGGCCACGGCTCGTCGCACGACTCGACGTGCCACAACCCCTGGGAATGGCCAAGCTCGTGAGCTGTCCTCATCTGCTCGCCAAAGCTGTCGTCGGCCACCGACACGGCGAGCGGCGGGAGTGAAATCCCTCGGTGTCGTACCGTGTCGTCGGTGAGGTTCAGAAAGGCCACCTCGTCGCAGCCGGAGGCCTGGCCATAGTGAGAAGGGAGCGTGGCCAACAGGCCGGTAGCCGTCAGGAACAGGTTAAAGTCGTCCAGCCACGACTCGCCTGTGTCGAACGACAGGTAGGCGTGGTACGTGGACCCATGGATCAGGCGGAACTGGCTGGGTGAGACCGGATAGATCTGCCGGGTCAGGGCCAGGTTTTCGACGCGCTCGCTCAAAGTGGGCGTGGCGTTGCCGTGGGCGTGGGCCTGGAGGGGGTGGACAAAGACACAGAAGCGCTCACTCTCGTGGAAGGTCACGTCCAGGCTGACCGAATTGTACACGTCAAAGTTGCCCAGCCCCTCAGGTGGGTTCTGGTGGGGGTTGACGGTGGCGATCAGGGTGATCGCCCCCGGCTCCGTCCACTCGGGCGGCAGGATAAAGTTCAAGCTCTTGTTGGGATCGGAGCGCTGGTCCAGATAATCCTCACCCGGCACCAGGGTCACGCGCTGCTCCGCATAGATCGGCGAACCGGGCAGTGGGGTCGCTCCGTGGTAGCCCTCCAGCTTGCCGTTCACACCGGGCACGTCGATGGTCACACCCATCGCCTCGCCGTACACGCGGACCAGCGTTTTCTTGCCGGCGATCAGGGCAGTCGGGTCGGAGTGGGGGTCGGAGGGCGTGGGCCCGATCTGCCTCCAGCTCTGGATGGCCTGGGTGACCTCCATGCCGCATTGGGTAACACCGCACTCCTCCTCGCTTCCGGCGCGGATATCGAGCGTATCCGGCCAATAGGTGGGCGGGGGGGCGTATTCACGCGGATGGTAGAAGGCATTGACTGTGGCGATGACCGTGTGCCCGGCAGTATCGCTGGCGGTCACGTGGAGCAGGTTTTCACCTTCCTGGAAGGCGGGGGTGCCAAAGAACCAGTAGCGCCACAAGCCATCCGCTTCTCTCCATTGCCGGTCTGCCAGGGCATAGGTTCCGGTTTCCAGCGGCGTCTGGATGGTGATCGTATCCTCCAGCTCGACGTCCTCGTCTATGTAGCCTGACACGCCCAGGCCGGCCACCGTGGCGGCAGGTGCAGGGTGGGTGATGTGCACGTCAGGTGGTGTCGTGTCCACGGGCGGTGGAATCGATGGCCCCTCCCGCTCGTGGATCGTGATGTCGTCGACGGTTTCGGCATCCACCCAACCATACGACACCATAAACTCGTCGATCGCCTCATCGGGACCTGCTTCCACGGTGAGCTGCACCAAGTAGTCGATGGTGCCAATTGGCAGGACCACCGTGTCCGTCCCCACGAGGCCTGTGGGGCCGGTGGCGGTCAGCACGGCTGTGACTTCAAACACACTCGCCTTGGTCACCCACAGGCTGACCGAGTCGGCCTGGAAATCGAGCGTAAACCTCAACGGTGGACCTGGAAGATCGCCAGCGTTGCTCAGAACCTGACTGGGGGACGACAGCCAGTCCGCCATCACCACCTCTGGGGTAGCGTTAGAAGTAATGGTGATCCCCAGGTGCTCGTAGGCCTGGTGGGTTGTGTCAAAGACATAGCCCACCTCCAGGGATTCGAACCCGAGGTGTTCGTCCGCCAGGGCAGGGGCCGGCCCGGTCCCGGCGACCGCCAGGAACAGTAAGATGCCAACCAGTAGTAACCTCTTTGCCATCGTTTGTCCTCCTCTCTTACTCATAGAACCAGATCATTTCAAACCTGGCCCATCCTGATCAGCCAGGCCGGCGATCTGCTGTTCCAGAAAAACCAGCAGTTTGTCCAGGCTGTCGAAAGATGCTGCCTGGCCGCTGCTGACCTGCTGCACCGATCCCCGCCAGTTGGGGCTGCCTGCCTCGCGCCAGATGCGGACGACGAACGCATGTCGGCTGGCAGCGGCCTTGCTGTGAGCCATTGCCCTCTTACTCTCCATGTAAAAACTGCCACCCATTTCTGGGTGACAGTTTAGCAGGGAGCTATCTCGGGAATATCTCTTCTGGACAGCGCGTGGGGCAGACTATTCCGACATTTTTCTCCGCGTCGGTGGCAGATCAGGGTGTTCCTGACGCAGGGCAGCCATGTCCCGCTCGACCGTGCGCTCGCTGACCCCCAGGGCGTCGGCCAGGTGGTGGTAGGCGGGCACGGCCCCCTGGCTCTGTGCTTCGGCCAGCAGCCGCAGCAGGCGGTGGCGGCGGCGATCCACCTTGTGGGGAATGGCGGCGTCATCCGGCCTGTCCACCGCCCAGGACACCACCACATATTCGTCGTCACGTAGCGGGCGGCCCAGGGGTGCATCGGCGCGGGGCAAACGCGCCGATGCACCCCTGGGCCGCCCGGCCCCGTGAGCAGCCGCTTCGGCCTGGTGCACCCGGACGAGTGTCCGGGCGCAGGTATCCAGTCCATCGGGATGTTCGATCTCGGCAAAGATGGAGCGGGCTGTTTCCAGCCTCTCGCGGGCAATGGCCGGGTCGCCCTGGGCCAGGGCCATCCGCCCCAGGTTGTGCCAGCACCAGGCCGTGCCCCGCAGGTCGCCGATCTGCTGGCGCAGGGCCAGGGAGCGGGCAAAGTAGGATGCTGCCTCTGCGAAATTGCCCCGCTCCAGGTGGACCAGGCCCAGGCTGTTGAGGCAGCGGGCCAGGCCGTATGGATCGCTGCCGATCTCTTCAAAGAGGGCCAGCGCTTGGTGCAATGGGGGCAGGGCCTCATCGGAGCGGCCCTCTGTCCAGGCACTGAGGCCCAGGTAGGTCAGGCTGGTTGCCTGCAAGCCCGGTGGGGGCGTCTCCTCCGGCATGGCGGCCAGGGCCAGCCGGGCATAATGGCTGGCTCTGGCATAGTCGTAGCGCAGAAAGTAGAGAAAGCTCAGCCGGTTTAGCACCCGCGCCGCGCTCCGCCAATCCCCCAGGTCAACCCACAGCCGATGTGCCTGGCTGAAGGCAGCCTCAGCCCGTTCATATTCGCCCATGAAATTGTAGACCTGGCCACGTTTCTCGGCCAGATCCGCCCGCCAGCAGTCCAGTTCATCCGCCGGCATCGAAACCCGGCCTTCGGCCAGCCAGGTATCGGCGTTGTAAAAGTGGTCGAGGGCCTGTTGGTGGGCATAGACGGCCTGGGCGCGCTCGCCGGCCTGCCGGGCATAGACCACGGCCTGGGCCCAGTTCTGGCCCAGGGCATAGTGGTGGGCGAGGGCCTCCACCTGATCGGGATGCAAGGCCTCCAGCGTCCCGGCCACACGCCGGTGCCACCGGCGTCGCCGGGCCGGACTGGACCGGCCGTAGACGAGCTGGCGAGTTGTCTCGTGGACAAAGCAGTAGCCCACGAGATCTTGCGTGTCGGCCAGCAGGCCGCGACGGACGAGTTCATCGGCTGCGTCGAGAAGGAGTTCTTCCTCTTCGCCGCTGGCGGCCAGCCACAGGTCAAATGCCACACGGCGACCGATGACGGCGGCAATGCCCAACAGATCCTGCGCGGGCGGCGACAGGCGCGCCACCCGCTGCTCGATGCCCTGGGCGATGCTACGCGGTATCGGCATCTCGGCATACCGGTTCGATGCCTGGTCCCATGGCGTCTGCCAGTCGCCAGCCTCGTCGCGATATAAAAGCCCTTCGTCTACGAGCAGCCGCAGCGTCTCGGTGAGAAAAAAGGGGTTGCCTTCGGTCTGGGTAAATAACCGCCGGCTGAAGTGAGGCGCAGGCTGTGCCAGGCCCAGCGCACGCTGGATCAGAGACGCAGTTTCTACTTCTGTCAGGGGGGCCAGCTCAATCTGCTGTGGAATATGCGTTGCTGCCAATCGGGCCAACGCCTGGTGGATCAAGGGCTGTTCCTCCAACTCCTCAGGCCGAAGAGTGCCGACCATCAGCAGGTACGAATGGGGCAGCCTGGGCAAGAGCACGCGCAGGGCCTCAAAACTGGCGGGGTCTATCCAGTGCACGTCCTCCAGGATGACCAGGTGCGGCGTGGTTCGATCTGGTCCATGGTGTCCCAGGGTCAAGAAGGCCTGGGCCAGGGCTTCCAGCAGGCGCGCCCTGGCCTGGCCTGGCTCCATGGCCGGCGGCGGTGGAGCCCACCCCGGCACGAGACGGGCCAATTCTCCACGCCAGGCGGCGGGTAGGGGATCCAGGTCGGCAGCCTGCAGGGCCTCGACCAGGGGCTGGTAGGGCACCGGCGCCGATAGCTCGCAGCAATGACCCCAGAGAACCGTACATCCTCGCCAGGCCGCATCGCGAGCCAGTTCTTGCACCAGCCGCGTCTTGCCCACCCCCGCGCTCCCGGCGAGCAGCAGCAGCCCTCCCCGCCCGTCCATAGCCTGTTCCAGGTGGCATGCCAGCTCGGCCCGTTCTGCCTCGCGGCCCACCAGGGGGATGCGATGGGGCTGGCCCACCAGGGACACAGGGTGTATGTGAGGAACCAGGGGCAAATGTGGTACCCTGGCTTCCCGGGCCTGGGCGGCAATCTCGTCCGCCAGGGCAATCGTCGTGGCCGAGGGTTGGGTAGCCAGCTCGTCGGCCAGCACCTGGCAGCAGAGTGCGTACTGTTGCAACGCTTCGCCATCCCGCCCCAGCACGTGGCAGAGGCGCATGACCTCGCAGTGTGCATCTTCGCGCAGCGGATCCTCGCCTGCCAGGCGGCGGGCGTAGGCCAGCGCCCGCTCATACTCCCGCCGCGCCTTCAGGCCTTCCCCCATCTGCTCCAGCACACCCAGGAACATTTCGTGCAGCCGCTCCCGCTCGACGAGCAGCCAATCGTCATAGTAGCCGGCCAAAAAGTCGCCTGTGTAGTGCTCCACGCACAAGGCGCCCTGCTCCAATGCGTCTGCCCCGCCCTGTATGCATTGGGCATAGTGCATCGTGAATTGTTCGACGTCGATCCAGACGGGCAGCTCGGGGTGGAGTTGAACAGCATTGCCTTCGGTGAGCAACACGGCATGGGGGGTGAGGGTTGTGCGGATCTGCCACAGGGCGTGGCTCAGGCGGCGGCGGGCGACATCGTCCGGCAGGTCGGGGCAGAAGGTGCCGGCCAACAGGTCACGGGTGTGGGGCCGGTGGCGGTAGGTGGCCAGGTAGGCAAAGAGGGAACGAGCGGCCGCTCCGGGGATCGGTGGCCGGGGCGCATCGCCCCAGGCCAGGGCCAGGCCGCCCAGCAGGCGGATGTGCAGGGCCGGCATGTCAGGGCGCCCCTGGCCTGGCCTGGTAGGCGGCGACGAGCTCGCGGTGGGCGGACACGTTTTCCAGGAAGGAGTGCCGCAGCGCTTCGTCCTTGATCTTGGCCGCTCGCTCCTGGAGCAGGGCATGGGCTGTGTTCAGGATGTCCCAGGCGCGGGGGTCCTGTGCTGCCTGCAGGATCTGGTAGCAAGTCAGGTAGACTCGGAAAGGTTCATCGATACCGTACAAAGTACCAGCCTCCAAACAGCCCAGAATCTCCTCCACGTGGGCACCGGCTTGAATCAGATCCCCCTGCGAGAAGGCCATGTGTGCCAGGCCCGCTAGAGGTTCCACAATGAGTTGGGGTGTGTCTACCTCCCTGCACAGATCTGTGGCCTGCTGATAGGCCGCGATGGCCTCGGTCGGATTTCCCAGTCCCAGTTGCGCATAACCCAAGTTCCACAAGGCATATGCTTCGCCTTCCTGGGAACCTTGGTCTCGTGCAAAATGTAGGGTCTGTAGAGCATATTCTTGAGCGGCAGTGTAATCGCCGCTCTGCTGGAGCAACAGGGTCAAGCTGCTCAAACTCTGCCCTTCGCATCCCCGATCGCCGATGGCACGGCTGAGGACCAGAGATCGCTCCAGGTGAGGCAGGGCACCGGCATAGTCGCCCACGTCAAGGCAAGTCGCACCGATGTTGACGAGTATACGCCCCTCGAGCCACCGGTCCTCAACCTCGCGCGCGATGGATAGGGCTTGCTCAAAGTGAGCGAGGGCTCCGATATGATCTGCTGTCTCCAGAGTCACTATGCCAAGGCCATTAAGGGTCATGCCCAGCCTTCGCCGGTCGCCGATCTGGCGCTGGATACGCAGAGCTCGCTCATGATACTCCCGGGCGCTGGCATAATCAGCTCGCCTCCGGGCAACGAGCCCAAGGTTGCTGAGTGTAGGTGCCTCGCTTAGAGAGTCGCCAATCTCGCGCGAGGCCTGTAACGCCTGCTCATAGTAGATCTGAGCCTGATCCAGGTCATTCCGGGAAAAGAAGGTGGTGCCCAGATCACGCAGACTCTCTGCCTCCACCAAGCGAGACGACGCGTTCTGAGCTCTCTCAATGGCTCTTTCCAGTTGGTGCTGCGCTGCATCAAAGTCTTTCTGGCGCGAGAGAACACGTCCCCAGCACCGGTAGCCAGCCGCCTCAAGGTGTACGTCCTGGGCGGCCTGGGCCAGGCGGATGGTCTCCTGCGCAGCCGCAACAGCGGCCGGATAGTCGCCGATTGCCTCGGTGTAGTTGGCCTGGCGCAGGGCGACCTTTGCCTGCAGCCTGTCATCGCCCAGGGCATTGGCCACTTCTGCCAAAGTGTGCAGATCCTGCCGTTGGGCCTCGCGGTCGCCTTGCAGATCGTATACTTCTTCCCGGGTCAACAGCAGGGCATACCGACCCGCCAGGTCACCCTCCGCCGTCAGCGCCAGGGCGCGGCTGAGGTAGGCCACCGCCTCGGCGTTGGCGTACTGGGCAGCGGCCTGCTCACCGGCCAGGCGGGCATAGCGCCGCTCCTGGGCCACCTCTTCTGCTCCATGCCAGTGGTAGACCAACAAGGGGTAGTAGGGAGCCAGGTGGGCGGCGTACGCCTGCTCGTACCAACTGGCCACCGCGCGGTGCAGCTCACGCCGCTGGGCAAAGAGCAGCGTATCGTAGGCTACCTGCTGGATGATGATGTGTTTGAAGAGGTAGCTCAGCTCTGGCTCCAGCGCCTCCAGCGGCGTCAGGTCGCGGCGGGCCAGGTCGTCCAGGTGGGTGCGCAGCAGGTCCTCGATCACCTGCCGAGGGTGTACAGCGCGCACCGTGCGGTAGAGAAAGCTGCGCCCGACGACGGCCGCCACCTTGAGCGTCAACTGTTCCTCGGGCGGCAGGCGGTCGATGCGCGACAGCACTACGCCCTCCACCGTGCCGGGCACCTGTGCATAAAGTGCCTCCAGATCGGCCGCCAGGGTGCACGTCGCCTCTTTGATGACGAGGGCACCGCTGTCGCGCAGGGCGTGGGCCAGCTCCTCGGCAAAGAAGGGGTTGCCCCCTGCCCGCTCTCGCACCAGGTCCGCCACCTGGGTCGGCAGGGCCTCGGGCGGCAGGCCCAGCCGGGCGGCCGCCAGCGTGACCACTTCTGCGGGGGGCATGGCTGCCAGGCGCACCGTCTCCGCTCCTTCCAGGTGGGTCAGGGCGGTGTAGGCCGCCAGCAGTGGCTCCTCCAGGGGACGGAGGGCCAGCAGCAGCAACAGCGGCCGGTCGTGCAGCGCCCGGCCCACGGCCAGGGCCAGATCCCAGGAGAGGGAGTCGAGCCAGTGGGCGTCTTCCAATACCAGGGCCAGAGGGTGGCGTTGGGTCGCGTTTTTCAGCAGGTCCACCACCAGCCAGGTGAGGCTCTCGCGGCGCAGCTTGGGGTCAAAGCCCCGGGTCAGGCCGGTTTCGGGCAGGTCCAGAGGTAGCACGTCATTAAGCAGGGGGATGCGCTCCACCAGGGCGGGGTCCACGGCGGCTACTTGCTCCCGCACCCGGCGCTGCTGTTCCACCAGGGCGTCCGCCACGTCTGCCTGCGCCTCCAACCCAAAATAGCCGGCCAGCAGGTCGCGCCAGGCGCGGTAAGGCGTCCCCTGCTCGATGCTCTGGCCGGCGCCCTCCAGCCAGGCCGCGTTGCTTTCGCGGGCCAGGGGCGCCAGCTCGGCCAGCAACCGGCTCTTGCCGATGCCCGCCTCGCCCTCCAGCAGCACCACCCGCCGCTGGCCCGAGATTGTCTCCTCCAGGAGCCGGGCCAGGGTCGCCCTCTCGGCCTGCCGCCCGACCAGGGCGCCCGCCAGGCGAGGGCCCTGCTCCCTGCGGCGCGCCAGCGGGCGGTAGAGTGGAAGCGGGCCGGCTATCCCCTTGACTTTTACCGGCGGCAGCGCCTCCCAGATCCATTCCGTCCTGGCCGCACGGTAGATGCGCTGGCTGCAGCGGACCTCACCTGGCGGCGCGGCCTGCATCAGCCGCGCGGCGACGTTGACCTCGTCGCCCTGGGCGCCGTAGGTGCGCCGCGTCTGGCTGCCATAGGCCCCGGCCCGCACGCGCCCCTGGCTGAGGCCCACCTGGACGTCCGTGATAAAGCTCAGGTCGGGCGGCGGCCGCAGCAATGCCAACGCCGCAGCGATGGCTCGCCCGGGGTCATCTTCGTGTATGGTGAGGGCACCGAATGAGGCATAGAGGTAGTTGCCCTTTTCGCCGCTCGTCAATTGCAAGAGGTAGCCGCCATACCGCCCCAGAACCGCCTGTACCCAGCGTACATAGGCATCCAGCTTGATGCCGGCTTGATCGTCGCCGTCGTAATCGAGGCCGCCAAAGCGTTGAAACAGGGCGACGGCCGGCCGCAGCTCGGCCAGGAACTCGGCCTGGTCAGCCACCAGCCGCTTGTAGACTGGCGGCAACAGGAAGGGGCGCACCGCCTCGACAGACAGGGCGGTGTCCAGCCTGGACCAGGGCGCCGGGGGCACCTCCCCGACCAGCCCGGCGACGACGCCAAGTCCTGCCCGCCACCGGGACACAATCAGGCGCTCGCCCAACGGCTGCGCCACCTCCGGCGCGACGACTATCTCGCCCTGGGCTGCATCCTGCTCGACTCGGGCCAGCCGTTCGAGGGTTGCGCCGGCCAGCAGGTCCAGGCATTGGACCTGGGGATCGCCCACGACCAAGCGGCGCACTGGACCGGCGGCGATGGCAACTTTGAGCGAAACAGAGGCCTGTTCCCGGCCGGGGGGCGGCTCAGAGGCCAAAGAGTGCAGTGCCCTTTGCAGGGCCAGTCCACAGGCGGTAGCTCTCAGTCCTGCATCTTGATCGAACCAACAGATCAAGCCATCGCCGCCAAAGCCCACCACGCTGCCGCCGTAGTGATGCACCTGGGCGATGAGGTCGTCGTGGACCGCGTTCAGCAACCGGATCAGCTCCTCGGCGCCCCGGGCAGGGCCGAGGGTCGCTACCAGTTTGTGGGTGAGCTGGGTGAAACCGACGACGTCGGCCAAGAGGGCTGCGCCTTGGGCCCGATCGGGCAAGGGCTGGCCCCTCGCCAGCGCCTGGCGGCGATCCATGGGCAGATAAACACTCAAGCGCCTGACGTCCATGCACCACCTCTATCTGGCCAGCAGCCGGAACGACTGCTGGCACCAGCCGACTGGAAGACTCGGGCAGCACAGCTCCCCAGCCCATTCATTTCACACACGAATTATAACATGATCTGGTAGCTGGGGCCAGTCAACCAGGCCTCGATCTCCGGGTCGAGGGATGGATCGCCGGCAAGCCAGAGTCTGGATCGTCGCCCACCTGGCCGCGGCAGGAGGCGGCGCCGGTTACGTCGGGCCGGTTGGATGCCGGTTGACAGAGGTGACATGGGCATGATATAATAGCCATAGTTCTGGACCAAGCTTGACACATCACACCTGCGTCGAACACCAATCTCAACGCCGGTCTTCCGCTCTGGTTGGCATCTTGTTTGCGACAAGGAGGGAGAGATGAATCGGAGAGTCTGCTCTATGTTCGGCGTCATCCTCACGCTGGCGCTCCTGATCCTGGTTTCGATCAGTGGAATCCTCGATCGCGTGTCTGCCGGGGCCCGGAGTCCCGCCCCAGCCTTTGCCGACCAGGCCGTCATCAACCTGGGCGATCCCCTCATCGCCGACGCGCACGTGGACTTTATGGATCGCGGCTGGTATCCCTACCAGGACACAGCCTGCGGCGGGCAGTGTGGTGCCGTGCAGGTGAATGTCGTGCATGGCAACCTGATCTACACCCGGCACGATTTTTCCATTCCTGGCCGGGGGCTGCCGCTGGAGGTCACCTTTACCTACAACAGCGGCAGCTTTTTCGAGGGGCGCTACGGCTATGGCTGGCAGATGAACTACAACCAGCGCCTCATCACCAATAGCGTGAACGACAATGTCATTGTCGTGCGCGAGGATGACCGCACCGACATCTTTGTGAAACAGCCCGATGGCACCTTCCAGCCCACCTACGGCGTGCGGGATACCCTCGAGGAATATGCGCCCGGCCTCTACCTGCTCACCGATCCGTCCGGCGTCACGTTCCGGTTCGGCTCGACTACCCATCCCTACGTGACCCAGATCGAGGACCTCAACGGCAACCGCCTGACGCTGGCCTACAACGCGGACCGCGCCCTGACTACCGTGACCGACGACGCGGGCCGTCAGTTGGTATTTGCCTACACCGACCACAAACTGACTTCGATCTCTGACCCCCTGGGCCGCACCTACCACTATGCGTACGATGCCCACGGCGACCTGGTCGAGGTAACCGACCCCCTGGGCCACACCACCGGGTACACCTACTCCTCCGACTGCCACGACCTGCTGAGCATCACCGACGCGCTGGGCCACGTGCAGACGATTGCCTACAATGCCGACTACCAGGTGCAGGCGCTGGCTGCCTGCGGCGGAACCACCACCTTTGCCTACGACCTGGCGAACCGGCAGACGACGGTGACCGACGCCAACGGGCACGCCACCACCTACGGCTACGATCAGAAAAAGCGGGTGACGACCATCCTCGACTCGCTGGGCCACACCACGGCGCGCACCTGGGATGATGCCTACAACCTGACCAGCCTCACGGATCCCAACGGCCACACGACAGACTATACCTACGACGCCCGCGGCAATGTGTTGACGGTCGTCGACCCGCTCGGCTTCTCCACGGTCAACACCTGGCACGCCGATTTCAACCGCATCACCAGCCGCACCGACGCCAACGGCCACACCACAACCTATGCCTACGATGCGCAGGCCAACCTGCTCAGCAGCACCGATGCCCTGGACCAGGTGACCACCTACGACTATGACGCCCACGGCCAACTGACCGGCTGGACCGACCCGCGGGGAAACACCACCCAGCTTGAGTACAGCATCTATGGTTACAACACCCACCAGGTCGACCCTCTCGGCGGCGAACGGATCGCTACCTACGACCTGGTGGGCAACCGCCTGTCGGGCACCGATCCGAACGGGCATACTGTCGCCTATGGCTACGATGCCCTCAACCACATGGTCGTCGTCACCGATGCCCTGGACTATGTGACCACCTACAGTTACGACCCCGTCGGCAACCTCATCTCCAAGATCGATGCCAACGGCCACCCCACCGCCTACAGCTACGATTGCAGCGGCCGCCTGCAGGCCATCACCGATGCCCTGGGCTGCACCACGGCGTACGGCTATGATCCTGTTGGTAACCGCGTGTCGAGCACCGACGCCAATGGCCACACCACCGCCTATGGCTACGATGCCCTCAACCGCCTGGCGGGCATCACCGACACCCTGGGCTACACCACGACCTATGGCTATGACCCCGCCGGCAATCGCGTGTCCGAGACGGATGGCAACAACCACACCACCGCCTACAGCTACGACGCACTCGACCGGTTGGCCAGCACTACCGATGCCCTGGACAACTCCACGGCCTACAGCTACGACCCGGCTGGTAACCAGATTGGCGAGACTGACGCCAATGGACACACCACCGCCTATGGCTACGACGCCCTCGACCACCTGGTCGTCATCACCGACGCCCTGGGTTATGCCACGACCTACAGCTACGACCCGGCCGGCAACCGCACGGGCGAGACGGACGCCAACGGCGACACGGCCAGCTACGGCTACGACGCGCTGAATCGCCTGATCGTGATCACTGATGCCCTGGGCACCCCCACGACCTACAGCTACGACCCGGCGGGCAACCTCACGGGCAAGACGGATGCCAACGGCCACCACTGGACCTACCAGTTTGACGCGATGAACCGGGTCACCGGGGGCACCTCGCCCATGGCGCATGACACGCTCTACACCTACGATGGCGTGGGCAACCGCCTCTCCAGGGCCGACCCGAACGGCATTCTCACCAACTATGCCTACGACCCTGCCGACCGCCTGGTGAATGTTGCCTACCCCGATGGCACGGGGGTCGACTACCAGTACGACTGTGTGGGCAATACGCTGGTCATGACCCACACCGGCGGCCTGAACGACGTGACCGTGCGGAGCTACGACGCCCTCCACCGCCTCAAAGGGGAGTCGATCGACTATGGCTCCTTCGTCAAGGCCGTTTCCTATACCTACGATGGGGTGGGCAACATTGTTAAACTGACCGATCCCGACGGGCAGGAGTTGATCTATGGCTACGATGCGGCCGGCAGGCTGCTGCTGGTGACCGCCCCGGATGGTGGGCAGACGAGCATGGCCTACGATCCGGCGGGCCGCCAGACAGAGATCCACTATCCCCACGGCGTGTGGAGCGCCTACGCATACGACGACGTGGGCCAGGTGACCCACATCACGACCCAGGACGCGACCGACGCGATCATTTTGGCGTACGAGTACGCCTACGATCCGGCCGGACAACTGCTCGGGGCGAGCCGCGACGGCGTGCTGGAGCAAGGCTACCTGTACGATGCCGCCGGCCGGCTGACGGACGCCAGCTATCCACATCCGCCTGCGCACAACTATCACTACACCTACGACCCGGCCGGCAACCGCCTGACCCAGAACGACGCCGGGGACGTGACGACCTTTGCCTACAACGACGAGGACCGGGTTCTGGCCCAGACCTTTCCCGATCTGAGCGCCATCGCCTACTCGTACGACGCCAACGCCAATGTCATCCAGACCAGCAGCAACTGGGGCGTGGTGACCTACCAATACGACCCGGAGAACCGCCTGGCGCAGATCAACTACCCACCCGGCTGGGGCACCGTCGCCACCTACTATTCGCCTGAAGGAGAGCGGCTGGCCCGCAACGAGCGTGGCCAGTGGATCTATTACTACCCGACCCTGCTGGGTGTCGTGGTCGAGATGGACGGCACCGGGCAGACCACCGCCCGCCTCAACCCCGGCATCAGCATAGAGCCCGTCACCCCGCCAGCGCGAGGCAGCGTCGCCGCCGCCGCTGATGCGTACATCCACTGGGATGGCCAGTCCAGCACGACCTACTTTACCGACGATGGCGGGGGGCCGGTGGCCGATTTTGGCTTTGGCTATTTCGGCGAGATGCTCTACGGCTCGGGCGACGTGGATGGCGTGGACCCCGGGCTGTATGCAGAAAACCAAAAGATCGATTGGGACCCGATGCTGGGCGCAGAACTGATCGGCGGCGACTATGCGCCCGACATCGACCAGCCCTTTGGCGGCGATCTCTTTGATCCCTTGGAACCCATCTGGCCGCCAGGGTTCTACCTGCCGGATCCATTCTTCGGACCGGGATCTGATCCCTTTGACGACCTGATCCTCTGGGACGATATCCAGATTGGGGACCTCTTTGTGGACGATTTCGAGTCGGGCACGACGTCTGCCTGGTGCCTCGATCTTTCCCCGCCCCCGCCCAAGAAATGCCCATGCGGGTGCGCGTGTGAATCTACTCTGACGCACAGCTTCACGGGAGGAAACATTGTCTTCACCGGCGTGGTGAAAGGAGATTGCACCCC
>JAFGIA010000359.1 GCA_016929795.1 Anaerolineae bacterium
CAAGATCATGATGTATTACCCCGAAGAGATGATGCTCGTGTGGGCGACGATGAAGCTGGGGCAGCCGATCAAGTGGATCGAGGACCGACGCGAGAACTTTTACGCGACGACGCAAGAGCGGGGGCAGGTGCACTATGCCGAGATGGCGCTCAGCAAGGATGGGCGCATCCTGGGCATCAAGCACGAGTTCATCCACGACACGGGCGCCTATGACCCCTATGGCCTGACGATCCCGCTCAACACGCAGAGCCATGCCATGGGTGCCTACGACGTCAAGAACTATTCTTCCGACCTGAAGGTGGTCTTTACCAACAAGACGATTGTCACTCCGGTGCGTGGCGCCGGCAGGCCGCAGGGCATCTTTCTCGCTGAGCGGTTGCTCGACATTGCCGCGCGTGAGCTGGGGATGGATCGCATCGAGATCCGGCGCAAGAACCTGATCCCGCCCGACGCCTTCCCGTATCACCACGAGATCATCGACCAGGCCTTTGCCGAGCTGATCTTTGACAGCGGCAACTATGAGGCGACGCTTGACAGGGCGGTGGCGCTGATCGATTACAAACGATTTATCGAAGAGGAGCAGCCACGTCAACGCGCCGAGGGCAAGCACGTGGGCATCGGCATCGTCCCGTTCGTCGAGACGACAGGCGTTGGCCCCTACGAGGGGGCGCGCGTCACTGTCGACCCGGATGGGCGCGTCAGCGTGGCGACGGGTGTGGGCACACAGGGCCAGGGGCACTTTACGTCCTTTGCCCAGATCGTGGCCGATCAGCTCGGGGTCAGTCCGCGCGACGTGCGCCTGGTCACCGGCGATACGGACCAGTTCCACTGGGGCACGGGCACCTTTGCCAGCCGCGGCGCCGTGGTCGCCGCCAATGCGATCCGCGCTGCGTCCGTGTCGGTGAGAAACAAGATCTTGAAGCAGGCGAGCAAGGTGCTCGATGCGCCAGAGGATGAACTGGAGCTGGCGAATGGGCGCGTGTGCGTGGCCGATATACCCGAGCGGTCGATCGGGCTGGGAGAGCTGGCGGCGCTGGCCAACCCCCTGCGCGGCGCTGTCGAGCCGGGCAGCGAGCCGGGCCTGGAGTCGACGGACTATTTTGGGCCGCAGTATGGCGCGACGGCCAATGGCACCGTGGCCATGATCCTGGAAGTCGATCCCGAGACGATGATGATCGAGATCAAGCGCTATGTTACCGTCGAGGACTGTGGCACGATCCTCAACCCACTCATCCTGGAGGGCCAGATCCACGGCGGTGTGGCGCTGGGCATCGGCAACTCGTTCTACGAGCAGTTGATCTATGACGAGCAGGGGCAGCTCCTGAACGCTTCTCTGGCGGACTATCTCATTCCGTCCGTAATGGAGATCCCGACCATCGAGGTGGCGCACGAGGTGACGCCCTCACCGCTGAACCCGATGGGCAGCAAGGGCGCCGGCGAGGCGGGCACGATCCCGGTGCCGTCGGTGTTTGCGCAGGCGCTGGAGGATGCGCTGAGCGACTATGGTATCGAGATTCTCGAAATGCCGATGAGCCCGAACAAGCTGTTCGAGCTATTGCACAAACGTGATGCGTGATACGTGACTCACGTATCACGCATCACGCATCAGCAGCATTCGTCAAAAAGGAGGACGGACAGACATGAAACTGGAAGGGGAATACATATTCGACGGCACACGGGAAGAGGTGTGGCAGATCGTGCGCGATCCGGAGGTGCTGGTGACGGCGCTGCCTGGGACGCAGAGCCTCGAGCAGGTGGGCGAGAACGAGTGGGCCGGCGAGATGTTTATCCGCATCGGGCCCGTGTCGGGCGTGTTTAGCGGCAAGCTGGTCGTGTCGGACGAGGTGCCGCCGGAGGGCTATACCCTGTCGGTGGAAGGTAGAGGGGCGCCGGGCTTTGGCAGTGGCACCGGCCACGTGCAGTTGCTCGATCACGGCGACGGCCAGACGCTGATGAAGTACGAGGGCGAGATGCAGGTCGGCGGGCGGCTGGCGGCCGTCGGCCAGCGGCTGATCGACACGGCCAGCCGCAGTATGATCGCCCAGGGACTCGAGTCGTTGAACCGGGCGCTGCAGGCGCGACACGAGGCGGTCGTGACCGGCGTGGAGGTCGAGTACACACCACCATCAGAGTCCCAATTCGCCGCTGCCGTAGCCAGGGATATGGCCCGGGATATGACCAGTGAGTTCTTGTCGTCGCCGCAGGCATTGTGGGCGCTGGTTGCCGTCGTCGCCGCGGTCGGTATGCTGATAGGTTTTCTCCTTGGACGCGGGAGCCGAGACAAGGCGTAGCAGGGGGATAGGCTCAGCCTGCCGATCAGGTTGTTTCTGAGGAAGGAGGGATACCGATCATCGACCAGAAAACAAAATAGCCCGATAGATTGTGTCGTTTGTCCGGATCTGCCCCTGCCGGGACTACCGGAGAGAGGGGGAAGGGCTGTCTCTGACAGATTGAAAAGGATTGAGAAAGGAGCAAATGCAATGGCTGCAAAGGTTCTGGGCTACCTGCCGAACGAAAGACCGCCCTGGGGGCCGTTGATCGCCTTCGGCTTTCAGCACGTGCTGACCATGTTCCCGGCGACGGTGTTCTGTGCTCTCTTTACCGGCTTTCACGTGAGCACGGTCCTGTCG
>JAFGIA010000360.1 GCA_016929795.1 Anaerolineae bacterium
GACGGGGAGATCAAAGCTGCCCTGGATTCTGGGCGGCACCGCATTCCTCCTCTTCTTGATCATTGCCGGGCTGCTGCTGGCCATCGCTGCCGGGCGGGATGACTCGACGCCGACGCCTGCGGCTACCTTCACGCAGCAGGTGGCACAGGTGACCGAGGTGCCGGCAGCGACCGCCACGCTGGCCGGTGGAGAAACGGTGCCGCCGCTACCGACTGCGGAAGCCACCGGCGTGTCACCCGCAGAGACCGTACCACCGGCCACCGACACACCTCCGGCCACCGACACCCCGCCCCCTACTGCGGAGCCACCCACCGATACGGCAACGTCCACCCCCGAGCCACCAACGGACACACCAACAGTCACCCCCACGCCGACCTGTTCGATCGGAGTGGCTGCGGAGCTGCAAGGGGGGTGGAGTCGCGAACGCCTCGGCTGCCCCACGGCCGGCGCGAGCATTACCTGGGCAGCATGGGAGCCATTCGAGCACGGGCAGATGGTGTGGCGCCAGGACGTCGACAGGGTGTTCGTGTTGGTGCAGACGGCTTCCGGGCCTGCGGGGGGCAACTGGCAGACGATCCTCGACAAGTGGGACGGGACCGAGGAGAGCATAGGCATCTCGCCGCCGCCTGGCTTGGTCGAGCCAGTGCGTGGCTTTGGCTGGGTATGGCGCGAGTTCATGAACGGCCCCTCAGGCCCCTTGGGCTGGGCCAGGACCGACGAAAAGGGCTTCTGCGCCAAGGTGCAGCCGTTCGAGCGGGGCATGCTGCTGCATAGCAACACCGTCGAGTTTTGCGAAGCTGGCCTGTTCAACTGGGCGCGGGACCCGTCGTTCTCGCCTCTCTTCCTGGCTCTATATGATGATGGGACATGGCGGCAGTATTAACAGCCGGCGCCAGGATTGCCCCCTCTGCCCCCGTCATGGCGAGTTGATCCATGGAGCCGGGGCCGCATCGCGAATTGTGTGTAAATTGGCTGGCCCGGGGCGCGGAGACCGCGCCCCTACGAAATTACACAACTTTCGGCATAGCGCCTGCGCCGGCGCCACTCAGCCTGTAAGAAACTGTCATTGCGAGCGAGCGCTAGCGAGCGAAGCAATCCCCCCCTTGGATCACGTGCCCCAACGACGGGCCTGGGAGATTGGGCGCGAACGACTGCGCCCTCGCAGTGACAGTTTCTTGGTAGCGAAGCAAATCAATCCCCAAGCAACTAGAGCCTGACGGTCGTCTCCTGGCGCCGGCCGTCGCGAACGTAGGTAAGCGCCACGTCTCTCCCCTCTGGCACCTGCGACAGGAGGCGGTGGAGGTCGTCGGCGAGGATGATCGGCTGCCCGCCGAGGCGCACGACGACATCGCCGGCGCGCAGGCCGGCACGGTCGGCCGGTGTGCCGGGCCGCACGCGGCCCACGTAAGCCCCGGATGCCGGGATGCCGGGATGCCGGGATGCCTGTGATTCGGCGTCGGCGACGGCGGCGCCGAGTTTGGGCCGCGCCTGGGCTTTGGCCTGCTGCAAGAGCTGCATCAAGCGCGGCTGGTCGAACCCGACGACGATCTCGCCATTGACCTTGATCTGTGGCACTCCTTGCTGGCCTGAGGCCTGGATCATCTCCATGGCCGCCTGCCGGTCGGCGGCGACGTTCTTTTCGACGAACGGAACCCCCTGGCGTGAAAGAAACTCTTTCACCTGGTAGCAGTAGGGTCAGGTCGGCGTGGTATAAACGATGACGTCCATCTACTCCTCTGTGATCTCGGCGTCCTACTCCTCGTCATCCAGCTCCTGATCACTGGCGACACGGTCGTGCACGTGCTGATGGGATGCGGGGGCGTGGGCGGGCGGCGGTGCCTCTTTGCCGACTGCTTCCAGGAGCTTGGCCAGTATCATCGGCTCGGGCACGGCACCCTCCTGGTGCACCCCCTCGTTGATCACGGTGCGCGGCACGCCATAGACTGAGTACTTGTTGGCGAGGTGTGGAAACTCGATCGCCTCCACCATGTCGGCGGTGATATAGTCGCTCTCGAGGGCAAACTTGTGGGCCAGGCGCACGGCCTGGGGGCAATACGGTCAGGTGGGAGTGATGAACACCTGGAAGTGGACCGGCTGTTTGATCCCGGCCACAGCGTCCTTGCTCCGTTGCTGCAGGCCCGACTCGCCCTTGGAGACGTCCAAGATGTCCTCAATGATGCTGGTAAACTCGTAGCCTGACGGGATGCCGTAGAATCGGATCCCATAATCCTTTTCGCCGCCATTCTCCACACGGACGATGGCAATGGCGGGGATCTTGTCGATGCCGTACGAATCGGCAACCTCTTTGTCGGTGACAAAGTTATAGATCTCGGCAGTCACCTTGTCCGACAGGCCGGCGATCTCTTGGACGATCTGGCGTGTCTCGCCGCAGTACTGGCACTCGACGGTCTGGGTGAACATGACGAGCTTGACCGGGGCGTCGAGCTGGGCGTCAAACTCCTCGCGCAGTTGCGCTGCGTCTTTGTCTGAAATGAGTGGCATATTGACCCTCCTTGTGTAGTTGCTTTTCGCGTGAACAGAGGTAGGCGTCGGCTCTGGCGCATTCGAGGCGCGCGCGCCGTGGCCAGCTCCATGATCAGTGTAACAAAGAGCGCGAGATTTGTCAACTCGGCGTGGGCGCGGTCTGCTGCACAGTGTCCGGCTCGGCAGCCAACGCCGCCTCCACGAGGGGGAGGATACGAAAATAGTGCGCCGAACCGGCCAGGCGAAGCTGCCCATTGATCGCAACCAGGGGAAAGGCAAAATCCCGCTCCTCGGCCAGGAGGAGCAGGTCACCAAAGCGCTCCCGCGCTCCATCGTCGGCGAGCTCGATGTACTCGACGCGAACAGCCTCGCCAAACCTCATCTGCAAGTAGTACTGGGTAATGTGCGTGGTCTCCTCCGAAGACCTCGCGGGTCCTCAGCCGCCAGGGCTGCACGCCTCCATGCGGCGATGGCCAAAAACGGTAACGGTTACGCGCGGTCCAGTTAATGCATTCATGCTGTCTCCTGCCTGTCTCTTTAACTCCATTGCTTGCGCCGAATCATGGCGCATGCATCATGGACCACGGCAATGCTGTGCTCGTGGCAGTACTCAATCGCCTCTTGCGACTCGGCGCCAGGCTGCATCCAGACGCGATCGAGATCGAGCGCATCCATCTCGCGTACGATCTGCTCGGTAATTCGTGGGGGCACGACGACGTCGACGACCTCAGGCCGTTCAGGCAGGTCCGCCAGGGTGGGGTAGACCTGGATGCCGTCGAGCTCATTCTCATTCGGATTGACGGGATAGACGGTGTAGCCGGCGTCACGTAGAGAGTAAAAGACACGGTTGCCATACTTGTCTGGATCGCGGCTGACGCCGACAACGGCCCACACACGCCGATTGAGAAAATCGCCAATCAACTGCTCTCTGTCTAGTGCGTTCATGCAAGCCTCCCTATCTTGGTGCATACCCCCTGGGGGTACATTGGCAGGTATTATATCACGCACGCGGCAGCGTGTCAAGTTTGGCTGAAAGATTGGATGGCAGCCTGACCTTCCAGCCTTCCAGCAGACGGCCGGGCAGAAATTGACAAAAGGCAAGGCTTGGGTATACTGGGGGCGCATCGGCAGCGTAGCCGGGCGCAGACAGTGGTGGTCATCGGCCGGTGCGCTCACACCGGCTTTTCTGGTGCCTGCGGCCCGCCACGTGCCAGGAGTTCACAAGGAGGTACGATCGGTGATGGCAACGATTGGGGTTCGACGTGAGGACAAGAGCGAGTGGGAGCGACGCGTGCCGGTTACACCCCAGGACGCTGCTGACCTGCAGCGAGAAGGGGTGCAGGTCATCATCCAGAGCTCGGATACGCGTGCGTATCGAGACGCCGAGTTTGCAGAGGCAGGCATCACTGTCAGCAGTGACCTGAAAGAGGCCCCTGTGATCCTGGGCATCAAAGAGATTCCCCTGAAGGTTCTCGAGCCAGGCAAAACGTATATCTTTTTCGCACACGTGATCAAGGGCCAGCCCTACAATATGCCGATGCTGCGGCGCTTGCTCGACCTCGGCTGCACGCTGATCGACTATGAGCGCGTGGTGGACGACAGAAACCGGCGCCTGATCTTTTTCGGTTGGCATGCTGGAGTGTCAGGCATGATCGATACTCTCTGGGCGTTGGGACAGCGCCTGATGTGGGAAGGGATCTCGAGCCCCTTCGGGGCGGTTCGACAAACTCATACGTACCACGACCTGGCCGAGGTGAGAATGGCGCTGCGCGGCGTCGCCGACGCGATCCGGCAAGAAGGACTGCCCAGGGAGCTGGCACCTCTCGTGTTTGGGTTCGCCGGCTATGGCAACGTGTCACGCGGCGCACAAGAGGTGCTCGATCTGCTACCCATCGTCGAGATCGCGCCCGAGGAGCTGGCCGGGCTGGTCACTGGTACCGAGGATTCTTGCCACTGTGTGTACAAGGTCGTGTTCAAAGAAGAGCACATGGTCAGCCCCAAATCGCCCCGGGATGTCTTTGTCCTGCAAGACTATTACGATCATCCCGAAAAATATGATGGAGTGTTTGAAAAGTACCTCCCCTATCTGACCGTGTTGGTGAATGCCATCTTTTGGACGCCGGATTATCCTCGCCTAGTGTCGAAAGAAGGGCTCAAGCGCCTCTTTGCAGAAGCGGCGCGACCGCGCCTGCGCGTGATCGGCGACATTAGCTGCGATGTGGAAGGGGCGATCGAGGTCACGCTCAAATCGACAGAGCCAGGGAACCCGATCTACGTGTACGACCCTGCCACGGAGCGGGTGCAAGATGGATCGGCCGGGCCCGGCGTGGTGATCATGGCCATCGAGATCCTGCCGGCAGAGCTGCCCCGTGAATCGTCGGCCTACTTTAGCGGCGTGCTCAAGCCCTTCCTGCCCGCAATCGCGCGCTGCGATTTCAGTGTGCCCCTTGAGGCGTGTGACCTGCCACCCGCGATCAAGCGCGCGGTCATTGCCTACCGTGGCGAGCTCACACCCGACTATCGCTACATCACCCGCTATCTCGACGCGACCCACGATGGATGGAAGACCTAATATCCCATACCCTTTTCCAAAGGAGTAAGTGCATCATGAAAAAGGTTCTCGTACTCGGCGCCGGCCTTGTCAGCCGGCCTCACGTCCGCTACCTGTTGGATGTGCCGGAATTTGAAGTGACGGTGGCCAGCCGGACGGTAAGCAAGGCGCAAGCCCTGGTCGAAGGTCACCCGCGCGGCAAGGCGATCGCGCTGAACGTGAAGGACCAAGCCACACTGGAAGAGCTGATCAGCACTCACGATCTGTCGGTCAGCATGCTCCCCTATGCCTACCACCCGGTGGTGGCAGGGTTGTGCGTCAAGCACGGCAAGCACATGGTGACCACGTCGTATGTGAAGGACGCGATGCGCCAGCTCGACGGCCCGGCCCGCGAGGCAGGCGCGATCCTGCTGAACGAGATCGGCGTCGACCCGGGCATTGACCACATGTCGGCGATGAAGGTGATTCACCACGTCGAGAGGAATGGCGGGCGCATCGCCAGCTTTGTCTCGTGGTGCGGCGGGGTGCCAGCCCCAGAGGCGAACGACAACCCCTTTGGCTACAAGTTCTCGTGGAGCCCCAAGGGCGTGCTGCTGGCGGGACGCAACCCGGCGCAGTTCCAGAAAGACGGCGCGCTCGTCCAGATCCCTGGTGAAGAGCTGTTCCAGCATCATTGGCCGGTGCAGATCCCTGGCCTGGGCGAACTGGAGGGATATCCCAACCGCGACAGCCTGCCCTACCGTGAGGTGTACAACATCCATCCCACAGAGTGGATGTTCCGCGGCACACTGCGTTACCCAGGCTGGTGCGAGACGCTGAGACGTGTCTCCTCGATGGGGCTGCTGGAAGAAACACCACTCGCCCCGCGGCCCGCGACGTATCAAGATCTGATGGCGCAGGTGCTCGACATAGAGGCCGAAACAGAACTGCCCCGTTACCTGGCCGCCATGTGGGGCATGGACGAGAACGCCAAGCCGGTCACGGATCTGGCCTGGCTCGGACTTTTTTCGGACGAGCCGGTTCCGGCCGGCGCAGAGACAGTGGTCGATGCCCTCGCCGCACTGATGGAGCGCAAGATGGTCTACCAGCCCGGCGAGCGCGACATGCTGATCATGCAGCACGAATTCATCGCCGAGTATCCCGACCGGCGCGAAGCGATTACGGCGACCATGATCGATTACGGCATTCCACACGGCGACACGTCGATGTCGCGCACGGTCGGTCTGCCCGCCGCCATCGCCGCCCGCATGATCCTGCAGGGCGAGATCGCCGGCATCAGCGGCGTGCACGTGCCGGTGATCCCCGAGATCTATGAGCCGGTGCTGGCCGAGCTGGAAGCGCTCGGGATTGGGCTCGACGAGCGCGTCGAGACGCTGGGGTGAAGGTCCATGATGAACACACAGGAGTATATCGACCTCGAAGACAGGTACAACGCGCATAACTACAAGCCGCTCGACGTGGTGCTCACCCGCGGCGATGGCGTGTGGGTGCAAGACGTCGAGGGCCAAAGGTACATGGACTTTTTGGCCGCCTACTCGGCGGTCAACCAGGGCCACTGCCACCCCCGCCTGGTCAAGGTGATGGTCGAGCAGGCCGCGCGACTGGCGCTCACCAGCCGCGCCTTTCGCAACGACCAGCTCCCGCTCCTGGCGCAGGAGCTGTGCGAGCTGGCTGGGTACGAGATGATGCTGCCCATGAATACCGGCGCCGAAGCGGTCGAGACAGCGCTCAAGCTGGCGCGCAAGTGGGGCTACGAGGTCAAGGGCGTCCGCGACGAGCAGGCGCACATCCTCACCTGCTATGGTAACTTTCACGGGCGCACCATTACCATCGTCACCTTTTCCTCTGAAGAGGCGTACCGCGAGGGGTTTGGCCCCTTCACGCCCGGTTTTGAGCTGATCCCGTACGGCGACGCCGCGGCGCTGGAGGCTGCGATCACGCGCGACACCGTCGCCTTCCTGGTCGAGCCGATCCAGGGTGAGGGCGGCGTCGTCGTCCCGCCCGAGGGCTACCTGCGCCAGGTGCGCGACATCTGCGACCGGCACAACATCCTGCTCATCACCGACGAGATCCAGAGCGGCCTGGGGCGCACGGGCAAGCTCTTTGCTGCCGAGCACGAAGGGGTGCGCGCCGACATGGTGACGATCGGCAAGGCACTGTCGGGCGGCATGTATCCCGTATCGGCCGTGCTGGCCGACAGGCCGGTGATGGGCCTGCTCAAGCCCGGCGAGCACGGCTCGACGTACGGGGGCAATCCACTCGCCTGCGCTGTGGCGCGCGAAGCGCTCAAGGTCCTCGTCGATGAGGGTCTGATCCAACGCGCCGCAGATCTGGGTGACTATCTGATGGCGCGCCTGCGTGAGATCGACAGCCCTCACGTGCAAGAGATCCGCGGCAAGGGGCTGTGGGTGGGCATTGTCCTCAACGCCGAGGCAGGCGGGGCACGGCGCTTTTGCGAGGCGCTGATGGAGCGCGGCATGTTGGCCAAGGAGACGCATTGGAACGTCATCCGCCTGGCACCGCCGCTGGTCATCACCCGGGCCGAGATCGACTGGGCGCTGGAGCGCCTGGCCGAGGTACTGAACATGCCATAACAGATTTCCAGGCAACCTGGGAATTGGCCTTGCAGGGCGGAACCTTTTGGAGCCCTGGGCCGTCTATAGATTTGGCACCACTCTGAATGGTGCTTTCTCCTTTCTCCCTGGGGCCGGGGAGGGGTTGATCCCCTCCCCGGCCGCTCCTTTTACCTGAACAGAGCATACTTTGTCAAAATGGGCGGAACGTGATATCATGCAGTGTAAGAACAGAAGGGTGAAGCCGGGATAATCCTTTATGAAGCTTGAGGGACCGCGAGTCACCATTCGTCGAATGGTCGCCGACGACGTGGATGCCATGATGGCCTGGCGCCCTTTTGTCGACCCCCTCTATCAACCCTTTGACTTTCCGCGCACCAGCCGATCGGACCAGCTCCGCTGGTTCGAGTGGCGCAGCCAGGACCCGGCACGCCGCCTCTTCACAGTCCTGGACGAACACGGGCAGGTGATCGGCAGCCTGACGCTGCGCGAGATCGATGGTCACCGCTCGGCGCGCCTGGGCATCACCATCGGCGCCGATTACGTCAGCCAGGGGTACGGCACCGAGGCAATGAGTGTCTTTTTTGACTACTACTTTGATGCGATGGGCTTTCGGGAGATGGTCCTCGACGTGGCGGCGACCAATGTGCGTGCCGTGCGGGCGTATCGCTCACTCGGGTTTCACCAGACCTCCCGCCACTACCGCGCTGCCAGCCATTCCAGCTACCACGTCCTGCGCACCGAACCATGCTACCAACACCTGCGCCACTTTTTCCGGCGGCGAGGCACCGGCTATGAGGTGGTATTCTACGACATGGCGCTGAGCCGCGAGGCGTGGCACGAGCAACGGCAGCCACATAGAGACACACAGAGGAGCACAGAGATACGCAGGGAGAAATGAGCAGAGTTGTTGCAGGCGGCTGTACGCTGAATCCGAGGGGGGGCGATGAACGGGTGGCTCGGGTGGCTGTTCCCGGTTGTGTTGAGCCTCGTGCTCGGGCTGGGCCCTGGCGCGGGGGTGGTGCGCTCGTCCCGCAGTGTCCTGCAGCAGAGTGACAGGGTGGCCCTGATCGGCCACATCGGCGGCCGCACCGGGGCGGTGGCCGTGGAGGGCAACCTGGCCTACCTGGGCGCGGGGCCCAGGCTGATCGTGCTCGACGTGTCGGTGCCAGGCTCGCCCACGCTGCTGGGCAGGACCGGCCTGCTGCCGGACACGATCGAGGCGGTGGCGGTGGCGGATGGCTATGCCTACGTCGCGGCTGGCGCCTCGGGGCTGTGGGTGGTGGACGTGTCGACGCCGTCGGCGCTGGCCGTGGTGGGCGCGTATGACACGCCGGGAAGCGCGGTGGGCGTGGCTGTGGCAGGAAGCTACGTCTATGTCGCCGACGAGGCCGCGGGGCTGCGCCTGGTGAACGTGTCCACACCGTCGGCGCCGGCGGAGGCGGGCGCGTACGACACGCCGGGGAATGCCTACGGCGTGGCCGTGGCCGGGACGCACGCCTACGTGGCGGACGGGTTTGCCGGCCTGCGCGTGGTGGACGTATCGCGCCCCGGGTCGCCGGTAGAGGTGGGGCTCTGTGACACGCCGGGCGAGGCCCGCGCCGTGGCTGTGGTCGGGACGTATGCCTACGTGGCCGACGGTTACGTCTATGGGCTGCGGGTGGTGGACGTGTCGGCGCCTTCGGCGCCGGTAGAGGTCGGCTCTCTCGAAGCGCCCTACGCGGCCATGGCCAGGGTGGCCGTGGCAGGGGGATACGCCTACCTCGGCGATGCCTGGCATGGCGTGTGGGTGGTGACCGTGTCGACGCCGTCGGCGCCGGTGTACGTGGGCGGTTACGCGACATCGACTCCCATGGCCCTGGCCGTCGCGGGCGAGTACCTGTATTGCGCGACGCAACGCCTCGGGCTGCGGGTGATCGACGTGTCGACGCCATCCGCGCCGGCCGAGGCGGGGTTCTACAACACGTTGCTGGCACAGAGCGTCACGGTGGCCGGGGAGTATGCCTCCGTCGGGACAAGCACCGGGCTGGGTGTGATCGACGTGTCGACGCCGTCGGCGCCGGTAGAGGTCGGCTCCCTGGACATCCCAGGCTACGTCTGGGACGTGGCTGTGGCGGGCGAGTATGCCTACGTGGCCACTGACGACGGGCTGCGGGTGGTGGACGTGTCAACACCGCCGGCGCCGGTGGCGGTGGGCGCCTACGACACGGTGGCGCCGTGCATGGACGTGGACGTGATCGGGGGATATGCCTACCTGGCCGATACGAATATCGGGCTGCGAATCCTGGACGTGTCGACGCCGTCAGCGCCTGTGCAGGTGGGTGTATACGAGACGTACCAGGCATCTAGCGTGTTCGTGGCCAACGGGTATGCCTACGTTACAGGGGGCGGCATCGGGCTCCGGGTGGTAGACGTGTCGACGCCGGCGGCACCGGTGGAGGTGGGCGCCGTCGAGGGGTGGGATGGCGCGGGCGTGGCCGTGGCCGGGACGTATGCCTACGTAGCGGCGTGGCAGGACGGGCTGCGGGTAATCGACGTGTCGACGCCGCAAGCGCCGGTCGAGGTCGCGACCTACTACCCCCCGGACTGGAACGCGGACCTGAACGCGGCCGGGGATGTAGACGCGGCCGGGGACTATGCTTACCTGACCGGTTTCGACGCCGGGATGTGGGTGGTGGACGTGTCGGTGCCTCAGGCGCCGGTGGAGGCGGGCTTTTACGATACGGCAGGGTACGCCGGGCAGGTGACTGTGGCTGAGGAGATGATCTATGTGGCCGACCATTCCGGAGGATTGCTGATCCTGCGCTTGGCTTCGCACCGGGTGTACGTGCCGCTGGTGGTGCGGAGGTTTTCACCGTATGCAAAGTGATAGGTGGCTAGTGCTCGCTGACGGAAATCCCCCATGTGAATCTCTGTGTAACCCTTACTCTCTCATACTCAGGCTGATCCGCCCTCTGTCGAGATCGACGTTGATCACGGTCACGTCCACCACGTCGCCCACGCTCACCACCTCGAACGGGTTGCGCACGTAGCGGTCGGCCATCTTGGACACGTGTACCAGCCCGTCCTGCTTGACCCCAATGTCCACGAATGCCCCAAAGTCGACCACGTTGCGCACCGTCCCTTTCAGGCGCATCCCCTCGCGCAGATCCTCCATCTTGAGCACGTCCTGGCGCAGGATCGGCGCGGGCAGCTCGTCGCGTGGGTCGCGCCCCGGCCGCTCCAGCCCGTCCAGAATATCGGCCAGCGTCGGCACGCCCACCTCCAGCAGCTCCGCCAGTCCTTCCAGCCCCAGCTCCTGCCGTAGGGCGCGCACCCGGCCTACGACGTCGCGACTTTTGATCCGCGTGCCTGCCAGGTCGAGCAGCCGGTCGACGATCGGGTACGACTCGGGGTGGATCGGTGTGTTGTCGAGGGGGTTGGTCGACTCGGGCACGCGCAAAAAACCGGCCGCCTGCTCGAACGCCTTGGGGCCCAATCCCTTCACTTTCTTGATCTCGGACCGCTTTTTGAACGGCCCGTGCTCGTCGCGGTAGGCGACCACGTTGGCCGCCACGCGCGGGCTGAGCCCGGCCACATGGGCCAGCAGTGCCGGCGAGGCCGTGTTCACGTCCACGCCGACGTAATTGACCACCGATTCGACCACACTGTCGAGCGCCTCGGTTAGCCGCTTCTGGTCGACGTCGTGCTGGTAGAGCCCGACGCCGATGGAGCGTGGATCGATCTTGACCAGCTCGGCGAGGGGGTCCTGCAGCCGCCGGGCGATGCTCACTGCCCCGCGCAGCGACACGTCCAGCTCGGGCAGCTCCTCGCGCGCCAGCTTGGACGCGGAATAGACCGATGCGCCCGCCTCGCTGACCATCGCATAGCGCACCGTTGGCCTGTCGTCGATCAGTTCGGCCGCAAGCTGTTCCGTCTCGCGGCTGGCTGTGCCGTTGCCGATGGCGATTACGTCCACCCCTGCTGCTTCGACGGCGGCGTGGAGCATCTTTTTTGCCTCTTCCCAGTGGCGCTGCGGCTCGTGGGGGTAGATCGTGTGCGTGCCGAGTACCTTGCCTGTGGGGTCGACCACGGCGACCTTGCACCCGGTGCGAAAGCCGGGGTCGAGGCCCATCACCACCTTGCCCCTGAGGGGCGGTTGGAGGAGCAGTTTACGCAAGTTGGCGCCAAACACCTGAATGGCGTGCGCATCGGCCTCCTCCGACTCGGTTGCGCGCAGGTCGCGCTCCAGGCTCGGCGCCAGCAGGCGTTGGTAGCCGTCGGCGATCGCCATCTCTACCTGGTCGCGCACGGGAGTGCGCGGGCCACGCAGAAACGCCACCTCCATCAGGTCGACGATCTCACCGTCGGGCAGGCTGAGGCGCACCTTGAGGGCGCCGTCGGCCTCGCCGCGCACCATCGCCAGCCACTGGTGGGGCTGGAGCTCGTCGAGGGCGATGTCGAGATCATAGTAGACACGGTACTTGCCCCCCGCATCCACTTCCGCCTCGTCACCGGCGAGCGAGCAGACGACGAGGGCGTGATCGAGCGACAGGCGCCGGGCCTGGCCGCGCACGGCGGCGTCCTCGGCCACCCGCTCGGCGACGATGTCGCGCGCGCCGGCGAGGGCGGCCTCCACGTCGGGCACCTCATCCGACAGGAAGGCGGCTGCCAGCTCGTCGAGAGCCTGGTCCGCCCCCTGCGCCATGAGCGCATCGGCCAGCGGCTCCAGCCCGCGCTCGCGTGCGACTGTGGCCCGGGTGCGGCGCTTGGGCTTGTAGGGCAGGTATAGGTCCTCCACGGCCTGCATCGTCTGCGCCGCCCGGATCGCCGCCTCCAGCTCGGGCGTGAGCTTGCCCTGCTCCTCGATGCTTTTCAGCACGGTCTCCTGGCGCTCAGACAGGCGGCGCAGGTAGCCGAGGCGCTCCTCGATCTGGCGCAACTGCTCCTCGTCGAGGTTGCCCGTCGCTTCTTTGCGGTAGCGCGCCACAAAGGGAATGGTGTTGCCGTCGTCGAACAGCGCTACCGTCGCCGCCACCTGGGCGCGCGCCAGGCTCAGCTCACGCGCAATCGTCGTCAGAATTTCTTGTTCGGTCATTGTTCCCTCATCCCCCAACCATCGTCGCGAGGGCGAATTGTACTCGAAAACGAGAGGGACGGCAAATAACGCCCCTTGTCGCGAGTTCATCCATGCCCCACTGGGCACAGATGTTGCCAGTCGCACGTGGGCGCGCAGGTGTGCAGTCGGCAAAAATGTGATACAATGGGGCTCGATGGAACCATAGTCGTGACACGCAGGAAAAAGGGACAGGGGCATCACGCCCTGGACGGCACACATGTGGATACAGGTTTCTTTCAACGCCTGATCAGAGGAGGAGAGGATGCAAGACCCGTCGCAACAGGAATGGCAACGCCTGTACGAGGCGGCCGTCGCCTTCAAAAAGGCGGCGCCCTGGGAGTGGATGTACGAGGACGAGCTATTTGGCGTTCGCAACCCGGAAACGGGCGAGATTGGCTGGGTGAGCGTCATGGGCCAGGCGGGAGAGCACTATGCATTGGCTCTCTACCTCGGCGCGGAAGGGCTGCATGGCTTCTGGACGATCCAAGAGGGAGGGGAGACGCTCGACCCGATGGTGCTGTTCGAGGTGCCAGAGCTGCAGGCGTCGTTCGAGGATCGGAATACCCTCACCGACAGGGACCGCCAGGTGATCAAGTCGCTCGGGCGCAAGTTTCGCGGCAAGATGGAATGGCCGATGTTTCGCAGCTACGTTCCCGGCTATGCTCCGTGGCACGTCACCGCGCCGGAGGCGCGTTTCCTGGCGGTTGCTCTGGAGCAGGCGCTCGACGTCGCTCGGCGGCTGGAGGAGGATCCCGAGCTGCTCGATCCCGAGGAGGACGAATACCTGGTGCGCGTGCAGGTGGGCGAGGGATGGACCGACGAATGGGTGGAGCTGGAGCCATTCGGGCCCCAGGCGATTCCACGCGTCGAGGAGGCGAGGTTGGCAGCCGTGCGCGCCGAGCTGTCGCTCCAGAGGTCAACCCTGGAGGTGGATCTGTTCATGATGAGCGCGACGATCCAGGAAAAGCCCAGAGACCGCCCCTTGCTGCCCTACAACCTGTTCGTCGTCGACTCGCAGTCGGGCATGATCCTCGGTTCCGACGTGGTGGTCGCGGATCCGGATCTCGATTCCGTATGGCTGAAAGCACAAAACTCCCTCGTCCGGATTTTCGAGAGATTGGGCGGCATCCCATCACGGATCGTGGTCAGGGACGAGTGGCAGGCGGACCTTTTCGGCCACGTGGCGCATCACCTGGGCGCCAGGTTGCTCGTCTCCCCCTCGCTGCCGGCACTCGACGAGGCGCGCTTTGCCCTCGAACAGATGATGGGCACGCGCTTCTGAGCGACCATGACGTACGAATCGGATCGCGAGCGCTGGAATCGCAAATACTCGGCCGGCGAGGGCCCGGCGCACTTTTCTCCAAAAGAGTTCCTGGTCGAGCACGCGGGCTTGCTGCCAGAGCATGGGCGGGCGCTCGACGTGGCGAGTGGGTTCGGCGGCAATGCCCTCTGGCTGGCAGAGCGCGGTTTCCACGTCGACGCCGTCGACGTCAGTGACGTGGCGGTCGCCAAAGCGCGCGCCGAGGCGCAGCGGCGTGGGTTGGCGGACCGAATCCAATTCATCCAGGCCGACGTGGACACGTGGCAGGTGCCCCCAAGCTGCTACGACGTCATCCTCGTCTTTTACTACCTCAACCGCGACCTGATGCCGCGCCTCGCTGCCGGCCTGCGCCCGGGCGGCCTCCTGTTCGAGGCCAACAGGAACAGATATTTTCTCCAAGAGCGCCCAGGCTTTGATCCTGACTATTTGCTCGAACCAGGCGAGCTGAGCCGCCGCGCAGAAGAGGCAGGGCTGGACATCGTGCATTACGCCGACGGCACCCCAGACACCCCCTACGGCGTCCAACTGATCGCCTGTCGTCAATAGCCCCGGTCCCATCCCCGTGGCGCAATCGGGAGGATTGCGGTACAATGTGGGGTGTCCGGCACCAATCAGGGCAGATAGCCCAGGGGGTCCTGCGGCACCCCGTTCTCCCAAACCTCAAAGTGCAGATGCGGGCCGGTGGTGCGGCCGCTCGTGCCCATCGTCCCGATCTGCTGCCCCTTTTGGACCGAGTCGCCGGCATGGACGAGTATCGTGTCCAGGTGAGCGTATGCCGTCCAGTAGCCGTTGCCATGGTCGACGAGAACCTGCAAGCCATATCCCCACGTGTCTCGGGCGGCAACCGTGACGTAACCCGCATCGGCGGCGCGAACAAGAGTCCCCATCCTGTTGCTGATGTCGATGCCGCTGTGACCCGGCCAGAAATGCTGGCTCAACATGCCGGTGGCCGGCCAGGCGAAATGGCCACTGCCCGTGGGTGCCCCTGCCGGTGCCGCACCGAGCTCCGGCATCGGGTAGTGGTTACCCGCCACGACGCTCTCTTTTTTTCCATCCGGGATCATGATCTGCTGGCCCACACGCAGCAGATACGGCTCCTCGAGATCGTTCCCCTCGAACCCGACGATCTTGTCCACGGTTGTCTCGAACTCGGCCGCCAGGCTCAAGAGCGTATCTCCCTCGGCCACTGTGTGCCACACACCATCCACGGGGGGGATGATCAGCGTCTGTCCAACGACGAGCAGGTCGGGGGCCGATTCGATCTCGGGGTTGGCCCACACGATCGTCTCTGGTTGCAACCAGTACCGCCGCGCGATGGACCAGACGTTATCGCCAGGTGCGACGATATAGTCGACGGGAACTGGCGCTGCAACCGGGCCCAAGATCTCCTCGACCAGGGGATCGATCAGGTCCCAGTGCGGGAGCAGCACGGCTGCGCCGTCCTCACGCCGATGTGGGGTCACCAGGGGCTCGCGCAGCACCTGGCGCTCTACATCTGATGGGTCGATCTGTGCGGCGAATGCGGCCAGGTTGACGAGCTCAGCGAGTGTCAGATCGGTGTGCACAGTGTCGGCAAGGCTGAATATGAGGTCGGGGAGCCTGCGAAAGACGGCGTTGCTGCGCACCTTGTCGAGGATTGCGAGCAGGATGCACTGTTGCCGCTCTGCCCGATCCGCATTCGATGTCGTCATCCGTGAACGCGCGTACTGGAGTGCGCGCTCGCCATTCATGTGTTGCACGCCGGCCTCAAAGTGAACTGAGGTGTAAGCATTCGGGTCACCCGGCTGCGGATCTGGGTAGAAGGCGTCGTCCAGTGTGCGCGGCACGTCGACCTCGATGCCACCGAGCGCATCCACGATCTCGACAAATCCGTCGAAATCGACCACGACGTAGGCATCGATGTCGATCCCAAAGCTCGCTTCAAGGGTGTCCCGGGCGAGAGCCGGACCGCCACTGGGGTAATCATTGACGTCGCCGTACACGTTCGCGACATTGATCCGGTCCTCGCCGTGGCCTGGGATTGGCAGCAGCAGATCGCGCGGGATCGAGAGCATAGCCGCCGTTCCGGTCTCCAGATCGGCGGTAACGATCACGATCGTGTCGGTGCGATAGCCCCAGCCATTGCCCCCTCTCCTGTCAATACCGAGGAGCAGGATCGTAATGCGGCCGTCAGCGCCGGCAGGCAGGTAAGAGAGGGGCATGGGCTGGTCAAGCGCACGGAGCCAGGCCGCTTCAGAGTCCGCGCCGGGCGGATGAGGGTCTGTAGCATTTGAGATGGGGACGTGGGCGGGTGTGAACCTGGCGACCGGCGTGGGCTGGGGGGGCGAAGCACTCAGCACGGCGGCGGCAACGACAACAAGGGCGAGGGCGACGAGCACGAGCACGCCGTGGCTGGCGGGGTGAGGCGACGCTGCTGCCTGGCTAGGTGCAGGGGCGCTGCGCCTCGCCAGGGCGGGAGGGATGATGGGCGGCGCGATGGCAACCACCGCCGGCACAGGGAGCCGGTCAAAGCGCCGGTCCATCAGCTCGTACTGCCTCGCCACCACCTGGCACGCGGGGCAGACTGCCAGGTGCTCCTCGGCGTGCGCCGCCTCTTCTCGCGTCCACTCACGCCGGTAGCTCAACATACGGCGGATCTGTTTGCAGCTCATCCGTCCCCCTCCTCCGGCGTGTACAGTCGCCGGAACTTTTCCCTGGCTCGAAAGAGACGTGTCTTTACCGCACCCGGCGAGATCTTGATCACCGCCGCGATCTCGGCCGTGGACAGCCCCTGGCATGCATAGAGCACGAGCGGCACCCGGTAGCGTGGTGCCAGCCGCGCTAGCGTGCGCTGCACCGCCACGCTCTCGAGCGAGGCATCCTGGAATGATGTGCTCGCCGCGGGGTGGCGCTCGTCGTCGAATAGTGGTAGCCATGAGACGAGGCGGCGGCGGCGCAAGTGGTCGAGGGCGGTGTTGGTGGCGATGCGGTAGAGCCAGGCACGCCGGTTGGCGCTTGCAGGCAGCCGGCCGAGCGCCCGGTACGCTTTGAAAAAGGTGTCCTGCGCCAGGTCTTCCGCCAACTGCACGTCGCCCGTCAGGCGGCACAGGTAGGCGTGGATGTCGCCCTGATGGTCGCGGAACAGCCGGACGAACAGCTCGTCCATGTCTGTGCCTGCCCCCTCGAGCGCCAGGATACGGTCCATACGGTCTCCCCCGGGTCGAGCGAAATCCCTTCTATAGAGTATAACGGATGAGCAGCATGAGTGGTTACAAGAACATGGCAGGTAATGGGGACCAGGGTATCGGGTACCCGGTTCCCGTTCCCCGATACCCGCTTCCCGCGCTACCCGGTCTCCTTGTGTTTCTCAATCCCCTCAGCCCGGATCCGCTGCCAGCAGGCCCGAATCCGCTCCAGCTCCTCGCGCGTGTCGGGCACCTGGCCGTAGCGGGCGTTCACGTACGCCTCGGTGATCGTCTGCGCGTCGGCCTCATTGTCGGGCAGTGCGCGGCGCAGCGTGTTGAGGTACTCGTACGGTGTTTGTGACGTGGCGCGAGGATAGCCCGCATCCGCCGCCAGGCGCAGCAGGTTGGTATAGATGCGCCGGATTGAGATCGCCGCCAGGAAGCGGGTGCCAAGGCCGAAACGGGCGGCTGTGTCCGCCAGGTCGCCCAGCCGGTCGAGGCCGCCGCGCAGCATGGCGCGCAATCTGCGCGCCAGTTCGCGTGCGTCAAAGATCGACTCGTACACCCCATCGGCCTGCCCGCGGCGCCACCGGAGCTGCCGTCCCCACGTCCAGAGCAGGACGAGGATCACGATCACGAGCGGCAGGCCAACCATCAAGGCGACCTGTACGATACCCAGGTAAGCTGGACGCTCGGTGGAAGGAGGCGGTGGTGCGGCGGGCATGGTCAGCATCTCACCCATGCGCAGCAGCGCCTCCCTGAGCCCCTGTCCCAGGAAGGAGATGTCGAGTGAAAAGAAAGAGAGGATCGCCTGGACGAGCCATAACACAAGCGCGCCGGCACCGGCGATGACGATCTGGATGACGAGCCATACCGGCCACAGCCAGGCCAGAACCTGGCGCAGGCCGCTGCCATAGAAAAAGACGGACACGAGCAAGCCGAGCAGCACCAGCGCCAGCACTGCGAGCGCAGTGGCCCCCACCCAAAAGCTGTCAAAGGGTACCGCAGTGCTGTTTGGCAGGCGGCTCACCGCCTCGATGCGCGCCAGTGCCACCGCCACCAGGCTAAAGAAGAAAAAGGCGACGACAAAAGGCGACGCATCGACGCCGGCGATCAAGTGTGTCACCAGGCCGACGCCGATCAGGATCACCACGCCCGCGCGAAAGCTGAACCCGACGCTCCCGGCCGACAGGCTGCGGCGCGCCAGCGCCAGCGCACGTACCCACAGGTACACCAAAAACATGATCGCCACCCATCCCACGGGCATGATCACATCTGCCTTGCCCAGGCTGCCCAGCAGGCCGAGAAACCAGCCGGTGCCGCGGAACTCGAGCGAGGCATAGACGTGGTAGCGCAGCATCAGCGCCATCGCTGCCAGCAACGCCAGCGCCGCCAGGCCCTGCTGCACGCGCATCGGCAGCTCTGCCGCCACGAGTGCGCGATAGATGCCGGCAAAGGCGAGCAGCAGGACGAGCAGGCCCAGCCACAGGAGCAGAGGAGGATGGGGCTGGATCACGGGGGCCAGCATCAGGAGCACCGGCGCCAGCCAGGACACTTCTGCCGCGGCGAGGGCGACGAAAATGGTCTCGCGGCGCATCATCACGCGTGCCCGCCCCTCAAGATCTTGCGGGCCTCCAAGGCCCCAAAGGTCTGCTGCAGTGGCGATCTGGTCATCGGCTGGCGCCTCCGAAACGTAGCGGCGGGGCCACCTCTGGCGACCATTCACCAGGCTCGCCCATCAGCGTCTCGTCGAAAGGCAGGTCGCGCGCCGGCAGGCGGTAGACGGTGATGCCCGGCGGCAGGCCATAGGGACGCCGGGTGCCGCCCCGTGACGGTGCCTCATCCTCCAGCGATACGAGCACCACACGCCGTCCCACGTCGCGCAGGCGCATCAGGCCCGTCAGGAGATCGTCTGTGACCACGCCCGTGACAACCACCAGCGTGGCCCCCCAGGGCAGGCGCGGGCTCTCTTCGAGCAGCAGGCCCTCGATCGACACCGTCGTAAAGCTCGTCACCGCCGCCAGCGCCTCCAGGATGCGCGCCAGTTGGTCCGGGCGGCGGCTGGGCAGCACCTTGATCGGCTGGTCCGAGTGGGGGATTGAGCTATTTGCCATCAGGCCCACCAGGTAGCGGTCTTGAACGGCGTGGTTGGCGATCGAGGCCGCGACGGCGATCACCTTTTCCAGCAGGATCGGGCGCGTGCCGGCCCAGTGGGGGATGATCGTCGCCACATTGACAAACACTACCAGGTTGTGCGTTGTCGTCGGCTCGTACACCTTCACCTGCAAGTCCTGCCGCCGCGCGGTCGCCTTCCAGTGGATGTGACGAAAGCCATCTTCAGGGTGATGATCTCGGATGCCGACGGCACGGCTCGGGTCCTCCAACATGCGCCACGTCGCCCTCGTCTCGCCAAATGGCTCCTTAGGCGGGAAGCCAAGTGCTTCGAGCGGCAGCACCTGCGGATAGACGATCAACCAGTCGAGGCCTGGCAGGCGTTTTTCCTCTGCAAACAGCCCCCAGATGTCACCTGAGGTCAGGTCGGCCGGTCCGAACGAGTAAAAGCCGCGGCGTGTGCAGCGCAGCGAGTAACGGCGCGTGATCCGCTCGTAGCCACGGATGGCAAACGCGCTGCGAAAAGTGCCCATCAGGCCGGTAGCGGAAGGAAAGAGGTCCGCGCCCTCAGGCAGAAGCGTCATCGACCAGTGGTCCTCCAGGATCAGCCAGCCGAGGGGCAATAGCTTCTCATTCGCCAGGCGCATCGTCAGCTCGACCCGTTCGCCCGGGAAGGCGCGCCGCTGGCCCAGCGTGCGCTCGTAGCCGACACCCACCAGGCTGCGCCGCCCCCACCACCACGACAGGGGGATCACGGTGAGCAGGAAGGCGGCGAGGACGAAAAACGCGCGCAGATCGAGGATCAGGGCGACGGGAATGAGCAGGATCGCGAGCTGGAGCCACGAACGGTTGAACATGGCTGCCTACGCGTCACGCCTCTACGGGCACTGACACCGTGTCGACGACCTCGCTCACCACCTCTTCGGGCCGGCGGCCCCGCAGCCGCGTCTGTGGGCTGATGATCAGCCGGTGCGTCAGCACCGGCGGCGCCAGGTACTTGACGTCGTCGGGCACGATGAAATGGCGACCGCGCACCGCGGCCAGCGCTTGGGCCGTGCGGTAGAGCGCCAGCGTGCCGCGCGGGCTGACGCCCAGCTCGACGGCGTCGTGCTCGCGCGTGGCACGGACCACGTCGACGATATACTCGCGCACCGACGGTTCCACCAGCACCTGGCGCACCTGCTCCTGCATCGCCGTCAGATCCTCGGCCGAGATCACTGGCTCGAGCGCATCGAGCGGGTCCTCCCGCTCATAGCGGATCAGGATCTCTTCCTCTTCCGCCCTGGTGGGGTAGCCGAGGGCGATGCGCATCAAAAAACGGTCGATCTGCGCTTCGGGCAGGGGGAAGGTACCCTCCAGCTCGATCGGGTTTTGCGTGGCGAGCACCATGAACGGGTGAGGCAGGCGCAGCGTATCGACGTCCACCGTCACCGTCCGCTCCTGCATCGCTTCGAGTAGCGCGCTCTGCGTGCGCGGCGTGGCGCGGTTGATCTCGTCGGCGAGGACAATCTGCGAGATGATCGGCCCCGGGCGGAACTCGAACTCTTGCGTCTTCTGGTTGAAAAAGAGGATGCCCGTCACGTCGCTGGGCAGCAGGTCGGGCGTGAACTGGATGCGCTTGAAGGTGCAGCCCGTGCTGCGCGCCAATGCTTTGACCAGCGTCGTCTTGCCGATGCCCGGCACGTCCTCCATCAGCACATGCCCCTCGCACAGCAGCGCCACCAGGCACAACTCGATCACCTCGTCCTTGCCAATGATCACCTGCGCGACGTTGTCGACGATCTCTTTTGCGGCTGTCTGGATGTCCATGTTCCTCACGATTTTCGGTGTCGGATTCTTGCTGCTCTACACTGGCAGAGATGCCAGTCTGCCGGGGGAGTATACCACGAAACGGGTGTTTGGCAAAGCAGGTATCTTGATGAGTTTTTTGCTGCCAGCCCCACAGCGCTGCACCTGCGCGCCATGAACATGCTGTTCGAGGGGTTGAAGGAAAAAGGCGCCGTGGTCATCGTCCCGTCCAGCGCGGTCGATACTATGAACCTGGGCGGCCTGATGGGCACCACTGCCCTGGCACAGCCACAGATCCTCGAGGCCATCACCGGGGAGGGCGAGAGCTTGACGTAGGAGTCGATGGCGCGTCGTCCGCCACCTTGACTTTGGCAAGCTCCTCGACTATACTACCCCTGCAAAGACGAGTTTCCGATCGAGAGCCAGGTAGGGGGAACCATGAACGAACAATACCGGGTCTATGGCTATCGTTGGGTGGTGCTGGCAGTCTTTATGTTCATCAATCTGACGATCCAGATGTTGTGGATCGGGTATGCGCCCATCACCGGGCCGGCAGCCAGTTTCTACGGCGTCAGCGATCTCCAGATCGGCCTGCTGGCGATGTCGTTCATGATCGCCTTCATCCCCCTCTCTATCCCCGTGTCGTGGGTGATCGACACCTACGGCTTCCGTGTGGCCGTCAGCATCGGCGCCGTGCTGATGGGGGTGCTGGGCGTGGTGCGCGGCCTGGTGGGGGCCAACTACTCGCTGGTGCTCCTGTCTACGATCGGCATCGCCGTCGCCCAGCCCTTTCTGCTGAACGCCTGGACCAAAGTCCCGGCCAACTGGTTCTCTGTCGACGAGCGGGCCACGGCCGTGGGGTTGGTGACCCTGGCGAACCTGGTGGGCACAGCGCTCGGCATGGTGCTGACACCGGTTCTGACCGAGACCCTGCCCATCCCCACCGTGCAACTGATCTACGGCGGGCTGGCCGCCCTCTCCGCCGCCTTGTTCGTGATTCTCTCCCGTGAGAGACCGGCCACACCGCCCTGCCCGCCGGGGATGGAAGTCCGCTCGCTCATGCTCGATGGCCTAAAGCACGCATTGACGGTCAAAGCCTTCTGGCTCTACCTGGCGGTGTTCTTTGTCGGCATGGGCGTCTTTAACGGCGTCACCACCTGGATCGAGGGCATCATCCGGCCGCGTGGCTTTACTCCCACCGACGCCGGCGCACTCGGCGCGCTGATGCTCATCGGGGGCATCCTGGGCGCCGTGGTCATTCCCCCCTTCTCTGACAGGCAGCGCAAGCGCCGGCGCTACCTGCTGCTGGGATTCGCCCTGGCCATCCCGGGCCTGGTCGGACTCACCTTCGCCACCACCCCCTGGCTGCTCTACCTTTCGGCCTTTGGCCTGGGCTTTTTCCTGGTCAGTACCAGCCCCATCGGCATGCAGTACGCGGCCGAGATCACCCACCCCACGCCCGAGGGCACCTCCAACGGCCTGCTCCAGTTGTTCGGGCAGGCCTCGGTGGTCTTTGTCTACATCATGGAAGCCATGAAAAGCAGCGCCGGGACATTCACCCCGGCGCTGCTCCTCGCCATCGGCTTGATGGGGCTGAGTGTGCTGTTGATCACACAACTGCGTGACCGGGCAGAGGTTATGGTGACCGATCCTGAGCCGTCTATGTAAAATCGGGGCACTTCTCTCGCAGTTCCCTGATGTGGATCGCCTGCTGCATCGCCCAGTAGAGTGCCCACAGGCCGGACGGTTGGTTAACCGGCAGCCGCCTGTAGTGCCAGGCGGTCAGGTGCCGGATCTCCTCGTACTTTTCGTTGACCGGCGTGGCAAACCACGATTCCAGCCTGGCCCTGGCCACGGCCCTGGTCGGCACGCCCATCTCATCGCGCAGCCGGATGGCGTACGATTCGACGATGTATTCCTGCTCGATCGAAGCTGCCAGCTCCCCGCCGTAATAGTATGCGTGCCACATCTCGTGCGTCATCACTGCCAAAGTCCGGCCGGCGTCCAGCCCCGGCTTGATGTGCACGCGCCGGATCAGGGGAAAGGTAAACCCCGCCCCGCCAGCGGCCCAGCCGTAGGCGAATACCCATCCCCGGCTCAGCAGGTTGTCCATTGGCAGGCCGCCGAGGCTTGTCTGCCTGATCTGGCTGATCGCCACTAGCATATGTTGCTGGTCCCGCTGCTCCACACTGGTGCACATGTACGGTACGTGCCGCTGGCCACGCGGCAGTAAAAGGTTATGGCGCCCGGCTCGTACTATACTACAAACTGATGTACGCGTCAAGCTTCGGCGGAGGCCCAAAAGGGCAGTCCCATCTTGCAGCGCACGCTCAGCGGTGGTACAATGGCCGGGTCATACCCTTCACACAGGCAGCGATGAGGAGGAGCACAACATGACGACGCCGATGCGCCGGCAATACCTGCGCATTAAAAAGCAATATCCCGACACGATCGTCTTTTTCCGGCTGGGTGATTTCTACGAGACGTTCGACGACGACGCCAAGGTGGTGGCCCAGGTGTGCGATATCGTCCTCACCTCGCGCCCCGTCGGCAAGGACCAGCGCGTGCCCCTCGCCGGCGTCCCCTACCATTCCGTGGAAGGGTACATCGCGCAGCTTATCCAGGCTGGCCACCGCGTCGCCATCGTCGAGCAGGTGGGCGAAGTGACGAGCAACGAGCTGGTGGAGCGTGAAGTCGTGCGTGTCGTCACGCCCGGCACTGTGGTCGAGCCCTCGCTGCTCGATGAGCGGCGCAACAACTACCTCGCCGCCGCCCTGATCGACGGCGAGCGCGCCGGGCTGGCCTACGCCGACATTACCACCGGCGAGTTCGCTGCGACCCAATTTGCGGGCGCGCGCGCGGTACACCTGCTGGCCGAGGAGCTGGACCGCCTGGCGCCGGCCGAGATCGTCACGCCCCAGCCGGCCGCCGTGCGCGGTGAGCTGGCCCTCGATGAAGTGCCGGTGGAAGCCCCAAACGGTGGCCGCATAGGTTCCGGGCCACTGGTCACCGAGCGCCCGGCGTGGCCGTTCGAGCTGGAAACCGCCCGCCAGGCGCTGATGGACCACTTTGAGGTGGCCAGCCTGGACGGATTTGGCCTGGGTGGGCAACCGGCCGCGGTGCGCGCCGCTGGCGGCCTGCTCCACTACCTGGGTGAGACCCAGCGCGGCAGGCTGGAGCAGCTCACCGGCGTGCGTAGCTACAGCACCGCTGAGTTCATGGCCCTCGACGCGTCGACGCGGCGCAACCTGGAGCTGACCGAGACGCTGCGCCGCGGCGCAATGCAGGGCTCGCTCCTGGGTGTGCTCGACGTGACGGTCACCAGCCTGGGCGGCCGGCTGCTGCGCAAGTGGCTGACAGAGCCACTAGTCGACGTGGCGCGCCTGGACGCCCGCCTTGACGCCGTGGAGGTGCTGCACGACGACACCCCCGGCCGGATGCGCCTGCGGATGCTACTCAAGGATGTGTCTGACCTCGAGCGGCTGGCGAGCCGTGCCGTGCAGGGCATCGCCCGCCCGCGCGATCTCGTCGGCATCCGGCAGACGCTGGAGGCACTGCCCGACATCGTGGCGGCGGTGGGCACCCTGGCAGGGCGCGCCCCCTTCTTTGCCTCCGTCACCGCCCTCGATCCGTGCCACGAGGTAGCTGACCTGATCGCACAAGCGCTCGTCGACGATCCACCGGCCACCTTGGCCAGTGGCGGCGTCATTCGCCGCGGCTTTTCGGCCGAGCTCGACAACGTGCTGACCGCCGCACGCGACGCTAAAACATGGGTGGCCAACCTGGAAGCCGAGGAGCGCAGGCGCACGGGCATCAAGAACCTGAAGGTGGGCTACAACAAGGTGTTCGGCTATTACCTAGAGATCACCAGGGCCAACGCCGACAGGGTGCCCGACAATTACGTGCGCAAGCAGACGCTGGTCAACGCCGAGCGCTATATCATCCCCGAGCTCAAAGAGTACGAGTCGCTCATCCTGAATGCCGAAGAGCGGATCGAGGAGCTGGAGAACCGGATATTCCGCCAGGTGGTCGAGCAAGTGGCGGCGGCGGGCGGCAGGCTGGTGGCGGTGGCGCGCGCGCTGGCCGAGCTGGATGTGTATGCCGCGCTGGCAGAAGTGGCGCTCATGCACCGCTATGTGCGGCCACAGCTCACAGAGGAGTATCAGGTCGAGGTGATCGCCGGCAGGCACCCGGTAGTAGAGGTCACACGCCGCGACGAGCCCTTTGTACCGAACGATGTGCGCTTTTCGGACGATGAATCGATCCTGATCATCACCGGCCCGAACATGGCCGGCAAGTCCACTTATTTGCGCCAGGTCGCGCTCGTCGTGCTGATGGCCCAGATCGGCTCCTTCGTGCCGGCCGACGAGGCGCGCATCGGCGTCGTGGATCGCATCTTTACCCGCATTGGTGCCCAGGACGAGATCAGCGCCGGGCAGTCGACCTTTATGGTCGAGATGGTAGAGACGGCGAATCTATTGAACCATGCCACGGCACGCAGCCTGCTCGTGCTCGACGAGGTGGGACGCGGGACAAGTACCTATGACGGGATCTCGATCGCCTGGTCGGTGGTTGAGCACATCCACAACCACCCGCGCCTGCGCTGCAAGACGCTCTTTGCCACCCACTATCACGAGCTGACCCAGCTCTCGGAGCTGCTCCCCAGGGTGCGCAACTATAACGTGGCAGTGGCGGAAGAGAAGGACCGGGTGGTATTCCTGCGCCGGATCGTGCCCGGCGGCGCGGATCGCAGCTATGGTATCCACGTCGCCCAGTTAGCCGGGCTACCACGCCCCGTGATCAATCGCGCACGCGAGATCCTCCAGGAACTGGAACAGGAAGCGCGGGCGCCCGGTTCCACCCCACGGCGGATCGAGGTACGCCAGCTTCCACTCTTTGCCACCACGAACCCGGCCCTCGATGAGCTGCGCCAGATAGACGTGAGCGCCATGACCCCCCTGGAGGCGATCAGCAAACTGTACGAGCTGCAAAAAAAGGCAGGGTGAGCAAGGGTTTGCTTTTGCGCGGGAAGTGTGATATCATTTGCACAGAGTATGTGCGCGCTTTCACAAAGAGCACCGGGCGCAGGAGGCAAGATGACACAGGAAAAGAGGTCGGGGGCAGTAGAAAAGCAAGCACCGGAGATTGTCGTTGCCCGCTTGCCGATCTATTTGCGCGCCCTCGCGCACACGGCCGACGAAGGCCAGCGGGTGATCGCTTCGCAGGAGCTGGCACAGCGGCTGGGGATGAGCTCGGCGCAAATTCGAAAGGACCTATCCCACTTTGGCGAGTTTGGCAAGCAGGGAATGGGCTACGATGTGATCTACCTGCGCGACCAACTGCGGGCTATCCTCAACGTCGACAGAGTGTGGGACATGGTGTTGGTGGGCGCGGGCGACCTGGGACACGCGATCGCCAACTATGGTGGATTTGAGGGGCGTGGGTTTCGCGTGGTAGCAGTATTCGACAGCAACCCACAAAAGATCGGGCGGCAACTGGCCAAGTGCATGATCCGCGATATGGTAGATCTGCCCGACGTGCTGCGTGAAATGAAAATCAAGATCGGCATCGTCGCCGTGCCTGCCGCGGCCGCGCAGGATGTAGTGGATAGCCTGGTGGCAGGGGGAGTGAAGGCAATTCTGAACTATGCGCCGATCTCAGTCATGGCGCCGGATGGGGTGCACGTCCAGTACATCGACCCTGTCGCACACCTGCAGCGGATGAGCTATTACCTGGAGTAGCGGTTTACGCTGGAAGGCTGGAAGATTGGAAGGCTGGGCAGATCAGCCTTCCAATCTTCCAACTAGTAGGTCGGCAGGCTGCGGCTGATCACAGCATAGTTCTCGAGCGCCTTGCCGGCGCCGAGGGCCACGCAGGCGATCGGGTTATCGGCCACGTAGCAGGGAACGCCTGTTTCCTTTGTCAGGAGGCGGTCAAAGCCGCGCAACTGCGAGCCCCCGCCGGTCATCACGATGCCGCGGTCGATGACGTCGGAGGCCAGCTCGGGTGGCGTCTTTTCAAGGACCCCTTTCACCACCCCGACGATAGAGGACAATGGCTCGGCAATCGCCTCGGTAATCTCGCCGGCGCTCACCTGGATCGTTTTGGGCAAGCCTGATACCTGGTCACGGCCGCGCACCTCCATCTTGATCTCTTCTTCCAGGGGGAGGGCGCTACCGATTTTGATCTTGACTTCTTCGGCTGTGTGCTCGCCGATCATCAGGTTATATTTCCGCTTCACGTAGCTGATGATCGCCTCGTCGATCCGGTTTCCACCGACACGGACGGAAGAGAACTCGACAATGCCGTTCATCGAAATGACGGCGGCCTCGCTCGTGCCTCCCCCGACGTCGACCACGAGATTGCCGGTGGGCGTATCGACGGGCATGCCGGCGCCGAGCGCGGCCGCCAGCGGCTCGGGGATGAGGTACGCTTCACGTCCGCCGGCCTGGATGGCCGCATCGTGCACCGCGCGGCTCTCGACGCTGGTGACGCCGACGGGAACGCTGATCGCGATCAATGGCTTGAACGGACGCAGGCGCCCCGCAACCTTCTCAATAAAGTAGCGCAGCATCGCCTCGGTGACCATATAATCGGCGATCACGCCATCGCGCAGGGGGCGTGCCACCTCGATGGTCTCTGGCGTGCGTCCCAGCATCGCCCGCGCATCGCGCCCCACGGCGACGATCTTGTTGTCATTGATGGCAATGGCGACTACAGATGGCTCTTGCAGGATGATGCCCTTGCCCTTTACCCACACGAGCACGTTCACTGTGCCCAGGTCCACGCCTATGTGCTTTGTTAGCATCTACTATTCACCTGATTTCGATTCTGTACACGACACGACCGACAATGAATTGTACGAGTTTTCGCCCAGGTTGTCAATGTCGGCCCAGGTCACTGCAAAAAGGGGTGTATCTCAATTCCGACGATAACTTGGTGCCCACGGCGAGAACGGCCCAGGGGACGGGGCCTTGAGCCGACGAATCTGGAAATGCACCCGCAAAAAGTGGGGAGGGGAGTGCTTCCCGTCCCCACTTTCTCGTTCAGGATCGAGTCGCTGGCGGCGGGCCACCTTGAGGCGGCCGCTGGCGGCGGCTGCGTTGCGCCACCTTGATCCGGATCGCGGCACGGCGCAGCGCTGCCTGGGCGCGGATCATGTCGGCATCCACTTCCTTTTCCTGCTCCATGAGCTCCTCAGCGCGGCGGCGCGCAGCCTCGGCCCGCTCCAGATCGATCTCGTCCGCACGCTCGGCCGAATCGGCCAGGATGGTCACGTGATCTGGCCCCACCTCCATAAAGCCACCGCCGATGGCGATATAGATCTCCTCGGCACCCGCTCGACGGAGGGTCAGCTCACCAAACGTGAGCGCCGTGATCAGGGGCGCGTGGTTGGGCAAAATACCCAACTGCCCCTCGATGCCTGGGGCCACGACGACGTCGACGTCGCCTTCGAACACGGCGCGCTCGGCGGTCACGACTTCACAGCGTAACTGGGCCATCTAGCGCCTCAACTCTTCTGCCCTGGCCACGGCCTCTTCGATGCCACCTACCATGTAGAATGCCTGCTCGGGCAAGTCGTCATATTTGCCGTCGAGGATGGACTCAAAGCCCGCGACAGTCTCTTCAATGGATACGTAGCGGCCCTCGCGGCCCGTAAACTGCTCGGCGACGAACATCGGCTGGCTGAGGAAGCGCTGGATGCGCCGCGCGCGCGCCACCACCAGCTTGTCCTCTTCTGACAGCTCGTCGATGCCGAGGATGGCGATGATGTCCTGCAAGTCGTTGTAGCGCTGCAGCACGCGCTGCACCTCGCGCGCCACGTTATAGTGCGTCTCGCCCACCACGCGCGGGTCAAGAATGCGCGATGTGGAAGCGAGGGGGTCGACAGCCGGGTAGATGCCCTGCTCCGAGATAGAGCGCTCGAGGGCAATGGTGGCGTCGAGGTGGGCAAAGGTAGCAACAGGTGCCGGGTCAGTATAGTCGTCTGCCGGGACATAGACGGCTTGCATCGACGTAATGGCACCGCGCCGCGTGCTGACGATACGTTCTTGCAGTTCACCCATCTCGGTGCCAAGCGTCGGCTGGTAGCCGACGGCACTGGGCATGCGTCCGAGCAGGGCCGATACCTCAGAGCCAGACATGACGAAGCGAAAGATGTTGTCAATAAAAAGAAGCACGTCGCGGCCCTGGTCACGAAAGTACTCGGCCATCGTCAGCCCGGTCAGGCCCACGCGCAGGCGCACGCCGGGTGGCTCGTTCATCTGGCCAAACACCATCGCCACGCTGTCGATCACACCCGATTCTTTCATCTCAACCCACAGGTCGTTGCCCTCACGCGAGCGCTCGCCCACGCCGGCAAAGACGGAAAAGCCCTGGTGGACCGTGGCAAAGGTGCGGATCAGCTCCTGAATGATGACTGTCTTGCCCACCCCCGCGCCACCAAACACGCCCGTTTTGCCACCACGCATAAAGGGGGCAATGAGGTCGATGACCTTCACCCCCGTCTCCAGGAACTCGGGGTGGGTGACCTGCTCTTCAAACGAGGGCGCGGGCCGGTGGATAGGATAACGCTGCGCCGCGTCTACCGGACCCTTGTTATCGATCGGTTGGCCGAGAACGTTAAAGATGCGCCCCAGAGTTACTTCGCCTACGGGGATCATGATCGGTGCCCCGGTGTTGATGGCCTCCATGCCCCGGCGCAGGCCGTCGGTGGCGTCCATCGCCACGCTGCGCACCCAGTCGTTGCCCAGGTGCTGCTGCACCTCGCACACGAGCACGCCGCCGTCGCGTGGGATGAGCACGGCATGATGGATCTCGGGGAGATTCCCGTCGGGAAACTCGAGGTCGACCACGGGGCCGAGGACCTGGGCGACGCGCCCCCTACTTTCTTCGGACATGATTCCTCCTCACCAGTCTCACCGTTTCAGTTTCGTCAGGGCCTCGGCGCCGCCGGCGATGTCGAGCATCTCGCGGGTGATGGCCTCTTGCCTGGCACGGTTATAAGTCAGTGTCAGATCTTGGACGAGCTCATTGGCATTGTCGGTGGCGTTGCGCATCGCGACCATGCGTGCGCTGTGCTCGCTGGCGAGCGCCTCGAGCACTGCCTGATAGACCTGGAGCTCGGTAAAACGCGGCAGCACTGTGTCCAGGATCGTCTTGGGATCGGGCTCGTATATATACTCGACGCTCGACGATAGTGGGCGCGCCTCTCGATAGGTAGAAATTGCCGTCGCGCCAAGGTCGAGCGGCCGGATCGGCAGCAGTTGCCACATTGCCGGATGCTGCACGAGGGTGTTGACAAAGTCCGTGTGCGCCAGGTAGACGACGTCATAGTGCCCGGAGAGAAACCCGCCTATCACGGCCGAGGCGATGGGGGTGACGTCGAGCAATCCTGGCCTGTCGGGCAGGTCGGAAAACTCGGCGCCGATGGTGTATCCCATGCGCCACATCGCCTGCCGGCCACGCCGTCCCACCGTGATCAGTTCCACAGGGTGGGGCAGGTCGGCAATAAAGCCGGCGGCAGCAGCGATCATGTTGTGGTTATAGCTGCCGGCAAGGCCCTTGTCGGAAGTGATGAGCACCATTCCGACGCGCTCTATGGCCTCGCGCGTCTGCAGCAGAGGGTGGACATCCTCGCCCACACCGCGCTGCGCCGCGAGATTGACCAGGATCTGCCACGCTTTCTGTGCATAGGGACGAGTGGCCGTCACCTGCTCCTGTGCGCGGCGCATCTTGGACGCGGCAACCATCTGCATCGCGCGCGTCACCTGCGCGATGTTACGGACACTGCGAATCCGGCGCCGGATCTCTCGAGTACTGGGCAACTGTCTACTCCTTGGGCGTGATGGCCCACGTGCTAAGAGTCAGATGGCTTTGGATCAAGAAGCAGAACGCGCTCTTCGCTGCTCATGCTCACGTCCAAGCCTATCGGTTTTCCATTCTGGTCCACCCCTGTTTGGCGCACCACGCGCACCCACCAATGTACAGTGCCCACTCCTTCCGCCGCTGGCGGGTGAAAGGGCGCGAGGAATGTCTCGTCGGCACGAAATTGGGTGTCGCGCGTCAATACATAGTCACCGTACCACGACTGTCCTGCCGCCCCGGGCCGCCGCTCGAGATGAAGATGGTAGAACTCGTCTGCCGCCAGGGTGCCCACCGGCGTCCATTTGAAGAGCACAACGGTGTGCCAGGCCACTTGCTGGCGAGGCAGCGGCTCTGCCAGCGTGGGAGCCGGGTATTTGATCGCGGCCGGCACCGCTGTGGGTGTCTTGGTCGGCGCCTGCCGGGTGACAGACGCGGCGGCGCGTCGTGCGGTGGGCGTTGCGACGACGATCCAGGGGGTTTGCGTTGGGCAAAAACTGGTCGGGCACCCCCCTATCCCGCCGGGAGCGAGCGTCGCCGTGACCACGACAATCCACGGAGTCTGGGTCGGCGGTGCCTCGGTTGGCTGTAGCTGTGCGCCACAGCCAACAAGCGCGGCAGCCACCCCGATCATCACACAACAGCCGATGGCCCAACCCCACTTCATCCTCGCCTCGAGCTCACACCCCACCTCATCCTCAATACGCCGCCGTCGCCTTAAAGTCCCTGATCGCTTCGTCGAGGGTAGCACGTGTTTCGTCGTCCAGCCTGGCGCCAGATTGAATGCGCTGGCGCAGAGCCGGGTGGGTGGCCTCCATATAACGCAAGAACGCTTCCGCAAAGGCGAGAATTTTAGAGATCTCGACGTCGTCGAGAAAACCACGCGTGACCGCATAGATGATCATCACCTCGTCGACAAGCGGTATGGGCGTATACTGAGGCTGCTTGAGCACTTCCTGGACACGCAGGCCTCGCTCGAGCTGGTTTCGCGTCGCCTCGTCGAGGTCGCTACCGAACTGAGCAAAGGCGGCCAGTGCGCGGAATGAAGCCATATCGAGCCTTAGCTGCCCGGCAACCTGCTTCATGATCGGAGCTTGTGCGTCGCCACCGACACGCGAGACCGAAATGCCAACATTGATTGCGGGGCGGATCCCTGCGTAGAACAGGTCGCCCTCGAGAAAGATCTGCCCGTCCGTGATCGAGATGACGTTGGTGGGGATATAGGCAGATACATCCCCTGCCTGGGTCTCGATGATGGGCAGTGCGGTGAGCGAGCCACCACCATATTCGGGGGCGAGCTTGGCTGCACGCTCGAGTAAGCGCGAGTGCAGGTAAAAGACGTCGCCAGGATATGCCTCGCGACCAGGCGGGCGGCGCAGCAGGAGCGATACCTGGCGGTATGCCCACGCGTGCTTGGACAGGTCGTCGTAGACGATGAGTGCCTCCTTGCCCGACTCCATCCAGTGCTCGCCCATGGCCGTACCGGTGTAGGGGGCGATGTACTGGAGGGTAGCAGGCTCGGAAGCGGAAGCGATGACCACGATGGTATGATCCATAGCGCCATACTCTTTGAGGGTGGCGACCACCTGAGCAACCTGGGCACGCTTCTGGCCGATGGCGACATAGATGCAGATCAGGTCCTTGCCCTTCTGGTTGATGATCGTGTCGATGGCGAGGGCTGTCTTGCCCGTCTGCCTGTCGCCGATGATCAGCTCGCGCTGTCCGCGGCCGATGGGAATCATCGAGTCGATGGCCTTGATGCCAGTCTGCACAGGCGTATTCACGCTTTCACGAAAGACGACGCCAGGGGCGATACGTTCGAGAGGGCGATAGTTTTCTGCGTGGATCGGCCCTTTGCCGTCCACCGGCTCGCCCAGGGCGTTCACGACGCGGCCGATCAGGCCATCGCCGACAGGGACCGAGATGATGCGCCCCGTCCCGCGCACCAGGTCCCCCTCTTCGATCTTGGTATAGTCGCCCATGACAATGATGCCCACGCTCTTTGCTTCGAGGTTGAAAGCGAGGCCCATGATCTCCTCCGACCGCTCGTCGCCGCTCTCAAACTCGACCAGTTCCATCGCCATCACATCGGCGAGCCCGTCGGCGCGTGCAATTCCGTCGCCCACCTCGATCACCGAGCCGACGTCGACCGCTTTGACCGGTGCTTCGAAGGATTCGATCTGCTCCTTCAGCCGCGCCGCGATGTCTTTAGCTTGCAAGGCCATTCTGCCTCCATCAGACGTAATATCCTGCTATGGTCCCCTGTACCACAGCATGGATCCAGAACACGCAGCATCCGCCAGTGCCTGGCACGCGCCGGTGCCAGGCACTGGGCGCGTGCCGCACGCGTGCGTAGCGCACTTATGCGACCAATCGTTCTCGCAGAGCCGCCAGTTTTCCCGCGACCGTGCCGTCGATCACCCGGTCGCCAACGCGCACATAGACGCCGCCGAGCACTGACTCGTCGACCTCGAATTGAAAGTCGAGATCTGCTCCGAAACGGGCGACGAGCCTGGCACGCAGGCGGGCCTTTTCCTCTTCCGTCATGGGCACGGCAGTCACGATCCGGGCGCGTGTGAGCTGCGGCCGGCGAGCAACCATCCGCTCGAACTCGACCAGCACGGCATCCAGATCGTCGAGCTGCTTGTTTTCGAGGAGCGTGCCCACGAATTTACGAACCTCAGAGTCAAGGCCACGCGGCACCGCTCTCGCCAGGTGCTCCAGCTTTTCGCGCACGGGCATCGCCGGGTCGCGGACAGTCGCGCGAAGCGCCGGATCGCGCCTGAGGGCACTCTGGATGGCGCCAAGCTGGCGGGTCCACGGCTCCAACGCCAGCTCATAGATGGCCGCGGCATATTCTTGGGGTTGGGCCTGTGGGCTCACTTGAGTTCCTCGGTCTCGTCGATAAACTCGGCGATGAGCCGCCGCTGGGTGTTACGATCCAGCGCCTCGCCCAACACCTTGTCGGCGATCGTCAATGACAGGTCGGCCACTTGCTGGCGCAGCTCGGTCATGGCCTGCTCGCGCTCGCGGGAGATCTCTTCGCGGGCGCGTGCAATCAGTTGCTGCGCGTCGGCGCGCGCCGCCTCCAGGATTTCCTGGCGGGTCTGCTCGCTCATCTGGGTTGCCCGCGCTACGACCTCTTGCCCTTCGCGGCGCGCCTCGGCCATTCTGCGCTCATATTCCTGCTCCACTTCTGCAGCGCGTCGGGACGCAGCTTCTGCATCCTCGAGCCCCTGCCTGATCCGCTCGCGCCGTTGATCGAGCATGCCCAGGACGGGCTTGTAGGCTACAAAGTAGAGGAGCAAGGCCAGCAAGGTAAAGTTGACGATCTGGGAGATAATGTAGCCCAGATTGATGCCTAATGCTTCCAAGCCGAAACCTCCTCCGATTTACGATTTACGATTTATGATTTACGATTGGGAGCCCCGTTGCGCGGGGCAGGGTGCAATCGTACACCGTAAATCTGAAATCATCAATCAACCGACGAACTTGATGATGAGTGCGACAACCAGGGCATAGATGCCGATTGCCTCGGTGAAGGCCAGGCTGAGGATCAGGGGCGTAAAGATCTGACCCGCGGCCTCGGGGTTGCGGCCGAGCGCTTCCATGGCTTTGGAGCCGATCATGCCCAGGCCCAGGCCGGGGGCAATCGCACCCACGGCGATGGCGATGGCCGCCGCTAGTTGTCTGACGCTCTCTGGATTATCCATGTCACTTCCTCCTCGATTGATGGTTGTTTTTCTACCACGGCGCGCTGCACCCGGCAGATTTCCTAATGTTCCTCGTGTTCCTCACCATGGCCGCTGGTGGCGACCACGAAAAAGGCAACGCTCAGCATCATAAAGACGAGCGCCTGGACGAGCCCGACAAAGAGCTCGAGGCCAAAGAAGGGGAGCGAGACGACAAAGGGGATCAGGAAAGCCATGACGCCCAGGAGGACCTCGCCGGCAAAGATGTTGCCAAAGAGACGGAAGGAGAAGGAGACTACCTTGCCAATCTCGCTGATCGTCTCCACGATGCCCAGAAATATGTCAATGATGCCCATAAAGAATGAGGCGATCCGCCCTCCGCACCCCATGCCCGGTGCGCGGAACGCCTTGACGATCCCGCCCACGGCCAAGAACTTGGCAAAGTAAGAGATGCCCAGCGCACGCACACCAAAGTACTGCGTCAGGGCGACGGATACCAGGGCCAGGGCCAGGGTAAAGTTCATATCAGTGCTGGGCGCGCGAAACATGGGCGCCAGCAAATAGATCTCTGGGTGTTCCTCCGCCTCGGCCCCTTCTTCGAGCGGCGCCTCCTCGCCACGCACCCAGATGCCCACGCTGTGCGAGTCGCCGACCCACTCCACAGGATGCCCTTCCTCGCCGTGCGATTCATGGAGAACTCCCCAGCCACCAAAGAGTGGGGTGAGTCCCAGCCAGTTGCCCACGAGGACAAAGAGAAAGATGGTCGTGACGATGGGAAAGAATTTGGGCGTCCACTTGGGGCCTGCTGCGTTCTCCACCAGCCCATACAACCCCTCGACGATCATTTCGAGCGCACTCTGCCAGCGCCCGGGAACCAGTTTCATACGACGGGTGATGAGCCACGACCCGAGAATGAGCACGAGCATCGTCAGCCACGCGGAAAGGAGGGTGTTGGAGATCGGAAAGCCGAAGAGGTGAAAGACAGTCTCGGCCGGAATGCTGATATCGGGCAAGACGACGCCTGGCAACTGCAAGAGGTTCACAATGACAAAGGCCAGGATGACAATCGCTGTCGGTATGAGCACCTTGGGAGATAATAATCTCGACACTACTCTTCTACCTCCTCACTTCTTTCGGCTGCTCTCCTTTCGGCTTTGCGATCCGCCTCTTCGACGATGGGGCGAAAGGTGCGAAGGGCGGCCCGGGCTACGCCGACTGTGGCAGCCAAGACGCCCAGCCCCGCTCCCAGGAGAACAAAGAGCGGGCTGCTGTCGAACCGGTTGTCGAGCCAGAGCCCCACGAGCAGAGGAATCACCAGAGAAAAGAGCATGGTCCAACTCAGGTTGAGCGCCATGCTCATGGCTTCTCCCTTTTTCATGAATACGCAGACTCCTCAGGGTAAGCTCGGGTACTTTGCTATAGTCGCGCGGCACCGACCGCACGATTATAGCAAAGTACCGTCTACTTGACAAGTATGCGTCTTGCTTGATCCAGCTACTGCTGGGCAATTACTCGGTCAAGCTTGCGACAGTGGCCTCATCCAACTTTTTCACCACGGCCACGATCAGCTCCAGCGCCTGGTCATAATCATGGCGGTAGATGATCGCGTTGTGGCTGTGGATGTGCCGCGTGGGCACGCCGATCACCACCGTCGGCACCCCTTCGTTATGCATGTGGATCTGCGCGCCATCGGTGGCGCCGCCCGGCATGGCCGAGAATTGGAGCGGGATGCCAAGTTCGGCGGCCGTATCGACCACCAGGTCGCGCAGCTTGAGGTTGGGGATCATGCGCGCGTCGAACACGAGCATTGTCGGCCCCCCGCCCAGCTTGACCGCCGTTTCCTCTTTTTTGATTCCCGGCACGTCGCCGGCAATATCGACTTCGAGCACAAGGCCGACATCAGGGTTGATCGCCCACGCCGAAGTCTTGGCGCCGCGCGTGCCCACCTCTTCCTGGACAGTGCCGACAGCATACAACGTATTCGGATGCCCCTCCTCGGCAACCCGGCGCAGTGCCTCGATCGCCAGGGCACAGCCCAGGCGGTTGTCGAACGCCTTGGAGAGATACACTCCATCCCGTGCCATCAAGGTAAACTCACTGACAGGGATGATCGGGTCGCCGATGCGCACGCCCATCTCGTCAACCTGCTCCTTCGAGGTGGCGCCGACATCGATGTACATGTCCTTCTTCTCGACGACCTTTTTGCGCTCCTCGTCCTGGAGCAAGTGTGGGGGCTTGGCACCCAGGACGCCGACGACATCTCTGTGGCGCGTCTTGATCACGACGCGATGGCCGAGGAGCACCTGATCCCACCAGCCGCCAAGGGCCTGAAACTTGACAAACCCCTCGTCGGTGATGTGCCGCACCATAAAGCCGATCTCGTCCATATGCCCCGCGAGCATCACCCGCGGGCGCTCGGCGCTGCCGGCGTGCCTGGCAATAAAGCTGCCCATCTTGTCGTAGCTGACCTCCGCCACCCCTTCGACGTAGCGGCCCATCACCTGGCGGACCTCGCCCTCGTATCCAGGAACGCCAGCCACCTCTGTAATCTCTTTTAGAAGCTGAGCTGTCTTGTCCACGTTCTCCTCCTGGTCATGTGTGTGCTAGAAAAAGGACCTTCAGGGCCTACGGCAATAGCCGGCATGCAACAGGCTACTCGCCGGGCTCATGACTGTCATCCAGGTTGTACTCGCCCTGGTCCGGCTCCTCCTCACGCGTTGCGTAATTCACAATGACGCCCAGCTTGACGAGGACGATGAGTGCAATGGCCACCACACCCAGCAGACCACCGCCCAACAGGAGAAGCAATGCAAAGCCGGGGCATGCTACTTCCACGCTACCCTCCCAGCAACTCGCCAAGGTTGACATTGATGCCGCTGCCGCCGCCGCCCCCTTTGGCAGCAGGCATGAACTGCAGGACCTTTTGCGCGAGCTTGGACATGGGCATCGTTTGCAGCCACACCTTGCCGGGACCGCGCACGCTGGCCAGGAAGAGGCCCTCGCCGCCGAGCAGGATGTTGCGGAATCCCTTGAGCATCGTCACGTCGAAATCGACGCTGGCTTCCATCGCCGCCAGGTGGCCTGTGTCGACCTTGAGCTGCTGGTCCGGGCCAAGGTCATACTCGACCACTTCGCCGTCGACCTCGATGAAGGCGAGGCCCGGGCCGGTGATGCGCTGCATGATAAAGCCCTCGCCGCCGAAAAAGCCGGTGCCGAGCTTTTTGCGAAAGTGCATGTCCATATCGACGCTCTTTTCAGCGCACATGAAGGCGTCTTTTTGGACGATAATGCTCTCGCCCGGCTTGAGATCAAAGGGAATGATCTTGCCAGGGAACTCTGAGGCAAACGCGACAGTGCCTCGGCTGCGCTCGACGTAAAAGTCGGTGATAAAGAGTGACTCGCCCGAGAGCGCCCGCTTGACCATGCGCCCCAGGCCGCCGCCCGAATGGGTCTTCATTTCGACGTTGCCCGTCATCCACGACATGCCACCCGACTCGGAATAGATCACCTCACCCGGTTCGAGCTCGATGGTCACCACCTGCAGGGTCGTCCCATCGATGCGGTAGCTGATCCTTCCGCGCCCACCCTCGAACTCGCGCACGACGTGCTCTACTTCGGTGTCAAGCGGAGCGAGCTCGGGGTCACCCACGGATGGCTGGGCAGGCTGATCGAGCGCTGCCCCACAATTTGTGCAGAATTTCGTACCAGGAGCATTCTCGGCGCCACATTCTGAACATCTCATCGTCTGTTTCCCTCCTCGTTCATTCGATAGTTCATGCCTGGCTGTATCATCTCAATAAAGGGGGGAAGTTGGGGTGTGTGCGGTGCCCGCACACACCCCAACCCCCGATTGTTGAGCAGATACCCTGGCTATTATACCATTTACGGGCAAGCAGGGCAAGGGCAGGCAGCAGTGATTCACGACCTGGGTGTGACCTCTGCCCGCCATCCAGTGCCGCCTTGCTTTTTCGGGTAGGGTGCGGTATAATTCGGCGGTCGGGAGGAGGAAGGAGAGACTCCCCTAGATCGGAGTTCCATGAATCGCACCTACGTTGCCCTTGATCTCGAGACCACGGGCCTGGATGCTGAGCGGGACACGATTCTCGAGGTGGGCGCGGTCTGCTTTCGCGTCTCTCTGGAAGAAGGGTGTGTCCACGCGCGTGTACTAAAAGAGTGGCGATCCCTGGTCAACCCTGGCCGCCCCATCCCCATCCAGGTGCAGCAATTGACAGGCATTCTCCAGGAAGAGGTAGACGGGGCGCCGCGCTTTTCACAGGTTGCGAACGCAGTCCGCCGCTTTGTCGGCTCTCGCCCGGTGGTGGGACACAGTATCGGCTTTGACCTGGCCTTTCTGCGCAGCCATGGGCTCGATATTCCCAATCCCAGCGTGGATACGTTCGAGCTGGCCAGTGTGCTCGTGCCTCACACAGCACGCTACAGCCTGGAGTTGCTTGGCCAGGCCTTTGGGTTGCCGAGCCTGCAATCGCACCGGGCGTTGGCCGACGCGCTGTCGACCAAAGACCTGTTCGTGGCGCTCTTGCAGCATGCCTACGAGCTGCCTCGCCCGATCCTGAGAGAGATCAGCCGGCTGGCAGCAGGCGTCGATTGGTCGCTCAAGGACGTGTTCCGCGGCGTGGAGCAGGCACAGACACACAACCCCTTCCTCGGCGCCATCGGCCAGCAGCTCGCCGCACAACTGACTGCTGATGAAGATGCCCTTGGCCCCCTCTTTGCGACGCGTGATCAGGAAGGAGAGGAGCTGGCGCGGGCGGCGACGCCGCGCGCCCTCGACGTGGATGCCCTGGCACACATGCTCGGAGAGGGCGGCCTCTTTGCACACCGTTTTCCGGGCTTTGAGCACCGGCCGGAGCAGGTGGATATGCTACGCGCCGTGGCGAACGCATTCAACCACGGCCAACACCTGATGGTGGAAGCAGGAACCGGGACGGGGAAAAGCCTGGCCTACCTGCTGCCCGCGATCGTGTGGGCCCACCAGAACGGCGAGCGGGTGGTGATCTCGACGAACACGATTAACCTGCAGGATCAACTCTTCCAAAAAGACGCGCCCGACCTGCAGCAGATCCTGCCCTTCGAGTTTCGTGTGGCTGTGCTGAAAGGACGGAGTAACTATTTGTGCCAGCGCCGGCTGGCCGCCGTGCGCCAGGCCGGGGTGGCATCGGCAGACGAGATACGGATGCTGGCCAAGGTGCTGGTGTGGTTGCCGAGCACGCAGACCGGCGAGCGTGGCGAGCTGTTCATGCCCACCGCGGCCGAGCAGGCGCTGTGGGATAGCGTGGCGGCAGACAGCGATACCTGCACGGCCGAGCGCTGCCGCTTTCGCGAACGAGGGCGCTGTTTCTTTTACCGCGCCCGCAAGGCGGCGGAGCGGGCACACCTGGTGATTGTGAACCATGCACTGCTGCTGTCGGACGTAGCCGTCGATAACCGCGTGCTTCCAGAGTACCGCTATCTCATTGTTGACGAAGCACACCACCTGGAAGGGAGCGTCACGGGCCAGTTGAGCTTTCAGGCCGACCGGTGGACTGTGCAGCGATTGTTGAACGAGCTATCGCCCTCAGGCAGCACGCATGGGGCAGGGCGACGGACGAGGAATGCCGGCTTTTTGGGCCAACTGCTGAGCTGGTGCCGGGGAGTTATTCCCGCCGAAGAGTGGACGATCCTGGAAGGGCACGTGCACGCGCTGCAACGGGGGATCGAGGCGGCAAAGAACGGCCTATATACCTTCTTTGACCTGCTCGGCAGCTTTTTGCAGAGCCAGGGCCGGCGGGGCGGAGAGTATGACCAGCGCGTGCGCTTGACGAGCGGGCTGCGCGTGCAGCCTGGGTGGAGCGATGTCGAGATCGCGTGGGACAATGTCGCCGCGCAGCTCCGCCCGGTGCTCGAAGGGCTTGAGGCGCTGTGCACCGCCCTGTCCGAGCTGGAGGGATACCACGTGCACGACCTGGAAGGAACGATCCAGGATTGCGTGGGATATCTGAGCCGGCTGCGCACTGTGACCGGGCAACTCGACGGCGCAATTGTCGACCCGGATGGCAAGGCCATCTACTGGGCTACGCTCTCGTCACGGGACGATCGCGTGACGCTCCACGCGGCGCCGCTGCACGTGGGCAGCCTGGTCGAAAAGCACCTCTTCCACACCAAAGAGTCGGTGATCCTGACCTCGGCTACATTGAGCACCGACGGTCATTTCGACTTTTTACGCGAGCGGCTGCACGCCCGAGATGCCGACGAGCTGACGGTTGGATCTCCCTTTGACTATGAGCAGTCGACACTTCTTTATATCCCCACAGACATCCCGGAACCGAACGAGCCATATTACCAAAAAACACTCTGTGACACGCTGCTTGAGCTGTGTCGTGCGACGCAGGGGCGGGCGCTCGTGCTCTTTACCTCCTATTCACAGTTGCGAAACACAGCACGGGCTATTGAACGGCCGCTGGCCGACGATGGGATCATTGTCTACCAACAGGGGGCAGGCACGTCACGCGTGCAGCTCCTGGAGAATTTTCGCACCACCCCCAGGTCTGTGTTGATGGGCACGCGTAGTTTCTGGGAGGGAGTGGACGTGGTAGGCGAGGCGCTGAGCGTGCTGGTCATCACGCGGCTGCCCTTCCAGGTGCCCGACGACCCGATCTTTAGCGCGCGCTCCGAGACGTTCGATGATCCCTTTTCCGAGTACGCTGTGCCCGAAACCATCCTGCGCTTCCGGCAGGGGTTCGGGCGGTTGATACGAACCAAGTCGGATCGAGGCGTGGTCGTCGTCCTCGACAAGCGCGTGCTGACCAAGTCGTATGGTTCAATGTTCCTCAATTCGCTGCCCAGGTGCACACGCGTTCGCGCGTCCGTCGCCAAGCTGCCCGAAGCAGCCCGCCGCTGGCTGGCGAACGAGTGGCCCAGGCAGGGTGAACGTACTTAGCCGGCGCGGCCGGTGATATAGTCTTCAGTGAGCTGCTCACAGGGGTTGGTAAAGATCTGCTCGGTGGGGCCATATTCGACGAGCTCTCCGAGCCAGAAGAATCCGGTCCAGTCAGAGGCGCGGGCAGCCTGCTGCATGCTGTGCGTGACGATCACAATGGTATAGTGCTCTGTCAGCCGGCGCATCAGGTTTTCGAGAGCCAGTGTGGCTTCCGGGTCGAGGGCCGAGGCCGGCTCATCCATGAGAATGACCTCCGGCTCGACGGCGAGGACGCGAGCGATGCACAGGCGCTGCTGCTGCCCTGCGTTTAGATCAAGCGCCGGCTGCTTCAGGTTCCCCTTCACTTCATCCCACAAGTTCGCACCTTCGAGGCTGCGCTGCACAATGTCGTCCAGGCGGCGTGTCTTGGCCATGCCCAGCACGCGCGGGCCAAAGGCGACATTGTCATACACGGACTGGGGAAAGGGATTGGGGCGCTGAAAGACCATGCCCACCCGCTGGCGGAGGTCGACCACGTCAAAGGCGGGCGCATAAATATCCTGCCCGTCGAGCAGCACCTGGCCCGTGGTGCGGACCCCGGGAATCGTATCGTTCATCCGGTTCAGGGCACGGAGGAACGTACTCTTGCCACAGCCTGAAGGGCCGATCAGGGCCGTGATCTGCTGTTCCTTGATGGCGATAGAAACGCCGAGCAGGGCATGAAAATCTCCATAGTATACGTGCAAATCACGAATCGTCATCTTGGCGCGAGTTTCCACTGCTTCGCTCTCCACTCGTTTTGCTGTTGCCAGGCGGATTGTAGCAGAAGGGGTGACGAATGTCAAAGCTGGTTTTGCCCTGCTTCACAGTCGTGTTATAATCGCAGCGGGTGTACCACCATCAGGCCGCGACCTAGAATGCGGACAGCGTAGCGAGGGAATGTGGCTGGATCGACTGCAGTACGCCAATGGATGCTTGTTGTGCTTCTTCTTCTCGGCCTCGTCACCTGTGGCCCAGAGAGGGAGGAAACGGACGGTGTGGCGACAGGCGGGACCAGCATCCAGAACAAGGGCTCGGATACAATGGTCAACCTCGCGCTGGCGTGGGCCGAAGCGTACAACAGCGTTCACCCCCACGTGCAGATCGCGGTGACCGGCGGCGGCTCGGGAACCGGCATTGCGGCGCTGATCAATGGCACTGTGGACATGGCGAACGCCTCGCGCGAGATCAAACCAGAGGAGCGGCAGAGCGCGCTTGCCAACGGTGTCGAGCCCGTGGAGCACATTGTGGCCGGCGATGCGATCGCGGTCATTGTGCACCTGGACAACCCTGTCGACAGGCTGACCATCCCCCAGCTTTCGGACATCTTTTCGGGCAAGATCACAAACTGGCAGGAGGTGGGCGGCGAGGACCGGCCCATCGTGCTCCTCTCGCGCGAGTCGAACAGCGGCACCCACGTCTACTTTCTCGAAGAGGTGGTGCGGCAGGGGCGCAGCGACGACCGCACTCTCTTTTCCCCCGATACCCTGCTCATGCCTTCTTCGGAGGGGATCACGCAGGAAGTGAGGCATAATCCAAACGCGATCGGGTACGACGGGCTGGGCTATGTCACGCCGGAGGAAAAGGTAGTGGCGGTGGCAGTCCAGGAGGGGGAAGCCTACGTCCTGCCGGCCGTCGAGACGGTCGCGAATGAAACCTACCCGATCGCCCGCGGCCTTTACATCTATACCGCCGGCGAGGCCAAAGGCGCTGTGCTCGAATATCTCGACTGGATCCTGAGCGCAGAGGGGCAGGCGATTGTGCAAAACCTGGGCTTTGTGCCGTTGCGGGGTGGAGGCAGCCAGTGAAGAGGCGCGAGTTCTGGGTCGAGACGCTGATCCGGGTGGCGGGATTTTCGGCCATCTTTTTCGTCGTCCTGATCTTTGCCTTCTTGCTCAAGGAAGGGTTGCCTGCCTTCTGGGAGGTGCCACTCGACAATCTCTTTGGAAGGCGCTGGTACCCAAACGAAGAGTTCTTTGGCATGATGCCGCTGCTGCTCGGGTCGCTGCTGGTGACGGCTGGGGCGGTGGTGATCTCGCTGCCACTCGGACTGGCGACGGCCGTGTTCATCCGCGAACTGGCCCCCGATTGGCTGCGCGAGATCCTGAAGCCACTGATCGAGGTGCTGGCCGGCATTCCGTCGGTAGTGCTCGGCTTTCTTGGCATGGTGGCGGTGGCCCCCCTGGTGCGAGAGACGCTCAACGTGCCGACAGGTCTGACCGCCTTCACGGGGTCGCTGATGCTGGCCTACATGGCGCTGCCCACGATCATTAGTGTGGCCGAGGATGCGGTCGACGCAGTGCCCAGGGCGTACCGTGACGGCGCGCTGGCGCTGGGGGCCACGCATTGGCAGACGATCTGGCGCGTGGTGCTGCCGGCGGCGCGCTCGGGTGTGATCATGGCCGTCATGCTCGGGATTGGGCGCGCGATTGGCGAAACGATGGCCGTGATGATGGTCACGGGCAACGCGGCGCGGCTGCCAGGCGATCTGATGGCGCTCTTTATGCCGGCACGGACCATGACCGCCACGATCGCGGCCGAGATGGGTGAAGTGGCCCAGGGCAGCACCCACTACCACGTGCTCTTTGCGGTAGGGATCTTGCTCTTCGTGATCACCTTCCTGATCAACGCCGTGGCGTCGATCGTCGTGCTGCGCGGCGGGTCGCGGCGGAGTGGAAGGTTGTTGGATTAGTGGTGTGGCCGGTGGAGGGGGGCAAAGAGGATTTCCGCCCGGGAGCAGTAGCACCAGGCGGCGAGGAGTGAAATGTCACGTCAAACGAGCCAGAAGGTTGCCTTTGTCATTCTGACACTGCTGGCTGTGGTCGTCGTCGTGCCGGTGATCCTGGTAGTCGCGTACATTGTGGTACAAGGGCTGCCGGCGCTGAGCTGGGAGTTTCTGGCCGACTTTCCCCGCCAGGGGATGAAGGCTGGCGGCATTTTACCCGCCGTCGTCGGCACGGTGATCCTCACCTTTGGCACGGCGATCGTGAGCATCCCCCTGGCCATCGGCGCTGCTGTGTACCTGGCCGAGTATGCGCGCGACAACTGGCTGACGCGGGCCATCCGCCTGGCGATCGTGAACCTGGCCGGCATCCCGTCGGTGGTGTACGGGCTGTTCGGACTGGGGCTCTTTGTGCTCTTTCTGGGGCTGGGCACGAGCATTGTCGCCGGCAGCCTGACGCTGGGGTTGATGACCCTGCCGGTGGTCGTCTCGACGGCCGAGGAGGCGCTGCTGTCGGTCCCGCAGCGCTTTCGGATCGTGAGCCGCAGCCTGGGCGCGACCCGCTGGCAGACGATCCGGCAAGTGGTGCTGCCCAACGCGCTGCCAGGCATCCTGACAGGGGTCATCCTCGGGCTGGAGCGGGCGGCAGGCGAGACGGCGCCGATCCTCTTTACCGTGGCCGCCTTTTACCTCCCGCAGCTTCCTGATAGCCCACTCGATCAGACGATGGCACTGCCCTACCACCTCTACGTCATCTCGACACAGGTGCCGGGCATGCCGCTAGAGATCCAGTACGGCACGGCGCTGGTCCTCCTCATTCTCGTGCTGAGCATGAACCTGGGGGCGACGATCCTGCGCAGCCGGTTCCGCCGGAGGCGGCAGTGGTAACCAAGATCTCGATCCGGAACCTGACCTTTCGCTACGATGGGCACCCGGCACTGGACGACGTGACGCTCGATATCCCGGCCAACGAGATCACGGTCATCTTTGGACCGGCGCACGCCGGCAAGAGCACGCTGTTGCGCTGCCTCAACCGACTGAACGACCTGATCGAGCACAAGATCGACCGCCAGGGTACGATCCTGCTCGATGGACAGGATATCTACCGTCCGGAAGTGGACGTCACCGAGCTGCGGCGGCGGGTGGGAATGGTGTTCGCCGTGGCGATCCCACTGCCGTTGAGCATCTATGAAAACGTAGCCTACGGCCTGCGCATGAGGGGTGAGTCGAACAGGGGGCGGATCGACAAGGCGCGTATCGACGCGGCCGTGGAAAAGAGCCTGGTGCAGGCTGCACTGTGGGACGAGGTGAAAGGACGGTTGGCCGACCCGGGCATGCGGCTCTCGGGGGGCCAGCAGCAGCGGCTCTGCCTGGCGCGCACCCTGGCGCTCGAACCGGAGGTGATCCTGCTCGACAACCCGACGTCGGGCCTCGACCCCCTGTCGACGGCCAAGGTCGAGGCCTCGCTGCAGGAACTGAAAAAAGAGTACACCGTGGTGCTGGTGCCGCACAGCGTGCAGCAGGCGGCGCGTGTGGCCGACCTGGCCGTCTTTTTACTGAACGGCCAGGTGATCGAGACCGGGTCGGCAGAAAGAATCTTTATCCGGCCACGCCAGAGGAGAACAGAGGATTATGTCACCGGGCGATTTGGTTAGCACCACCCTGCCCGAAGCGATCGAGGTAAGGCGCTTTCAACCAGGAGACGCCGCCGTAGTGTCGGCCATGATGCGCCAGGTCTTTGATCAGCACGTGTCACCCACCTTTGAGCCCGAGGGGATCGAGGAAATGCACCGGCACGTGTCTGCCGAAGCGATTGCCGAGCGCGCCGCCACACACGCTACCTTTGTGGCATGGCAGGACGCCCTGCCCGCCGGTGTGATCGAGGTGCGTGACACGACCCACGTGTCGATGCTCTTTGTGCGCACGTCGCACATGGGACTCGGCATCGCGACGGCGTTGATAGTCCGTGCTGAAGAAGCGTGCCGTGCGGCGGGGCTGGAGCGGATGACGGTGCACTCGTCGGTCAATGCCACGAGTTTTTACGGACGGCTGGGGTTCCAGGCAACACACGAGCCGCAGCACGTGCACGGATTTTCTTTTGTGCCGATGGAAAAGCGGCTTGATCTGGAAAAGGAAGGAGCATGATGGCACACAGGAGTATTTTCACCCAGGCAGTGCACGCCGGCGAGCGGGGCCCGCGCCCCGACTATACGCCGGTGAGCATGCCGATCTATCACTCTGTGGGATACCTGTACGATGACATGCACGACCTGGACGGCGTGTTCGGGGGGAGGCGCGAGGGATACGTCTACCTGCGCTACGGCAGCCCCACGCTGCTCGCCTTTGAGCAGGCGATGGCGACGCTGGAAGGGGCGGAGGACGCAGTGGCTTTCGCCTCAGGCATGGCTGCGCTTCACGCCGCGCTGCTGGGTGCCGGCGCGCGGGCGGACACTGCCATCGTGGCCGCAGCAGATCTATACGGCGCCACCTATGCCCTGCTGGAGTGGATGCTCGCCGAGATGGGCGTGCGCACCCGGTTCGTGGACGTGACCGACCTGGCCCAGGTGCAGGCGGCGGTGGACGAGATCTCCCCTGTGGCGGTCGTGTGTGAGATCATTTCCAACCCATTGATGAAGGTGGCCGACGTTCCAGCGCTGGTCGAGATAGCGCATGCCGCCGGTGCACGCCTCGTGGTCGACAACACCTTTGCCACGCCCTACCTCTACTGCCCCCTACACGCCGGAGCCGATTACGTTGTCCATTCGGCCACCAAGTACCTGGGCGGGCACGGCGATGTGATGGCGGGCGTGGTGGCGTGCAGCGCGGAACGTGGGCGCGATCTACGCGAGCGACAAAAGCTGCTCGGGGCCAATCTCGGGCCGCAAGAGGCGTGGCTGGGACTGCGCGGGCTCAAAACACTGCCGCTGCGCATGCGCCAGCACTGTGAAAATGCCCGGTTGGTTGCCAGGTGGCTGGCGGGGCGGCCGGAAATCGCGCGCGTCAACTATCCCGGCCTGCCCGACCACCCACAGCACGAGGTCGCGGCGCGCCTGTTCGAGGGGCGAGGCTTTGGCGGGATGTTGAGCTTTGATCTGTCGGGTGCAGGCCAGGCGGAAGTGTTCCGCTTTATGGAGGCACTCGAATTGGTGCTGCCGGCGACGACGCTGGGTGACGTTTACAGCCTGACGCTCTATCCGGCGCACTCGTCGCACCGCCAGCTAAGGCCGGAGGTGCGGCAGGCGCTGGGGATCGGCGAGGGCCTGGTGCGGCTGAGCGTCGGCATCGAGGAGGCGGGGGATATTATCGCCGACCTGGAACAGGCGCTGGAGCGGATCTAGGCCTAATACCTTTCGAACGAGGCTCGATCCCCCGCCCTCATCCAGGCGCGGCCGGCACAGATAGAAAGGAAAGGGGCAAGTGATGACAGCCAACGAAAACGAGAACCAACTTCTCTACCTCTCGCAGGCCGACGTAGAAGCTGTCGGCCTGACCATGTCGGACGTGGTCGAGGCGGTAGACGTGGCCTTCCGCGAGAAGGGAGCGGGGCGGGTGGAAATGCCGCCCAAGCCGGGGATCCACCCGGGGGGCGGCGACAACTTTATCCACGCTATGCCGGCCTACATCCCGGCGCTCCAGTCCGCCGGCGTCAAGTGGGTGAGCGGCTACCCCGGAAACCAGGCCAGGGGGCTGCCCTACATCACCGGGCTGCTAATCCTGAACGACCCGGAGACGGGCGTCCCGACGTGCGTGATGGACTGTGTCTGGATCACGGCCAAGCGCACGGGGGCGGCGACGGCGGTGGCCGCCAGCTACCTGGCGCGGCCCGACTCGTCGACGGTCGGGATGCTCGGCTGCGGTGTGCAGGGGCGGAGCAACGTCGAGGCGCTGCAGGTGGTGTTGCCGCTGGCGCGCGTGAAGGCCTACGACCTCGACCGCGGCGTGGCGGAGCGCTACGCCGCCTGGGTGCGCGACGATCTGGGGCTGGACGTGACCGTGGTCGATACGCCGCGGGAGGCGGTGACGGGCTGCGATGCGGTGGTGACCGCCGGGCCGATCCTGCGCGTGCCGCACGCGACGATCCGGGCCGGCTGGCTGGACGAAGGGGCGTTCGCATCGCTGGTCGACTTTGACTCCTACTGGCACCCCGACGCGCTGGCCGATGCGAACAAGTTCTGCACCGACGACGTGCCACAACTGCGCCACTACCAGGATGCCGGCTACTTTCAGCGCATTCCGCCGATCTATGCCGACCTGGGCGAGTTGGCGACGGGGCAAAAGCCGGGCCGCGAGTCGGCCGCCGAGCGGACGGTGACCGCCAACCTGGGGCTGGCGATGGACGACATGGCGGTGGCGCCGCTGGTCTACCGGAGAGCGGTGGAACAGGGAATTGGGCGGTGGTTGCCGCTGTAAATTAGAAATTAGAGATGGGGTGGACATGCCGCCTGTTAACGTGGTGAATTGGCTGCTGGCGTTCTCGCCGATCGCGGTGGTGTTGGTGTTGATGGTGGGGCTGCGGTGGGGGGGCAAGGAAGCAGGGCCGGCCGGCTGGGTCGTAGCCGTGCTGGTGGCCTGGCTCTGGTTTGGGGCCGGGCCGGAGGTGCTGCTCGTCTCTCAGGTGCGCGGGCTGTTGCTCAGCCTCTTTGTCCTCTATATCATCTGGACGGCGCTGCTGCTCTACCGCGTGGTGGACGAGGCGGGGGCATTGGACGTGATCGGCGCGGGCATTGGGCGGTTGACGGCGGATCCGACGATGCAGCTCTTGCTCATTGCCTGGGCGTTCAGCTCCTTCGTGCAGGGGGTGGCGGGCTTTGGCGTCGCCCTGGCCGTGGTGGTGCCGCTGCTCATCGGGCTGGGGTTCAACCCCCTGGTCGCGATGGTGGCTGTGTCGATCGGTCACTCGTGGTCGATCACCTTTGGCTCGATGGCCTCCTCGTTCCAGGCCCTCATCGCCGCCAGCGGCCTGCCGGGCGCCGAGCTGGCAGGTTGGTCGGCCTTTTTCCTGGGCGTGAGCTGCTTCGGATGTGGCTTTTGCGCGATGCTGGCCCACGATGGGTGGCGATCGGTGCGGCGCGGCTGGCCGGCGCTCTTGATCATGGGCACGGTAATGGCGGCGGTGCAGGCGGGATTGGCCATGACCGGGCTGTGGAACCTGGCGGGATTTCTCGCCGGGCTGGCGGGGCTGGGCACCGCTGCGCTGGTGGCGCGCCTGCCGCGCTACCAGTCACGCGCGATCGTGCCCGATGTGCAGGCCCGAGCCGGTCATGCCCGCTCCATGCCGGCCTTGTCGCTCACCTGGGCGCTGGCGCCCTACCTGTTGTTGGTCGTCGTGGTCGGTGTCGCAGAGCTGTGGCCGTGGCTGAACGACGTGCTGAACCGGATCGAGATCCACGTGACCCTGCCAGAGGTAGAGACGGCCCTGGGTTTGATCACGCCCGGTGGGGTGGCACGCACGATCAGTGTCTTTGGACACGCCGGCGCGCTGCTGACCTACGTCGCCGTCATCTTTTACGCCCTGTACCAATGGCAAGGTCTTTACACGCCTGGTGCCGGACGGCGCATCGTGCGCCAGACGGTACGCGCTGGCATGCCGGCGACGATCGGGATCGCGAGTATGGTGGGGTTTGCCGTGGCGATGGATCACGCCGGCATGACGCTGGTGCTGGCCGAAGGGCTGGCGCGGGTGGCGGGCGAGACTTTCCCGATCATGTCGCCCTTCATCGGCCTGCTGGGCGCGTTCATGACCGGCAGCAACACCAACTCGAACGTAGTGTTTACGCCGCTGCAGCAGCAGGTGGCCACGCTGCTGAACCTGAGTGTGCCGGTGATCCTAGGTGTCCAGACCACGGGTGGCGCGCTCGGCGCGATGGTGGCGCCAGCCAGGCTGATCGTCGGGGCCACGACGGCCGGTCTGGCCGGGCGGGAGGGAGAGCTTCTGAAAAAGCTGATCCCGCCGTGTGTGATCTTGACAGCGCTGGTAGGTGCGATTGCGTGGCTGGTGGTGCGGCTGTGACCGGGCAACGCCCTCAATTCGCGCTTGCCTTTTCCCAAAAAAGTATGGTATTTCTCTCCTGATAAAAGCCTCTACCGCTTTCCAAATGATATGACTCTCGTTTCTCACATAATCAATAAGCTCTGCAGGATCCTTCATCATGAATTCTACCCGCTCCACCATGGGCATTTCGCTGAACTTGCCAAAAACAAAAAGTCTGGCGCCACTTCCGGGCTCAGAACACTCTGCAGCACTGCACCGAGGGTATCCGTTGAAACAACACTCACAGCATGTTTGTGCCGAATCTCGCTGGAGATTTACGAGACTTGGACTTGCGCGCCGATTAGCCCGGTCATCTGCACGCGTTGTTAGCCGCGCCCATCGCTTAACCCTGACGCCACCTTCCTTGTTGTGACCTCACTGCTGTGCTTCTACATGTTTTGGGGCTGGATGAAGAAATTCTCCCCGCTTATAGTTTCCACACCATTCGTCGTTGTATGCTCTTCAATCCCAACGACTCATAGAAACGACAGGCCACAACGTTAGCTTCCCAAACATGCAACTCAATAACCTGGACGCCCTGCGACAATACCCAGTCGCGCGCTATTTCCATTAGTTGCCTTCCAACCCCACGCCCTCGTGCTGTTTTCGTAACAATGAGATCGTCAATATATCCTGTACGACGAGATTGATTCCATCGATTCTCGGACTCGTCTTTCAACGAGACAATGATTGCCCCAAGTAAGGCAGATTCATTCTCGCAAATAAATAATCGCTTTGTGTTGCTAGTTAAAAAATCTCGCAACTCCTCTTGTGTTAATACCTGCGGTGTAGTCTTGATATATTCGGGAACAAGGGAGGCATGAAATCGATTTTCTTCAGCAAACAGAGTACAAAGAGATTCAAAATCAGACTCATCAGCCTCACGCACTTTTACGTTCATTTCATTTGCTCCAAAGCGTTTCTGTCTATTTGGCATACCCTCGCTCAATGGATCGCCGACTTGTCTGTCTCGCCGTCAGCATATTGTACAAGGAGATGGGAAAACGGTCAAGTAGGGCGACGAGTCCCAGATCTGTCCCCCAAAGTCCCCACGAGTCCCACCGAATATGGTACAGTATACGGGCACAATCGTGAGGGATAGATGGAGGTGGAGAACGAACATGTACAGAACAGAACGACTGGGCCTGCTGCTCACGCCGGCGGAAAAGGCCGCCGGCGTGCAAATGGCCGAGGCCGAGGGCGGCCTGTCCCAGAGCGCTCTGGTGAGGAGGCTCATCCGCAATGCCGCCCGCGAGCGGGGCATCTGGCCGCCGGACAAGCCGAAACATACCATCCAGCACATCCGGGAGGTGCAGC
>JAFGIA010000361.1 GCA_016929795.1 Anaerolineae bacterium
AATCCATCTGATACTGCCGTTCAAAGCGCTGGAGCCGTTGACTGTACCGTTCCAGGCTAACTTTGAGCGCTGCTCTTTTCATCGCCAGCCCTGAGCGAAGCAACGGAACTGCTTCTTTCTTGAGTGTCAATGTCTCGACTGCACTATTCATTAAACGGCCTCCACTTTCACGAATCTATCTTCTTCCTCAAATAATCGTCGGCTCCCGATACTCCCCAAATACCTCGCGGAACACGCCCATGATCTCGCCCAGGGTGGCGTAGGCGCGCACGGCGTCGAGGATGGCGGGCATGGTGTTGCCGGTGCCGTGGGCGACCTGGCGCAGTGCCTCCAGCGCCGCGGCCACCTGCTCGTTGTCGCGCTCGCGGCGCACGCGCTCCAGGCGCGCCACCTGGCGGTCGTAGCCTTCGGGGTCCATCTCGAGCAGGGGAATGGCGATCGGCTCGTCCTCCACGTACTCGTTGATGCCGATGACCGTGCGCTGGTGGGTGTCGATCTCGACCTGGTAGCGGTAGGCGGCTTCGGCGATCTCGCGCTGGAAAAAGCCGCGCTCGATGGCGGGGATGACGCCACCCAACGCCTCGATCTTGTAAAAGTAGCCGTACGCTTCCTCTTCCATGCGGTTGGTCATGGCTTCGACAAAATAGGAGCCGGCCAGGGGATCGATCGTGTTCGTCGCGCCGCTCTCGTGGGCGATGAGCTGCTGGGTGCGCAGCGCGACCTTGACGGCGGGTTCGCTGGGCAGGGCGAGGGCCTCGTCCATGCTGTTGGTGTGGAGGCTCTGGGTGCCGCCGAGCACGGCGGCGAGCGCCTGCCAGGCAGTGCGCACGACGTTGTTCAGCGGCTGCTGCGCCGTCAGGCTGCAGCCGGCGGTCTGGGTGTGGAAGCGCAGCAGCCAGCTCCGCGGGTTCTGGGCGCCAAAGGTCTCTTTCATCTCGCGCGCCCAGATGCGGCGTGCTGCCCGGTACTTGGCGATTTCCTCGAAAAAGTCGTTGTGCGCGTTGAAAAAGAAAGAGAGGCGCGGCGCAAACTCGTCCACCGCCATGCCGCGCTCGATGCCCCAGCGCACGTACTCGAGGCCGTCGGCCAGGGTAAAGGCCAGCTCTTGCGCCGCCGTCGAGCCTGCCTCGCGGATGTGATAGCCCGAGATGCTGATCGTGTTCCAGCGCGGCAGGCGCTGGCTGCCATATTCAAAGGTGTCGACGACCAGGCGCATCGACGGCGCGGGTGGAAAGATGAACTCTTTTTGGGCGATGTATTCCTTCAGGATGTCGTTCTGGATGGTGCCGCCCAGGACCTCCATGGGAATGCCGCGCTTTTCGGCCATGACGATGTACATAGCCCAGATGATGGCGGCGGGGCTGTTGATCGTCATCGAGGTGGTCACCTCGTCGACAGGGATGCCGTCAAAGAGGACCTCCATATCGGCCAGGCTGGAGATGGCGACGCCGCACTTGCCAAACTCACCCAGCGCCTCGGGCGCGTCGGTATCGTAACCGTACAGGGTGGGCATGTCAAAGGCGACAGACAGGCCGGTCTCGCCGTGGTCGAGCAGGTATTTGTAGCGCGCGTTCGTCTCTTCGGCCGTGCCAAAGCCGGCGAACATGCGCATCGTCCACAGCCGGCCGCGGTGCATGGAGGCGTGGACGCCGCGGGTAAATGGATACTCGCCCGGAAAGCCGAGGTCGCGCGTGTAATCGAGGCTGGCGACGTCGAGAGGCGTGTAGAGGCGTTCGACCGGTGTGCTGGAAGTGGTCATGAACGACTCCAGGCGCTCCGGGTGTTGGCTCAGCGTCTTGTCGAGCGTCTCTCTTTTCCACCGGGCTTGCACCCGCTCCAGAGACTCGAGGCTATCCTCGTCAAACATGGTCGCTCCCTTTCGCGTGTTCTGCCCCGAGACCTGATTGTCTCGGCCCACTTATTATACCACAATTTCGTATCATCTCAATAAAGGGGGGAAGTGGGGGTGTGTGCGGTGCCCGCACACACCCCCATCCCCGATTATTGAGCGGATACACATTTTTGTGAAAATGGGGGACTGGAAGGCCGGAAGGTGGGAAGGTGGGCCGGCCCACCTTCCCACCTTCCGGCCTTCCAGGTACTATTCAGCGTGTTGATGCTCCACCAGCTCTACCAGCACGCCATGCATGCCTTTCGGGTGGGCAAAGGCCACCCGGCCATGTGCACCCTGGCGGGGCGTCTGGTCGATGAGATCCACCTGGTGTGCTCGTAGCTGGGCGAGCGCCGCCTCAATGTTGTCTACCTCGATGCAGATGTGGTGGATGCCCTCGCCGCGCTTTTCGAGAAAGCGAGCCGTGCCGGTGTCGCCCGAGGTGGGCTGTACCAGCTCGATGTTGCTCTCGCCGATGGGCAGGAAGGCGACGCGGACCTGCTGATCGGGCACATCTATGACCTGTGCGAGTGGCAGTCCAAGGGCGGTTTCGTAGACCTGAAGCGCTTCTTGAACATCGCGCACGACGATGCCGATATGATCGATCTTCACAGTCAATCCCTCCATTCGATGGAGCTGAATATGTGTCAAAAGGTCGTCGATGCCTGGTATTCACCGAACACGTCGCGCATCACGCCGCAGATCTCGCCGAGGGTGGCGTAACGTTCGACGGCGTCGAGGATGAGGGGCATGAGGTTCTCGTCGCCGTGGGCAGCAGCGCGCAGCCGCTCCAGGCTCGCCGACACCGCCTCGCCATCGCGCCGCTCGCGCAGTGCGCGCAGCCGCGCACGCTGGCGCTCACCCACGGCCGGATCGACGCGCAGGATGTCCAGGCCATTTGTGCTGCCGGACCCGGCGCCGCCCTCGAAACGGTTCACGCCGACGATGACCTTGTCGCCGCGATCTACCGCGCGCTGCCAGCGGTAGGCACTGTCCTGGATCTCGCGCTGGACATAGCCCTGCTCGATCGCTTTCATCGCGCCGCCGAGGGCGTCGATCCTGGCGATATATTCGCTCGCCCGCCGCTCGATCTCGTCGGTCCACGTTTCGACGAGATAGCTGCCGGCCAGCGGGTCGATCGATTCGGCGGCACCACTCTCGTAGGCGATGATCTGCTGCGTGCGCAGGGCAATCTGCACCGCCTCCTCTGTCGGCAGGCTGAGCGCCTCGTCGCGCGAATTGGTGTGCAGGCTCTGGGTGCCGCCGAGGACGGCGGCGAGTGCCTGGAGCGCGACGCGGACCACGTTGTTCTCGGGCTGCTGGGCAGTGAGCATCGAGCCGGCGGTCTGGGTGTGAAAACGGAGTGTCCACGACCGGGGGTCGACGGCGCCAAATCGCTCGCGCATGATGCGGGCCCAGAGGCGGCGCGCGGCCCGGAATTTGGCCACCTCTTCGAGCAGGTTGTTGTGGGCGTTGAAAAAGAAGGAGAGGCGCGGTGCAAAATCGTCGATCGGCAGGCCGGCCCGCAGGGCTGCTTCGACGTAGGCGATCGCGTTTGCCAGAGTGAAGGCGACCTCCTGCACGGCCGTGGAGCCCGCCTCGCGGATGTGATAGCCACTGATGCTGATCGTGTTCCACTGTGGCACGGCTTGGTTGCAGTAGGCAAAGAGGTCGGTGATCAGGCGCATGGAGGGGCCCGGAGGATAGATGTAGGTGCCGCGCGCGATATACTCCTTCAGGATGTCATTCTGCACCGTGCCACGCAGCCGGCTGGGGGCCACCCCCTGTTTTTTGCCCACGGCGACATACATGGCCAGCAGGACGGTGGCCGGGGCGTTGATCGTCATCGAGGTGGACACCCTGTCGAGGGGAATGCCGTCAAAGAGGGCCTCCATGTTTTCAAGCGACGAGATCGAGACGCCGACCTTGCCCACCTCGCCAGCGGCGATCGGATCGTCCGCGTCGTAGCCGATCTGAGTCGGGAGGTCAAAGGCGACGGATAGGCCGGTCTGGCCCTGGGACAGCAGGTACTTGTAGCGCTCGTTGGTCTCTCTGGCTGTGCCAAAGCCTGCATACTGGCGCATGGTCCACAGGCGCCCACGATACATGGTGGGCTGCACCCCCCGGGTGAAGGGATAGTCGCCCGGGAAGCCGAGATCGCGGGCATAGTCAACCTCGACATCGGCGGGGGTGAAGAGGCGTTCGACGGGGATGCCCGACTCGGTCTCGAAATGAGGCCGGCGCTCCGGGTAGTGGGAGAGGGTGTCCTCGAGCGTGGTGCTCTCCCATTCTTGCTTCAGTTGTTCGATGTCTGCAGCGTCGTGGCTGGCTGCAGCATGCTGGTCAGCCATCTGTTACTCCTGCTTTTCTACAAGGTTCCGAGCTGATTGGCGCCTGGCACCGTCATCGGCCTTGTGGCGCAATCCTCTGGATTGCGGCTGCCACAACCCGGAGGGTTGTGCTACGGTCAGCCGGATGCCGCAGCGACTTGGACGATCAGGGCACCCATCTCGACATCTTGCCCGGGGGTGACGTGCACGGCCTTGACCACGCCTGCCTGTGGGGCTTTGAGCTCGTTCTCCATCTTCATCGCTTCGAGAATGCACACCACGTCGCCCTCGGCAACCTCATCGCCCTCGGCCACGAGCAGGCGAATGACCTTGCCGGGCATGATGGCGGTCACAGCGCCTGCTCCGGCAGCCGTGCCGGCTGCAGCAGCCCGACGAGGGCCGGCTTTTTCGGCCACCAGTCCCTTCACGGCCAGGTCGTAGGTGATCCCGCCCGCCGTGACGTGATCCTCTTCCAGGTTGATGTCGAAAGGAATGCCATCTACGAGCACCCGGCCGTCGTCGTCGAATCCGATCACGAAAGGCTGGTCGTCGACGAGCACCGAGTTGCCATCCACGCGTATTTTGTAGGTTGTGCCGTCCAGCTTGAGCGTAAACTCGTGGCTCATTGTGCGCCTCCTGCTCCCGCCGGCAGGCCCCCCCAACGGCCGCGCTGCGGCCGCCAGGCAACCTTCCACGGTGAGATGGCCGGGCCCGTCTTTTCGACAACGGGAGCGAGGCGGCAGGTCTCGCGCTGCGTGAGGAGCGCGGCGACCGCTGCCACCAGCGCCTCGCGCCCGTCCCCCTGCCGCTGGCGGCGCTCCAGGAAGGGGCGTGCCACCTGCGGAAAGAGGGCATAGCTGATGACGTCTTCTTCGCTCTCGGCCAGCGCGCCAATCTCGGCGCGCGCCTGCTCCAACGCCGGCGGGATCAGATCGGCGGGACGGCACTCGATCGGCTCCTCACCGCCGATTGCCTTCTGCTTGATCTCGGGATCGATGGCCGCTGGCGGGCGGCCATAATAGCCGCGCACATAGTTCTTGACCTCGCCGGGGATGACCTTGTAGCGCTCTCCCAGGATCACGTTCAGGGTCGCTTGCGTGCCGACGATCTGGCTGCTGGGGGTGACCAGGGGGGGGAAGCCGAGCTCCTGGCGCACGCGCGGGACCTCGACAAGCACCTCGGCGTAGCGATCCTCGGCCCCCTGCTCGCGGAGCTGCGAGACGAGGTTGGAGAGCATGCCGCCGGGGATCTGGAACTGGAGCACGTTCACGTCGACGCCCTGCATGCCGCTCTCAAAGGAGGCGTACTTTTTGCGGACGTGGGCAAAGTAGGTGCTGATCTCGGCCAGCAAGCCAAGGTTCAGGCCCGTGTCGCGTGGTGACTCTTGCAGGATGCGCACCAGGGTCTCGGTCGGCGGCTGCGACGTGACGAGTGCCAGCGAGGAGATGGCCGTGTCGACAATGTCGACCCCGGCCTCGATCGCCTTGAGCACCGCGGCCATCGCCATGCCGCTCGTATAGTGCGTGTGCAACTGGACCGGCACGCCGATCCTGTCTTTCAGGCGGCCGATCAGCTCGTAGGCGACGTAGGGTGACAGGAGGCCGGCCATGTCCTTGACGCAGATCGTGTCGGAGCCCATGTCCTCGAGCACGTGGGCGAGCTCGACAAAGGTATCGACGTTGTGCACAGGGCTGATCGTGTAGCAGATTGCGCCCTGGGCGTGCGCGCCCTCGCGCTTGACAAAGTCGATGGCGCGGCGCATGTTCCGGACGTCGTTGAGGGCGTCAAAGACTCGAAAGACGTCGATGCCGTTCTCGTGCGCCTTGACGACGAACCGGTCGAGCACGTCGTCGGGGTAGTGCTTGTAGCCGACCACGTTCTGGCCGCGAAGCAGCATCTGGAATGGGGTGTTGGGCATCCTGGCTTTCAGCTTGCGGATCCGCTCCCACGGGTCCTCGTTGAGAAAGCGCATGGCCGAGTCGAACGTGGCTCCCCCCCACATCTCTACCGACCAATATCCGACCTGGTCCAATTTCCCGGCGATCGGGAGCATGTCGTCGGTGCGCATCCTCGTGGCCAGCAGGCTTTGATGGGCATCGCGCAAGATGGTATCACAGATCCGGACCGGTGACGGCGCCCCCGTCGCGGGGGCGCTGGTGGTTCGATCAGTCATAGACAGGTCTCCTATTCCGCAAAGAGATCGGCGGCCTTGAATATCAACACCAGCGCGCTGGCCTCGGCACGCGAGCGGTGTTGTTCCCCGGCGCGGACCACGAGCGCTTCGCCCTGGTGCACGGGGATGCTTGGGCCGTCATAATAGTCGATAAAGATCTCGCCCTCGAGGACCAGGTACATCTCGTCCTTGGTATGGCTGTGGAAGCGGTACGCGCCCTCGAACCGGCTCAGGTAGGCGCAATACCCGGGTGCCCCCGGGGTGCTGTCGACCTGGCCCAGGACGGTGTGTGTGAATGGTTGGGTCAGCGTCTCTGCCGCTGCGGTGATACTCCTTTTCCGCTCAGGCATTGTCGTTCGTTCCTTTCGTGTCTCGCTCCGGAGCAGCGGTTCCTTCCTTGCCGCCGGCGGCTGCCCCGGTCATCGTGGCGGACCCCGGTGCTCCCGTGACCTGGTCTCGAGCCCCCCACGGGCGCACCACCTCGCGCCAGGCTTCGGCGGCCTTTTCCGCGTGCTCGGCAGCCTTGAGCCAGTTTCCGACGAGGCGATGGGTGTCAGAGATGGCCCACTGCACCTCGGCGATCAACACCTGGCTGCCGACGGCGGTGCGCAGCGCCAGCGATTGGCGGTAGGCCACCAACGCCTGTTCCAGCCGGCCCTGCTCCTTTTCCCACTGCCCGCGCGTGTACATGATGTACGACAGTCCGATCTGGTCGTCGAGCTCGCGGGCGATCACCTCCGCATCGCGTAGATACTTGTCCGCCTGGCGCCAGTGGCCCTGGTGTACCAGCACCTCGGCGATGTTGTGCAGGCTGCGCCCTTCTTCCTGGTGCAGCCCCTCTTCGCGGCGGATGGTAAGGGAGGCCCGGTGGGCATCGAGGGCTTTGGCCGCGTCGCCCATGCGCAGGTAAGCCAGGCCCAGGTTGTTCAGCGCCCACGATTCGTACTCGCGTGACCCCAACCCCTGGCACAGGCGCAGGCTGTGCTCAAACGCCACCAGTGCCTCTTGCACCCGGCTCTGGCGCAGGTGGGCCCAGCCCATCAGGTCATAGATCGCGGCGCGGTTGCTGTCGTCGCCCAGCACGGAGGAGAGGACGAGTGCCTCCTGTTCGAGGATGAGCTGCTCTTGCCACTGCCCGCCATAGTGCAGCGACTCGGCCAGCCAGCGCAGGGCCTGGGCGCGCAGGTCCACCGGCAGGTCCTGGTCGAGGAGCTGCCGGAAGCCGCTCTCTGCCTGGCGCCAATTTTGCCTGGCCCAGGCGAGGCGCGCCGCGTAGTAGTGCAGCCACATCTGCGCGCCTGCGGTAAGCTCCTGGGATTGCTGGCGCATGCCGTCGAGCAGTTTGTCCACTTCCTCCAGGCGGCCCGCGGCCAAAAGCCGATCGAGTTTTTCGTGCAGCTCCTTTGTGCTCACAGACGCCTCCTCGTCAATGGACCTCTACAGCGGAATGTTGCCATGTTTCTTGGGCGGGTTGCTGTCGCGCTTGTTCTGCAGCATCTGCAGCGCCTCGATCAGGCGGGGGCGCGTTTCTCGGGGGACAATGACGTCGTCGATATAGCCCCGCCCGGCAGCGATGTAAGGGTTGGCGAATTTGTCGCGATATTCCTGCACCAGCCGCTCGCGCTCTGCCTCGGGGTCCTCGGCTGCGGCGATCTGTTTGCGAAAGATGATATTGACCGCGCCATCCGGGCCCATGACTGCGATCTCGGCTGTGGGCCAGGCATAGTTGATGTCGCCACGGATGTGCTTGGAGCTCATGACGTCGTAGGCGCCGCCGTACGCTTTGCGGGTAATGATCGTGATCTTGGGCACCGTCGCCTCACAGTAGGCGTAGAGCAGCTTGGCGCCGTTGCGGATGATGCCCCCATGCTCCTGGGCGATGCCGGGCAGGAACCCGGGCACGTCCTCAAAGGTGACGAGCGGGATGTTAAAGCAGTCGCAAAAGCGAACAAAGCGGGCGGCCTTGGTGCTCGAATCGATGTCGAGCACGCCCGCCAGCACCATCGGCTGCTGGGCCACGATGCCGACGGAAAAGCCACCGAGGCGGGCAAAGCCGATGACGATGTTCTGCGCCCAATGCTGCTGGACCTCGAAAAAATCGCCGTCGTCGACCACACGCCGGATGACGTCCTTGATATCGTACGGCTTGTTGGGGTGTTCCGGCACCAGGGTATCGAGTGCCTCGTCGGCGCGGTCAGCCGGGTCGTCGGTGGGCACAAAGGGCGGGTCCTCCATGTTGTTCTGCGGCAGATAGCTGAGGAGTTTACGAAGCTGGTAGAAGGCATCTTCCTCGTCTTCGGCGGCAAAGTGGGCCACGCCGCTTCTGGCGTTGTGAACCATCGCCCCGCCCAGCTCTTCGGAAGTGACTTCTTCACGGGTCACGGCCTTGATGACGTCGGGGCCGGTGATGTGCATAAAGCTGGTGTTCTTGACCATCAGGATAAAGTCGGTCATGGCGGGAGAATAGACGGCACCGCCGGCACATGGCCCCATGATGGCGCTGATCTGCGGCACGACGCCTGAGGCCAGGACGTTGCGCAAAAAGACATAGGCATAAGCGGCCAGGCTGACGACCCCTTCCTGGATGCGGGCCCCGCCTGAATCGTTCAACCCGATCACCGGCGCGCCGTTCTTGACGGCGAGATCCATGACTTTGACAATCTTTTCGGCGTGCACCTCGCCCAGGGAGCCGCCAAAGACGGTAAAGTCCTGGCTAAAGACGTACACCAGGCGGCCGTCGATCCGTCCCCAGCCGGTGACGACGCTGTCGCCCAGGTACTTTTGGTCCTCCATGCCAAACCCCACCGTGCGGTGGGTAACGAACTGATCCATCTCCCGGAACGAGCCGGGGTCGAGGAGGCGTGCGATGCGCTCCCGGGCAGTAAGCTTGCCCTTGGCGTGCTCGCGGTCGATCCGCGCCTGGCCTCCCCCTGCCGCGGCCTGCTCGCGCAGCGCACGGAGCTGCTCGATCTTGGGGTCAATGGTCATGATCCACCTCCTTGTGATGGCACGATGTGCTTACCCCCGCGCAGTCTCGGCGGCGATGCGTACCAGGTCGACGAAATCGGGCTTGAGGCTGGCACCACCGACCAGGGCTCCGTCAATGTCGGGATGGGCCATGAACTCAGCGATGTTGCCCGGCTTGACACTGCCGCCATACTGCACGCGGACCGCCTGGGCCACGTCGTCGTCTAGAAGGCGGGCGATGGTACCACGGATGGAATGGGCAATGACGGCGCCGGCGCCTCCTGGAGTGGCTGCTTTGCCTGTGCCGATGGCCCACACTGGCTCGTAGGCGATCACGAGGCGCGTCACGTCGCGCGGCGACAGGCCGGCCAGGCAGTCGCCCACCTGCGCGCTGACGACCTGGTCGGTGCGCCCGGCGTCGTACTCGGCTTCCGTCTCACCCACGCACACGATGGGCGTGATGCCGTGGGCCAGGGCTGCCTTCACCTTGCGGTTCACGCCCTCGTCGGTCTCGTCGAACAGGGCGCGCCGCTCCGAGTGGCCGAGGATGACATACTCGCACAGCTCCTGCACCATGAGCGGCGAGATCTCGCCGGTAAAGGCCCCCTCTTCCGCCCAGTGCATGTTCTGCGCGCCGAGGCCCACGTCGCTGCCGCCCCGCGGGCCCAGAAGCTGCCGGACGGGGGCCAGGGCTGTGAAGGGGGGGCAGAGGACGCGGTCGACGGTCGCGATCTCGCCCAGGCCAGGGAGGATGAGCCGGACAAAGTCGAGCGCTTCGGACATGGTCTTGAACATTTTCCAGTTGCCAGCCAGGATAGGTCGTCGCATTTTTCTCACCTCGTAAGGGTCGTGCTTTTGAGCCGGGATTCAGGGATAGGGCAACAACTGTAATCCGTCGATAAAACGGTAATCTCTTTGATTCTTTGTGACAAACTCACAGCTCAGTGTCAAAACGGTTGCAGCAATCAAAGCGTCAGGGATGGCCAGACTGTGACTCAAGCGATACTCGCGCAACAGGTCAACAGCAACCTGGCATGTTTGGTCATCGAGGGCAATGATCTGAAAGCGCTGCAGAAATCGTTCAGTGTCTCGCAATTCAACCTTGTTACGACAGCCTGCAAAGAGCTCCATCTGCGTAATCACGCTAGTCGCCAACGCCGACCTTTGCTCGATCTGCTGAAGGCAATCAATGGCCTCGCGAACCTGGCGAGCCGCATCGATCAGGATATCGGTATCGACGACCGTCAGACTCATGCTGTGCGCTCCCACTCGCGACGCCGCAGTTCACGTACCCAGGTGCTGCTCTCCTGCAGATCATCTCGATCGCGCCACATGCCGATAAAGGGCTCGTCCATCAGCTTCCGCCTGCTCTTGGAAGCGTCTGGCATGGTTCGATAGCGTGTCTTTAAGAATGCGATAAAGTCGATCACTTGCCTCTGTGCTTCTGCTGGCAAGGAATCAATATCTTGAAGGATCCTCGAACCTTCCATTCCAACCTCCGTCCTATTCTTAACCATTATACACAAAGATCCACCTTGTCTGCAAGTTTGGCTGGCAACTGCAATGGCTGACGGGCTGCCTAGCGGATGTAGGTTTCGAAGAAGCAGTGTTATCAGTCGATTGGAGGTGAGAAAAATGCCGAGGCAGAAGGGTAAAAGCAGTGCTGGGGTGATGATCAACACCAGGCTCGGCATGGTACTTACCCTTGTTCCATGGGCGTGAGCAGCGACTCGACGTACTCGTCAGACACGCGGCGCGTGGACTGAATGGCGCGGCGGGCATCCTTCATGCGCGGCCAGCCGCGCAGGCCGGCGAGCTGACCGCGGAGGCGGGCGCGGGCGGCGGCGCCGCGCCAGGCGCGCAGGGCGTCGCGGGCGATGGCCCACTGGGCGCGGAGGATGAGGGGGCGGTATTTTTTCAGGAGCGCGTCGGGATAGTTTTTGGCCACCACCCACAGCGTGTTGCGGCCGGTGTAGTAGCTGGCGATCGGGCCGCCGCCCGTGGCGCTGAGCTTGTGATAGACGATGGCGTGGGGCGTGTACCAGGCACGCCAGCCGGCGAGCTGGGCGCGCCAGTTGAGGTCGACGTCCTCGCAGTACATAAAGAAGGACTCGTCAAAGGCGCCGATCTGGTCGAGCATGGCGCGGCGGTAGGCGACGGCGCCGCCGCAGCCGCCAAAGACCCAGCCGGCTGTGTCGAACTGGCCCTTGTCGCGCTGCCACACGCCGCGGTTGAAGGGGAGGCCGTCGACGCGGTAGCCGTCGCCGGCAGAGTGGAGGACGTCGCGCCGGTCAAAGAGGAGCATTTTGGCGGCGGCGATGCCGGCCTCGGGCTGGGCGCGCAGGGCGTCGACCAGGGCGGCGACAAAGCCAGGATCGGCCTCGGTGTCGTTGTTGAGCGAGATGAGAACGTCGCCGCGGGCGGCGCGAAAGCCGGCGTTGTTGGCGCCGGTCAGGCCCAGGTTGCTGCCCATCTCGAGGAGGCGCACCTCGGGGTAACGCTCGCCGACCAGATCCTGGGTGCCGTCGGTGGAGCCGTTGTCGACGAGGAGGACCTCGACGTCGGGGTAGACCTGGGCGCGTAGCGCGTCGAGGCAGACGGGCAGGTGGTGGGCGCCGTTGTAGGTGGGGATGACGATGGAGGCGAGGGGGAGGGGAGAAGTGGGAAAGTGGGAAAGTGGGGAATCGGGTACCAGGGGGAGAGGCATGGGGTCAGTCGCCAGAGAAGTAGGCCCGGAGGGCGTCTGGCCAGGGGCGGAGGGTGATGCCCAGGGCAGCAGCGGCAAAGTTGACCATGGGAGCGTAGAGAGGGGGTGGAGCAGGGCGGGGCCACTGGTCGGTGGTGATGCGCTCGATGGGGACATGGCCGCGGCCGGCGAGGCGGAGGATCTCTTGAGCCCAGTCGTAGCGCGAGCAGAATCCGGCGTTGGTCAAGTGGTAAACGCCATAGTGGCGCGTCTCGACGAGCTGGCCGATGGCGGCGGCCAGGTCGGGTGCGTAGGTGGGCGCGCTGATCTCGTCGATGACGACGCGCAAGGCGCCGTGCCTGTCGGCAGCGGCGATGATTTTTGTGACAAAGTTGCTGCCCCCGCGCGCATAGAGCCAGGAGGTGCGGACGATATAGTAGTTGGGGAGCAGGTTGCGGACATAGAACTCGGCCCCGGCCTTGGAGCGCGCATAGACGCTCAGGGGAGAGGGAGTATCCCACTCGTAGTAGGGGCGGCCGAGGCGGCCGTCGAACACTTCGTTGGTGCTGATGTGCACCAGGTCGGCGCCGGCTCGTGCGGAGGCGAGAACGACGTTGTGCGTGCCCAAAGTATTGACGCGGAAGGCGAGGTCGGGGTTTTGCTGGCAGCCGTCGACGTCGGTCATGGCCGCAGGGTGGATGACGAGGTCGGGCTGCCAGTGGACGATGGCGTCTGCGGTGGCACGGGGATCGGTGATGTCGTGCTCGGGCAAGTCGATGCCGAGGATGTCATGGCCGGCGAAGGTGTGCTGAAGTGCCTGGCCGAGCTGGCCTTTGTGGCCGGTGATTACGATGCGCATAGCCGGTGTCTCCTTGAATGGTCACGGCTGAGGCCGTTGCTGGGTACGAGGGGGCGCAGGATGAGGGTTGGGGTCAGGGGATCCATGCCAGGCGTTCGGCGGTGGGGTCGGGGTAATTGTCGCCGGTGGCGATCAGTTTTTGCTCGCGCCCCGATTTGAGGTCGAGGATATAGATCGCCCACACACCACCGCGGTTGGAGAGAAAGGCGATCTGGCGGCCGTTGGGCGACCACACTGGGCCGAGATCGTCGGCCGTGTGGTCTGTGAGGCGGCGTTCCTGGCCGGTGGCAATGTCGATGACGAATAGCTCCCAGTTGCCCGTGCGCGTGGAGACAAAGGCCACCTGGCTGCCGTCTGGCGACCAGGCAGGGGCCGTGTCGCTGGCGTGGGTCGTAAGCCGGGCCGGGCTGAATCCGCCGGGCTGGATGAGCCAGATGCCACAGTTGTCGCCACGCTCATCGCAGCCGTGATAGGCAATCTGGCTGCCTGCCGGCGACCAGGCGGGCAAGCGCCCAAAGCCCCACTCCTGCCCCTCGCCCCGCACTTGGCCGGGAGAGATGACATAGAGGCGCCATTTGCGATCGCCGTGTTTGTTCGAGGCAAAGACGATCTGGCCGCCATCGGGCGACCAGGCAGGCGCCGAGTCCTCGGCATGCGTGGTCATCTCGCCTGTTTGAGTGCCGCCCAGATCGTAAATGCTGAGCCCCAGGTGCTGCGGATCGAGACTGCGAACGGCAAGGCGGCTGCCAGAAGGGCCAAAAGCGGGCTGGTGTGCATTGGACACGAGGAGCCGCGCGTCTCGCTGGGCCAGATCGACGAGGTAGATATCCTCCTGCTGGCGAACGGCGTCAAAGCTGGGAAAGGCGATGCGACCCTGTGCGTCGACGGCCATCTGTGGGCTGGGGGTTGCCTGGCTCGCGGGCGTCGCTTCGCCTGCGGCGGTGCCGCTGCCTGGCAACAGGGCGTCACTGGTAGCCGTCGGGCGCGGCGCGGTCGCGCGCGTGGCTGTCGGCTGCCTGGTGGCCGTCGCCGGCAGGCGAGCGGCCTGGCAGCGGATGCGTGCCTCGTCGCGTTGGTCGACTGTGTCTTCGCGGGGCAGCACCTCGACGGCGGCGGCATACTGGTCTGCCGCCTGGCACCACTCATCCTGGGCGATGCGCGCCTCGGCGTTATAGACGTAGGCGGCGTGCAGCCGCGCCTGGACATCTTTGTAATCGGGGGCCAGGGCGTATAGTCCTTTGAGTGCCTGTATGGTGGCTGGCCAGTCGCGGTCCCAGTAGTTGAGCGCGGCGGTGTAGAGGCGAATCAGGTTGATCTGGTCCTGGGCATCCTTGTCTTCGGGTTTGAGGGAGAGGATGGTCTCGAAATGAGCGGTGGCATCGTCGAGGTTGTCCCCGGCGACGGCGTCGAGGCCAAGGCGGTGGTGGGCCGTGGTGAGCATGATGGTGACGTTCTCAACCTGGAAGGCTGGATCGATGCCACGCAGCTCGTCGAGGATGGCGACTGCCTGGCGCAGGTTGCCAGATTCGTACTCGGCGACGGCTTGCTGGTAGAGGAGGCGTGCTGCTTCCTGGCGCGTCTCTGAGGTAGGCTGAACCAGGGCGCGCGCCTTTTCCTTGGCCTCGCGCAGGTAGAGGCGGGCGTCTTGCAGGCTCGAGTCGTGGCGCAGGGCAAGCTCGAACTCGCCGATGGCCAGCTCATAGTTTTCCGCCTGGAGGTGCTCCAGCCCGAGAAGGTAGTGCTCCTGGGCGATGCGCCCGCTTTCCTGTGCGCGCTCCTTCAGGCCGTCGTACACGCCCATGATGCCCAGCGCGACAATGTAGGCGAGCAGAAGGACGACGATGAGCGCGACCACGAGGGTCCACAGCCAGGTGTGGCGCGGCTGGCCGGTGGCAAGGGGTGCGCGCTCCAAGCCTTCGAGGGGCGGAAGCCTGGCGGGGACCGGAACCTGCTTCGCCTCGGGGCGCTTTGATCGGAACAAGGCCTGAAGACCGCTCATGGTAAGGAATAGGGGGCGTGATACTCGGCGGCAAGCACGCCCGTCTCACTTGCCAGCGACAGCGATAGGCGCCCGGCTGCCGGCACGTCGCCGTCGAGGGGCACGTCGTGCAGGAAGACACGGCCGGGAACGAGGCTGACCTGCTGCCGCCAGCGCTCCTGGCCGTCGAGCGATAGGACGACGTCGCCGGTCCAGCGCTGCGTCGTGGCGACGGCCAGGTGGGCCTGGCGACCGGCGGCCGTCAGATTCAGCGCCGCCAGCGCGTTGGCATAGCGCAGGCCACCGAGGCCGGCGACAGGGTACCACGTTTCGGTCCACTCGACGTGACCGCCGGGCGGGATGGTGACGCTCGTGTCAAAGGTGGGCGCGGCGCCGCCGTGCATCTCGACATAACTCGACCCATCGTCGGTCCAGTTGCTGGCCGGGATCGGATCGAGCCAGCCAAAGGCAAAGATCTTGGCGCCAGGTGTGTTTGCGGCAGAGAAGGTGCGGACGATGCCTTCGTCGTGCCCCTCGTCGTACACGGCCATGAAATCGCCGGCGGCGGGATCTTGGAAAAAGCCGAGCCAGCGGTTCCAGTTGCCCAGGCGGCTATAGTCGATGCCGTTGGCGATAGGCCAATCCATGCGGGCACCCGGTGGGGGCAAGGTGTCGTCGCCTCGACTGTGGACGGTGACCGACGTGATCGCGTCGGCAAGTTGGAAGCGTAGATCGGCCGATGGCGAGTTGCCAGGCCCGGGGGCGAGCATGGCGTTGATCCAATACTTGACCGGCACTGCGGCGGAGGTCGGGTTCTCGATGCGCGGGCGGATGGTAAAAGCGCTGGCCCCGGCTTCGAGGCGGACCGCGACGACGGCCCGGACGCGATCGGTGGCCGTCGAGTCGCGCAGCAGAACCGTGACCCCGCTCGCGTCGGGTTCTGTTTCGATCTGCCACGGCACACCCCACTCGTAGCCGTGCTCTTCGACGGGCAGGCACCATTCGATGCCACCCACCGCCAGCCACCAGCCCTGCTCAGGCGGTCCCCAGGGACTCGGCTTGAGGACAGGGTTGCGGTAGGTCTCGCGGTGGCCCGTGGGCTTGTAGACGATCTCGTACAGGCGGCCGCCCAGCTCTGGCAGGAAGGTGAGTGCCAGGTATTCGTTCTCGACGATCAGTGTCTGATAGGTGGCGTCAGACGGCACCGGACTGGACGCGTCATAGGCGCCACGGTCGAGGATGGGATAAGAGATGTTGTACTGGGCGTTGTGGCCCATGGTCAGGAACCCGGCATAGGGGTAGGTCGAGATGGTGACCTGGCCCTGGCGCACGACGACTGGGGAAGGGGGAGGGGTGGATGACGGGGGCGGTGTTGGCGTGTGGGTCGGCGTCGGCTCACTGGCAGGCGTGCAGGTGGGCGGCAGCGTGGGGATGGGAACCATGCCCTGGAAGACGTTGTTCTCCTCGTTCGATTCCTCTACCTCGTCGTCGACGTCAAGCACGATGCGTGTCTCGCTGCCGTAGGCATAGTTGGGAAACCAGGGCGAGATGGTGCCGCCGGCAGGGATGGTGGCGGTGACGGGGTAGCGGACGTCGTTCAGCTCGAGGAGAAAGGGGCCGGATGGTGAGCCCCCCTCGTTGGCGATCGTGATCCGCGAGCCAAGCTGGGTGGATGTATAGTCGCAGTCACCGCCCGTTTCGAGCGTGGTGTAGACGCTGCGCACGAGCAGGTCAGGCAGCGGAAGGCCGTCGTTGGGGAGGGTGGGGAGGAAGGCGCCGGCCCGCGGCGTGTCGTCGGGTAGGGGGGTGGCGAGAGGGATCAGGTCGTCGTCGAGGGTGACTGCCTCGCCGGGGGGCAGATCGACGCTTTTTCCCAGCGGCTCGTAGCCATCGAGCTCGACGCGGACGGTGTAGGAGCCGGCCGGCAGGTCGAGCGAGACAGGCGAAGTGCCGCTGCGCAGGCCGTCGACCAGGACGCGGGCGCCCGCCGGGCGCACGTCGACGTGCAGGCGCGCCATGGCCGGGGTGGCGGCGGGCGTATCGAGTGCCCGGCGCGGACTGCAGTGGCCCAGGCCGGCCAGCAGGAACAGGGCGACCAGCGTCAGCAGGAGCCGGGTGCCTGTTTCGAGCCAGGAGCCGGCGTCGGTGCGGCTCGCCTCGTCGATATTCTTCATAAGGCGCATTATACCACGCGGGACAGAGAAAACAAATTGAGGGGAGGCAGTGGGTGCGGCGCAATGCACACGCCAGGCGCATTGCGCCGCACCCGGTTGCTGATCAGAGTGGTTTCATCCTCACGGGTACTGGCGCAGCACGATCGGCAGATAGGTCCGCCATCGTGTCACGACCACACCGGTGGTGACTGGCGTCCCCATCACGGGTGTCAGCACCTGTGTGCAGCGCACGCCATAGTCGCTGTTGGCGAGCGTGTCGCCCGCCGCGAGCGAGCTGTCGACGCGCACGACTAGGTGGACGGCCAGGGTAGCACCGGCTGCCACCGTCTGGCCTGTCCACCGTACCTCGCCGCCCACCAGGGCGCCCCCGGCGGTGGCAGACACAAAGGTGGTGCTGACCGGGAGGGTGTCGGTGAGGATCACGCCGGTGGCGTGGGCGTTGCCGCCGTTGGCCACGACGAGGGTGTAGGTGAGCAGGCCGCCGGCCTCGACTGGATCCGGGGCGGCAGTCTTGGTCACGCTGAGCATGGGTGTGCTCTCGACGACCGTGGTCACCGGGCTGCCGGTGGCGGTGGCGCCCTCGGCGCTCTCCACGCCATACGCCAGGTTGCTGATCAGGGTGCCATTGGTCAGCGGTGTGGTGACCGTGACGGCAAAGGTGACGGTCAGCTCCTGTCCGGCGGCCACTGTCTTGCCCGTCCACCGTACCTCGCCGCCCACCAGGGTGCCGCCCTCATCCGCCCGGGCGAAGGCCGTGTCCGCCGGGAGGGTGTCGGTGATGGTGACGCCTGTGGCCTGCGTGTTGCCCAGGTTCTCGACGACGAGGGTGTAGGTCAGGAGATCTCCCGCCTCCACCGGGTCCGGCGCAGCCGTCTTTTGGATTCTGAGGTCGGGGCCGGGCAGCGTGCCGTTCCCGGCGCCCGAGTAATTGAGGCCAAACTCGCTGCCATGCGCCGTATCGTAGACCGCTGGCTGGCTGAGCACGGCCCCATCGTTCGCGAACAGGGCGTAATGGATGCGCCATTCGTTGTCCTGCCACGTCAGCACGGCATTGTCGTCGCCATCGCGCGTCAATGAAGGAGAATAGTTCTCGTCGGAGGCCGGGTTGAGGAGCAGATGCTGCCAGGTCAGTTGCGCCCAGGCAGCCCCTTCGTGCTCGTGCATCTCCATCTCGACGTCGTGTGGGCCTTCCGCGAGGGACACGAGCGCCTGCCAGTAGGTGCAGCATTCATCCCAATGGTCCATGACGAGCTGATCGTCGATCCAGAGGCGGCTGCCGTCGTCGCTGCCCATGGTGAACCCGTAGGTGCCTGCTGGCACGGTGATGGTTCCCGTCCAGCGCACGGAAAAATAGTCGTCATTCACGGCCGGGTCGGGGGAGCCCAGATCCCATTGGAAGCTGATCGTGTCATCCGTCCTGACCAGAACCGGCGGCTCGGTGAG
>JAFGIA010000362.1 GCA_016929795.1 Anaerolineae bacterium
AGGCCGTAGCTCCCTTCGAAACGCTGGTTCTTTCCTATCACTCTTCAGTTGTTAAGGTCCGCTCTCTTGCGACAGGGGGCGATTCTAGCACATCCACCCCACCCTGTCAAGTCCGATCACACCCTTGACCGGCTCCCTGTCACCCACCTCTTCCCTTTTGTCCAAGGTTCTTTGTGTGCTGACCCCTGTCAGCCTGCACATTATAGCACACATCCATGGCCTTGTCAAATCAGTTTCCAGTCGCGGTTCTAGCCACAACACCGTTCAAACAAGGCTCAAGCCCCCGTCTCCGGGGGCGGCCCGAGACGGGCCTGGAAGCTTATTGGAAAGATATTGGTTCTAGCCATGGGGTGGTGCGTGTCCATCCCCTCAGCCACCTGCCTGTCGCTGACCTGAAAAGGTACATCCTCTCGAATGCTGGCGGAGTATACTCGCTCTCCGGCTTGCTGTCAAATATCACAGGGCTCATGGTTGTCGAGCCTGAAAAAGTGTGCTAGAATTCGCCTGTCGAGGCAATACCAGTCGATGCCGAACGAAAATCGGGCCGGATGGGCCATCTTCAAGATCGTCCTCGTGGCGCTGGGCGTGCTCCTCGCAGGCCTGGTGCCCTATCCGCGCGCCTACACAGAAACAATGCGGCGCGCCGAGGCCCACCGCATTGCCGGGGAATACGGCGCAGCCCTCGACGCCTACAGTGACGCCAGCCAGCTCGACACGCTGTCGCCACAGCCGGCCCTGTGCCGCGGCCAGGTGCTTTTGCACCAGCGTCGCTTTGGCCAGGCGGCACAGGCTTTTGTGCAGGCCCAGCAGCGCGGCGGCGGCCTCGCCGCCTGGCTCGGATTGGGCGAGGCGCGAGCTGGCGAGGGTGACTGGGCGGCGGCACTGGCGGCCTGGTACCGTGCCCAGGCCCTGGCGCCGGCCGAGCCGCGCGTGCTCGTGGCACTCGCGCGGGGCAACCTCGCCCAGGGCCGCTTCGATCAGGCGGAACACCACGCACAGCGCGCCCTGGCTGCCGCGCCCCCCTCCCCCGTCGCCACAGAGGCCCACGCTCTCCTTGGCCGGCTCAGCCTCGTCGATGACCTGGCGGCGGCAGCCCACAACCTCCAGGCGGCAGGCGACGCCGACCTGGTAGCCACTCTGGACGCCGCAGCCCAGGCCGATGCACAGGGGCTGCCCGCGCGGCGCGAGATGCTGCTCGGCACGGCGTTTCTGCGGCGCGGCGAGCTGCCCCTGGCCCGGCGCCACCTGGCTCGTGCCGCGGCGCTCGCCCCCGGCGATGCGCAGCCGCTCGCCTACCTCGCCCACACGCTCGATCTCATGGGCGCCACGGGCGAGGCGCGCCCCCTCCTGGAGCAAGCGCTACGGCTGGATCCCCACTCGGTGCTCGCCTATTACTTTCTTGGATTGCACAACAAGCAGGTGGGCAACCTGCCCGCGGCCCAGGCTGCCCTGTGGGAAGCGGCACAGCGCGACCCCCAGAATGCCGCCGTGCGGGTCGAGATGGCAGAAGCCTTTGTCGCCCTGGGCGAGTACGACCAGGCAGAAGAGTGGTACGTGGGCGCTGTGGAAACAGCGCCGGGTGACATAGAGTTTCAGCTCCTTCTCACCCACTTCTACCTCGATCACCTCTATCGTGTGGAACAGGGCGGACTGCCCGCCGCCCAGGCGGCAGTGGCGCTCGCCCCCCACGACCCACGGACACACGATCTGCTCGGATGGGCCCTCTTTCTCGCCGGCAGGGCAACAGAAAGCACGCGCGCGCTGGAGCAGGCGCTCGAGCTCGATCCCCACCTGACCACTGCCCACTACCACATCGGCATGGTGTACGCGCGCACAGGCCAGGTGGAGGCAGCCCGGCGCCACCTCCAGCGTGCCGTCGACCTCGACACCCTGGGAGCCTACCGTGAGCGCGCAATGCAGCTCCTGGCCGATCTGTAAAGCCACCGGCCAGCCTGGGGAAAAAGTATCATCTCAATAAAGGGGGGAAAGATACAGGAAAAAGATCAATTCAGGGTAAAGGCGGCAGCGGAAAGCTGATGCTGTCGCCGCCGGTAGAGGCAGGCAGCCGCTCGCCACTGCGGGGGTCATAGAGGCCCACGCGCAGTTGGTAGCCGTCCAGATCTGTGGCAGATGTCCCGGCGGGCAGGCGTAGCCAGTGCACGTCCAGCACAACCTCGCCGGCATCCCACACCGACGTGGGGTACACGCCGCCCTGAGGCGGCGCATCGCCCTGGGCCACGATCTCACCCCCAGGGTCCACCAGGTGCACAAAGACCGTATCGTCCGACACCGGCGGCCTGAGGGCACGCCACTGCAGCGTGATCTCCAGCCCGTCACCGCCCGCCACCACCTCGTAGCCGCGTAACTCGATCTCCCCGCCAAAAACTACCTCAGCAGGACAAGCCGGCTCGGCAGCGCCAGGCTCGGCGGCGCCAGGCCCTGCACCACTTTTCACCGCCACCGGGCCCAGGGTGATCGGATCGCTGGCTGCGACAATGGCTCCATCCTCTGCGAGCTGGTACATACCCGCCACGAGGCGGTAGACGCCCGGCGCGGTATCCTGGGGCACGTCGAGCGCATGGTCGTCGCGCAGCCGCTCTCCGGGGCGCCACTGGGTCGTCGGATAAAAAATCTCTCCTGGGCGGTGATCGCTCTGCGCCAGCGCCTGGCCGCTAGCATCCACCAGGTGCACGTAACTCTGGTATGGCGACTCGATCTCGGCCAGCGCCTCCCACACCAGGCTCACCTGCACCATTTCCCCCGGATGCGGGCTGCGTGGTGCGCGGCCGTAACCGACCAGCGCGATCCCGGTATCGAGTATTGCCCCCACCTCGTACTCGGGGGGGCCTGTCGCCGCCGGCCCCACCACGCGCCACAGCCCGGCTTCGCTGACCACGTCGACCTTGACCTCGATCCCGGGCATCTCTTTGATCAGATACACAGGGCGCTCCGTGCTGAGCGCCAGGTCGAGCACGTGGCCCAGCGCTGGCTCTTCCTGGGTAATGAGCGGAAACAGCCCGAGGAGATCCGGCCGCACCCCTTCGACATACTGAAGATACCACAACGCCATGATCTCGTTCCTGTCGTCGCTGACCAACACGGCGCCATCGGGCAGGGGCCGCGCCAGGAGCCTGCGCCACCCATTGCCCACCGATGTGGCCTGGCTCCGGTCAATGTCGCCATAGTTGGCCGCCGCCAGCCAGAGCGGGAGGAGACAGAGAGGGAGCACAGCCAGCAGGGCCACGCGCTCCATAGAGACGGGGCGCCTGGCCAGGCGCCCGGCAGCTCGGGCGACCAGTGTGCCCCACACGCCCGCGCCGAGGGCGATCCAGAGAGCAAAGAGGGCGTACGAGGGGATAAAGAGCACCATGATGTCGCCGATGGTGTACACCAGGTTAAAGGCCACCATCCCCAGATACGCTACCCCCGTGAGGGCCAGCAGGGCCGTGCGCCGGGTCAGGGCCAGCCAGGCCACACCTGTCGCGGCGAGCACAATGCCGGCCCATCCAACCTCAGCGCGCAGCAGCGTGGCGGCCATCGCCACCCGCTCGACCAGGTTCACAGACAGGTCCAGTGAGCCGCCGAAAGGGCCGCCCAGCACAAAGTCGATAAAAGAGGTCAGGCTGTTCTCATAGAGCACCAGCTCCCGGCCTGGCGCGAGGGCCAGGTGGAGATAAGGCGTATAGGGTGCGCGCAGTGGGATGAGGAGATAGAGAAGCTGGGGGAGCAGCGCCAGGAGCGCGGCCTGGGCCAGTAGCCGCCTGTCGCGCCACACCGTGCGATCCACCAGCCACACATAGACGATGGCCGCCGGTGCCAGCAGCACAGTCGTGCGGTGGTGGGCCAGGCCAAGGCCCAAGATCAGCGCGGCGAGGCGCAGGGCACGGGGGTCCTGTCGCTGCCCCCACCCCAGCAGCAGGTAACAGAACAAGACGCCAAGCAGGATGTGCAGGCCATACACCTCGGCCATCACGGCCTGCGACCAGAGAGTGGGGGTAACGGCCAGCGTGGCGGCGGCCAGGGCCGCCACGCTGCGGTGGATGAGAAGGGGTGGCTCGGGAAGAGAAAAAGTTGCCCCTCGGGGCGCGACGGCCAGGCGCAAGAAGGTCAGCGCTGCCAGGTAAAAAAAGCCCACGGCCGCCGCCGCCGCCACCGCGGAAAAAAGATTCATGCGAAAAGCCACGTCGCCCATGGGCAGCAGGTGAGTCCACACCCAGCCCAGGAGCACGTAAAGTGGGTAACCAGTGGGGTGGGCCACACCGAGCAGGGGCGGCACGAATTGGAATTCGCCTGCGTCGCCGCCCAGGAGCGTGGGGGCAAGCGTTGCCCGGTAGAGGCCAAGGGCGCCCAGGGCGAGGCCGAGGCCAATGATCCCGTCTACCACACCGGCCTGGCTGGCACGCCGCTCTGGAGTGTGCACCATGCGGCTGTCAGGCCGTGTTCGCCTGCACGGCAAGCGACTGCAAGCGCGACACGAGCTCGTCCATCTGGTAGCTGCTGACCACCCAGCGATCGACGACCGTCTGGATCTCCTGGATCGAGACGAGCACCTGCTCGTTAGCTTGTTGTTGCTGCGCCGTCGCCTGTTGGATCTGGCTGGCCCGCGTGGCCATCTCTGTCGCCGAGGCCATGATCGCCTCGGTCGCCGCCCGCAAGCGGCTCGTCAGCGCCGTGCCCTGCCGGGCCGCAGCCATCTGCTCATCGGAGAGCGATACCACCGACTCCCCGGCCTCGCGCACCTGGCGCAGGATATCGTCTACGAGCTTGACTTGCTTCAGCGAGTCGGAAGCCAGATCCTTGACCTCGGCGGCGACCACGCCAAAACGCTGCCCGGGAACCCCCGCTTCTGCCGCTTCGAGCGTCGCGTTAAACGCCACGAGCTGCGTCTGCGACGCGATGTGGCTCATAATGTTCGCCACACGGCCGATCCGCCTCAGCCGTTCCTCCAGCGCCGCGGCGTGAGAAGCCCCCATCTCGGCCTGTGCCTCGACCTGCGAAATGGCCTCATCGTGGATAGCTGCAATCTCGTGCCCTTCACGCGCATCCGCCAGGGTGCAGCTCGCCGCGTCGTCCACAGCCGCTGCGTTGCGGGCAATCTCGTGCGCCGCCTGGTTCAGCTCGGCCACAGAGGCCGACACCTGGGCCACGGCACCCGCCTGCCGGTTCGAGCCACGAGCCTGGCGTGCGGAATACTCGGCCAGGCGTTCGGCCACGTCGCGAATCTCGCGCGCAGTTTCCACCTGCCGGGCCCGCTCACCCTCGAGCGCCACGGCTGTCTGGCGCAGTACCTGGTTCTGGGCCTGTGCCTGCCGGAGCGCGCGGTCGAGCCCGTCGTTAAACACCCAGGCGAGGGCAGACAGGACATACGCCACCGCGTACGCAAAAACGACGTTGGACCAAAAAGCGGCCTGGTTTTCATAGCCGGCAAAGACAGGGGGCGGGGCCAGCCACAGCAGCCCGGCAGTATAGACGAGGGCCAGCGTGGTGACGGCGAACGACGCGAGCGGGTGGAGCACAAACCCAGCAGGCAGAATGACCAGCACATAGAGCATAGGAGCCATCACCAGGTCGGTGATCGTATTCCCCGGATCGAGCTGGTACAGGCTGATGGCGACGAACAGACCCATGAGCAGCAAGTAGCCCGCCGGCCGTACCCGGCCTCGCCTGGCGAGTGCATACGTCACCAGGCTGAGCAAGACGGCAGCCCCAAGGAGGGCAAAACCCGCCGGCGTGATCGCCCCGGGGGTCGTCAGCGTCGTGACCAGGATATAGGGGGGAATGATCCCCGCCACAACCAGGGCCAGGAGGTTGACCACCCGGCCCCGGGCGACAGCCTCCGGATCTTGGATGACAGGCGATAACAAGCGATCGAGCATCGACACCTCCTACCTGGCCAATCCGCCAGCCAGCCAGTGAGCCCCTAGATTGTGCCGGTGGCATGGAATCTTGATCATTCTACACGCTCCCAGCGCAGCGAGTCGATGGCGGCGGCCAGGGGGCGCCAATCGGCTGCAACCCGCAGCCAGCCGCCCTCCGGTCCGGCGACCTCGGCAGCCGTGCCCGGTGCGGCGCCCTTGACGCCGACGATCGCGTGCGACCACCCTTCCGTGCCGCGCAGATCCTGCTGCGCGCCGATCGTGCCCAGCGCCGCGACCGCCTCGTCCGTCAGCCGCGCGCCGCCATCGCCCTGCACCGCGACGACCACGATGCGGCCATTGGGGATAGCCCACAGGTACTCGGCCAGCGCCGCCGCCTGGGCCTCGCTGCCTGTGGGCGTCGTGTCAAAGCCCGCACGCTCCACCAGCCGGCCGTTCCTGGCATCGACCAGCGCCACATTGTAGCCGGGGCTGTGCACCGAGCCATCCACCTCGTCCCCCGCCTCGCCCAGCGTAATGTAGGCGAACCCGGCCGCTCCTCCGCTGTTTACCTCGATCGGCACCGGCGCGCGCACGCCGGTAGAGCCGATCGCCCCGCTGGCAGCCAGCACGCGCCCAGGCATCTCCGTCTGGTCAAACTCCAGGCGCACGTCGTTCAGGCCCGCGCGCAGCGCCTCCTCCGGCACATCCCAGCGGTAGACGTTCCAGCCCGGCGCCACCCGCACGCGCATCAAGCGCTCGCCGTTCACGATCAGGCGCGCTCCCTGCTCGGGCGCGCCCGGATAGTCAAAGGGCAACATGCCCACCCCCAACTGATAGTCAGATCCGGGCGCCGACGGCAAGAAAAGCTGCGCTTCCTGCGCCACAGCCCACCGGGCCGTGGCACCCTGTACCACCTCGGCGCCGGCCCACCCCTCGCCCACCACCATGTCCGCCAGCCGCTCTTCCGACCCGACATCGACGGCCAGTGCCTGTGGCCGCGCCGGCTGCGCCACCCGGTAGAGGAGCCAGCCGTCGCGGTCGTACACCTTTTCCACCGGCAGCACCTCCTCGACGTAGGCCACCGCCTCGTCGCGCGTGTCGACATAGGGCGGCCTGCCGGGCACGCCGGGCGCGACGACCACATAGCGCACGTCATAGAACGAGACAAACTCGCCTGCGCCCTCACGGTCAGCCGCGCGCCGCTCCCCGTCAACCTCGCCGTAGGTCTGGATCGTGATCAGCGCATCGAGGATCGGCACCTGGCGAAAATAGTCAAACTTGTAAGGCGGATTGCGCGAGATGTTGCCCGACAGGAGCCGCTTCTGGTGGTACGTCTGATAATACTCGGTCAGCGTGCTCTCCGCCCCTTGCACGCCAAAGCTGTTGCGCCACCCCATCGGCAGTTGCAGGATAGCATAGTCATCAGGATCGGCCGCCATCTCGTCGTACACCTCGGGAATCCGGGCGTCCGTCAGCGGCAGCGGCACCGACCAATGCTCGAAAACGACAAAAAAAGCCAGGAATAAGCCCAGAGGGAGAGGGAGAAACGTGCGCACACGGCGAGCCAGCCCGCCTCTCCCTTGCCGCTTTTCACTGGCTACCTTCATGAACCAGTGCACCCCAAACCCGGCGAGCACGGCCAGCGCGAGCATCAACACCACACTGAACCGGTTGGGCACGCGGTTGGCCTTGATCACAGGCAGGTAGTGGAGCAGGATAAAGGGCAGCGGGACATTCACCTCCAGCCCGTCCAGGTTGAACAAAGAGCGCCCATTGATCTGGAGCAGCGGCCCCAGGCTAAACAGCGTAAACACGACGAACGACGTGATCCACGCCGCCAGCCGCCGCCTGTAGGCCACAGTGCCCACGACCGCCAGCGCCAGCCCGGCCCAGCCCAAAAAGACCGTGTTCACATCTCGAAAGCGAGCGGTCCCCTCGCGCGTCTCGCGCAGCGTCTCCACCCACTCCCCGCCGAGTGGGTGGAGCGGCGTCGGCGTGACCAGCCCGGCCAGGTCGACCGACAGCTTTTCCGCGTCGCCCCAGCCGGCCAGCTCGTACCCGGCGCTCATTTCGCGCAGGATCGGCACCGCCAGCGGCAGATAGAGCAGGACGGCGACCAACACGGCGACAGCCAGCCGCCCCACAAGGGCGCGCCCACCCCCGGCCACCTCGCCCGGCTCGCGCCGCTGGCGGAGCAGGGCAAAGCCGACCAGGATCAGGCTCAGCAGCGCCAGAAAAACGCCCAAGATCATCTCGGCCAGCAGGGCGAGCACGAACAAGACCCCGGCAAGCAGCGCATTGCGCCACCCCGGCTCGCGCACCGTGCGCAGCAGGTAGAGGGCGTAGAGCGGGATCCACGCCGTGCTCCACATGTCATAGTGGCCCATGGCCGCGTACACCATCCGGTAGGAGCCAATGCCATAGATGAGGCCGGCCAGGAAAGCTGGAAAGAGGGAAACTAGGGAATTGGGGAACGCGCCTCCTTCCTGATACCTGATCCCTGTTTCCCGCAGTTGGTAGCCCACCAGCAGGAACGTGCCATACGCACTGACGACCGTGGTCAAGAGAAAGATCAGGTTGCTGATCGCCGGGAGGGGGAGGAACGGCTGGAGCGGGAGCGAGAGGAGCGCGTTGAACAGGTTGTAGGTGTAGAGGACGAGGCTGATGCCGAGCGGGTAGAAAATGTGGGTGGTATAGAGTGGGCTCTGCCCCAGGTTGAACACGCTGTAGCGAAACCACCACGTGTTCCACACAAACGTATACTCGTCGAACGCCCAGGTATAGCTGCCCGGCACGTGGGTAAACAGGTGGCGCGCCAGCGGCCAGGTGGTGACCAGCGCCAGCATGGCATAGAGTGCGACGACTGCCAGGTGAGTTCGTCGGCGGTTTCGTACACTCGATACAGGTTCCACGAGTTACACCACTTGTCTACTGAAAAGCTTCAAGCGCGTGCCCCGTCCTTGATCCCCACCACGTAGCGGTGGTGCGCCCACACGGCCTTCAGGCGCCACGGGATCGGCGCCCGGTCGAGCCAGGCGTAGCGCTTGACGCGGTCGTACAG
>JAFGIA010000363.1 GCA_016929795.1 Anaerolineae bacterium
GAAAAAGTTCTGGACGTACTCGCCGCGCTTGTTCTGGTACTTGAGATAGTAGGCATGTTCCCACACGTCGAGGACGAGGAGCGGAATCACGCCCCACTGGGTCAGGTTCTGGTGCTTTTCTGCCTGGAGAACGATGAGGGCGTCGTCGAGCGGGCGGTAGGCCAGGATACCCCAGCCGCTGCCCTCGACGGCGGTGGCGGCGGCCGCGAATTGCTGCTTGAAGGCGTCAAAGCCGCCAAAGTCGCGCTCGATGGCGTTCGACAGGTTGCCGCGGGGCTGTCCCGTGGCCCTGGACTCGGGGGTCATGTTGGTCCAGAAAATGGTGTGGAGCAGGTGGCCTGAGCCGTTGAAGGCGGCTTCGCGCGACCAGTGCTTGACAAGGGCAAAATCGCCGGCCTGGCGCGCCTCTGCCAGTTTCTGCTCGGCCTTGTTCAGGCCGTCGACGTACCCCTGGTGATGCTTGTCGTGGTGCAGACGCATCGTCTGCTCGTCGATATAAGGCTCAAGCGCGTCGTACGCGTAAGGGAGCGGTGCAAGCTCGTGCTGTCCGATTGTCATTTTGTGTCCTCCTGTAGTTGGTTGGTTATTAGTTTGTTGTCAGGCGCTGGGGCTGTGCCTCAACGCAGATTTATTATACCCTAATTTATCTAATTTGTCAAATTAAAATTGTGTAAATTGCAGGGCTGCCAGGCCTGTCGTCACGGGGGCAAGGATGCCAGTAAGATGCCTATCGCACATAGCCTGCCTCTAGCAGATAGGGGGTTGCTTTGTCACTGGCGTTACCTCGCAACGATAGACTTTGACAGGGCCCTGAACGCTCCCGCAATGCCCCTTGTCGCGTCAAACAAAGTGTGCTATAATTGATGGTAGATGGATCGATGCGCTCCAGCTCGCGCGAGGAGTCCCGGCCTGCCGTCGGCGCGTAACGTGGCACGGGTACCGGTGAGTGAGAACAAGAGGGTCCGATGTCGGAGAATGCGTCACCCTATCATGTGAACACCATCACCCTGGTTGCTGCCCACTACCTGCTGCGTGCGCACCAATGCCGTGTGCCGGCACATCGCGCCAGGTGGAGGACCTGGCAGGTGGTGGTCACATAACCACGTGTTGAGGAGACGGGCCCGTGAACACTCTGTCTGTTTCCCCACTGATTATGGCCGGCGTTACCTTTTTTGTCGGCAGCTCTCACTTGCTGATCTACCTTCGACAGAAGGGAGAGCGGCAGCACCTCACCTTTGCGCTCACATGCCTGACGGTGGGTCTCTATGACCTATTCGCCGCCGGCCTGTACAACACGACTTCCGCAGCCCAGGGTGTTCAATGGCAGCGGGCGCAAGTGTCTACCCTGGCGCTCGTCAGTATCGCCTTTAGCTGGTTTGTGTATGACTACCTGAGAGCGACGACGGCGGTGCCGCCCTACACGAGGACCGTGCTCATCGCCCTTTCCCTCTACTTTGCCCTGGCCGCTGTCACCGGCATGTTGGACCGTAGTGGGCTATACCGCCCCCTGGATCTGCCGGATGTGAAAGAGATGCGGTTTTTTGGGCAGGAGATCATCTACTATGAGATGGCGCCAGGCCCGCTCACAAATCTGCAAAGCGTAATGGGACTGGCGGGCTTTGCCTTTCTTCTGGTGATCACCGTCCTTGTGTACCGCCGCGGCTACCGGCAGGAAACCCGGATGCTCATTCTGTCCATGGGATTCTTTTTCGCCAGCGCCGTCAATGATACCGCCGTGGCTTCTGGCCTCTACCCGTTTGTCTATACGATGGAATATGCCTACCTGGCGATTGTGTTGTTGATGACTTATTCGCTGACCAGTGCCGTAGTGGACGCGGCTGCCACCAGGCTTGCGCTGCAAGAGAGTGAAGAACGGTTCCGCCGACTGGCAGAGAATGCGCCCGACGTCATCTACCGCTGGTCGGTTGACAAGGGGCTCGAATATGTCAGTCCGATCGTCGCCTCCATCACGGGCTACAGTCCAGAGGAGCTGCTCTCCAACCCCATGCTGGCCTTGCAGATCGCCACAGGGAATGTCGCGCAGGTTTTCGACGATTATCAGCGGGCCATCACGGCAGGCGCCGGCATACCGGTCCTCCAGTTTCCCTACGCGCGCAAAGATGGGACGTGTGCCTATGCTGACGTGCGGTCGGTAGTGATACGAGATGACGACGGCAGGTTGATCGCCTTTGAAGGCATTATGCGCGACATCACCGAGCGCAAGAACGCCGAACAGGCGCTCTGCGAGTCGGAGGAACGCTTCAGGAGCCTTTTCGAAAATGCAGTGATGGGTGTGTATCGGACTACGCCCGATGGCCGATGGCTCATGGCCAACCCGGCGCTCTTGCGTATGCTGGGCTATTCGTCCTTCGATGAACTGGTCGGGCGGACGGCCGTGAGTGAAGCGACCGTAACGACGTATCCACGCGCCATCTTTACAGAGCGGATTGAGCGGGAAGGCCGGGTGATTGGTTTTGAGGCCGCCTGGCCCAGGGCTGACGGCAGCCCGATGTTCGTGCGCGAAAACACCACGGCGGTACGTGGCCCGGCGGGCAACACGCTCTATTATGAGGGGACGGTCGAGGATATTACGGAGCGCAAGAAGGCAGAGGCCGAGCGGGAAGAGCTACTGGCCGACGTGATGCACCGTGGCACGCAGCTCGTGACCGCGGCGGAGGTTTCCGCGTCGGCGAGTCGGATCCTCGACCCCGAGCACCTGATGCGCCATGCCGTAGACCTGATCCAGCAGCGTTTCAATCTTTATTACGTTGGGCTGTTTCTCCTCGACGAGGACAGGGAGCAGGCCGTGCTGCGCGCCGGCACGGGTGAAGCGGGCCAGAATATGCTCGTGGCAAGATACCGCCTGGCTGTGGGGGGCGAGTCGATGATCGGCCAATGCGTGGCTCACGCGCAGCCCGTGATCGCCCTGGACGTCAAGGACCACATCGTCCGCTTTAACAACCCGCTCCTGCCCGAGACCCGCTCGGAGATGGCCCTGCCGCTGAGCAGTCGAGCCGAGTGCATCGGTGCTCTGACGGTGCAAAGCGTCCAGAAGGCGGCTTTCTCGGCTGGTGATATCATCGCCTTGCAGTCGATAGCCAACCAGTTGGCTGTGGCGATTACCAATGCCCGCCTCTACGACCAGGTCCAGCAGTACGCCACGCGGTTGGAAGAGCGTGTCGCCGAACGCACGGCCACGCTCGCTGCTGTCAATAAGGAGCTGGAAGCGTTTGCTTACTCTGTCTCGCATGACCTGCGTGCACCGTTGCGTACGCTGGACGGCTTTAGCGAGGCGTTGCTGGAAGACTATGCTGGTGAACTGGATGCCACTGCTCGGGACTATCTCCAGCGGATGCGGGCTGGCACCCATCGCATGGGGCAGCTCATCGACGACCTGCTCAAGTTGTCGCGCCTGACACAGGGCGAGATGCAGTGGAGGAGGGTGGATCTCGGCGCTCTGGCGCAGGAAATCGCCGCCGAGCTGCATCGAGCCCGCCCGGAGCGCCAGGTGGAATTCGTGATTGCCGAGGGAGTGGTCGCCGGGGGAGATGCTCACCTGCTGCGGGTCGTGCTGGAAAACCTGCTCGGCAATGCCTGGAAGTTCACCGGCAGGCAAGCTTGGGCCAGGATTGAATTTGGGTGTACGAAAGGGGAGGGCACGTGTATCTACTTCGTGCGTGATAACGGGGCCGGCTTTGACATGGACTATGCCGACAGGCTGTTCACCGCGTTCCACCGCCTGCACCGTTTGACCGAATTCGACGGCACCGGCATTGGCCTGGCGACTGTGCAACGTATTATTCATCGCCACCGCGGCCGCGTCTGGGCCGAAGGCGCCGTGAACCAGGGCGCGACCTTCTACTTTACCCTGGGGACAGAGGCAGAAGAGGCGGCATTTCCGTCGTTCGGCGAGTCCTTTCGCGATGAACGCGCGAGGAGTATGGGATAGCAGGTTTCTGATTTCGGCCGGAGGGTGATTGGCGCGCGCGCCATAGATCAACTCGCACCCGTTTTCAGAGCACAGTGCAACAGCCCCGGCGCGCCGGGTGACAGCCTGGCTCTGGCGCCGGATAACGGGCAGGTGGAAACAAAGCGGGCCGCCCAGGCGCCGGACCGTTCCACCGCTGTAATCGACCCCCCCGGGGCGGGGGGCAAGTTGCCGGGTGCGGCGGCCGTAATTCTCCCATGCCTGCCCCCAACCTGTCATCATTCTGTCACACAGACGCTTGACGTGGGGGGCGGCTTCTGCTAAGATAGATCTGCCGGTGTGCAGCGCCGCCGGACAGTGCGTGGAGGAAACTGAATGTCGA
>JAFGIA010000364.1 GCA_016929795.1 Anaerolineae bacterium
CCCAGCAGGTGGGGCATACGCCGCGTTTCGAAGGCCAAAACGCGGGTGCCGTCCCTACAGAATCTAGTTCGCCAACAGTATCCTCCAGGGTGCGTTGCACGTGCGTGTCGAAACAGGGCTATTCCGCCTGTATAAGAGAGGGATGATCAAAAAGCATCAATTCACGCCGCGCCAGGTCGTGGAACACGTTTATCGTTGATATGATCCCCACTGGGTAAATCATCAAAGAGCCAAAGAGTGACTTGGCAACTATCACGCTTTCTGCTATAATCCCCTCGTCTGTCATCATGCACGAGGAGGAGCATACGATGAGTGAGGTCGGGCTGGGCGTCATCGGCGGGTCCGGTGTGTACGACATCGAATCCCTGGCCGACGTCGAGGAACGTTCGATTCAAACCCCCTTTGGTGAGCCTTCCGACAGGATCGTGATCGGCACGTTGCGTGGCAAACGCATCGCTTTCCTGCCACGCCATGGCCGCGGCCACCGGCTGACGCCGACCGAGGTACCCTACCGCGCCAACATCTGGGCGCTCAAGAGCCTCGGCGTAGAGAGGATCATCTCGATCAGCGCCTGTGGCAGCATGAAAGAAAAATACGCGCCGCGGCACATTGTCATCCCCGACCAGATCTATGACCACACCAAAAACCGCGTCTACAGCTTTTTCGGCGGCGGCCTGGTGGCCCACCTCAGCTTTGCCGAGCCCTTTTGCCCCCACCTGCGCCAGGTGCTCGCCACGGCCGTCGAGCGTGCTGGCGGCACCCTGCACCTTGGCGGCACCTTCATCACCATCGAGGGCCCTCGCTTCAGCACCTATGCTGAGAGCCAGATCTACCGCTCCTGGGGCGTGGACATCATCGGCATGACCGCCGTGCCCGAGGCGCAGCTCGCCCGCGAGGCCGAGATCTGCTACGCCACCATGGCCCACGTCACCGATTACGACGTGTGGCACGAGGAAGAAGAGCCGGTCAACGTCGAGATGCTCATCGCCAACCTGATGGCCAACGCCGCGCTTTCCAAGCAGACCATCGCCGAGCTCGTGCCCTTGCTCGACGACGACCGCCCCTGCGACTGCGGCCAGGCACTCTCCACCGCCATAATCACCCGGCGTGACATGATCCCGCCCGAGGTGATCGACGACCTGGAGCCGATCGTCGGCAAGTACTTCTGAGCAGCAAGCGGCAGGTGGGGTTCGCGGCGGCGGCTATCCGCCCGAGCCACTGGCCGTCATCAGGGAGGGGTGCCGCGATCCCATTCGTGGCCCCCCTCACGCCTTGTCCGCGTCAAGAGAGCGTCGCCCGCCGTCGCGTCGCGCCGTCCAGCACGTCCATCCTCACCTCGACGCCGATCCCCGCGCCCGCCGGCACGCTCATCGTCCCATCCGCATTCAACACGAATGCCGGCTCGACCACGTCCTCGTGAAAATAGCGCGCGCTCGCCGAAATATCCCCTGGCAGCGTGAACCCCGGCAGGCTCGCCAGCGCCACGTTGTGCGCGCGCCCGATCCCCGTTTCCAGCATCCCCCCGCACCACACTGGCACGCCGTTCGCCCGGCACAGGTCGTGGATGGCGCGCGCCACCGTCAGCCCGCCGACCCGCCCCGGCTTGATGTTCACGATCCGCCCGCTACCCAGCGCCAGCGCCGCGCGCGCCGCCGCCAGCGACGGCACGCTCTCGTCCAGGCAGATCGGCGTCCGCAGTTGCCTTTGTAGCTCCGCGTGGTCCACCAGGTCGTCGTACGCCAGTGGCTGCTCGATCATGGTCAGGTCAAACTCGTCCAGCGCCGCCAGGCGATCCGCGTCCGCCAGTGTGTAGGCCGAGTTGGCGTCGGCCATCAGCGGCACATTGGGAAACTGTCCGCGCACCTGCCGGATCACATCCACGTCCCACCCCGGCCGGATCTTGATCTTGATCCGCCTGTACCCCTGCTCCAAAAAGGCCGCAATCCGGTTGAGCAGCGCCGGCACCGTGCCCTGCACGCCGATGCTGACGCCCACCGGCACCCTATCGCGCACGCCGCCCAGCATCTCCCGGATCGACACTCCGTTCCCCTTGCCCAGCAGGTCGAACACCGCCGCTTCGAGCCCCATCTTGGCCAGGTGATGGCCGCGCACCGGTGCCATCAGGCGGGCGACGTCCGCAGGTGAGGGAATCCCCTTCCCGACCACTGCGGGCGCCAGGAAATCGTGCAGCACATGCCAGCACGTCTCCACCGTCTCATACTCGTACCACGGCCCGGCCGATGTCGCCGCCTCGCCCCACCCTGTCAGCCCCTCGCCGTGCGCGGCGACGATCACCGTCTGCCGTACATCCTCCCGCCCAAAACTCGTCTCGAACGGGTGTACCAGCGGCAGCTCTACGTGGCGGATCTCGACAGCCTCAATACGCATCGCTCTTTTCTCCCTGAAAGCTGTGACACAGGCCCTGCCGTCAGGCGGGGCTTCCAAGCCGTGTCATCACATAGGTACTGCGCCGCTCCCTATCTTGCACGCGGCTCGCAAACTCGACCACGGTGTAGCCACGACGGAAATAGCCCTCCAAGATCTGCCGCGTCGCCAGCCGCCACGCCAGTGCCAGCTCCGGGTCGGCGGCCTTGATCGCCTGATAATCGGCCGGAATCTCGACCTCGACGCTGGCGGCGTCGTGATCCAACACCGCCTGGCCCGGTGCGCGCCATCCCGCCGCCGTGCGCCGCGTGGCGAGCGCCTGCGCCGCGCCTGGCGCTACCTCGTCGCGCGCGCCCGCCAGCCGGCGCGCCACCCGCTCGCTGCAGATTGGCCACTCCACCTTGAACCGGTCGCTCGGCAGCCCGACGTTGAGCCCATCGGTCATCGCGCCATACAGGTCGCGCTCATACGTGCGGCACACCACCCCCAGGCGCGCCACGTTCAGATGTGCATTCCGGCTCTCCAGCGGATCGTAGGTCCATACGATGCAGTCGAGGCCCTGGGCCAACACCGCCTCACGCTGAGCCACTTTGAGCTGCCAGCCAATGCCCTGGTCCTGGCACGAGGGGCGTACGGCCAGCATGTGCGAGTAGTGTTGGGGCCGGCCCGTGTCCGACAGAGAGGCGAGGCCCAAGACAAACCCGATGACCTCGTCGCCGTCGAATGCGCCCAGCAAAAGGCCGCCGCTCTTCTGGGCCGCTACCAGCATGTGCAGCGGCACCACTTCGCGGGCGTCGGGCATCTGCCACGCCTCGATCTGGATCTCTTCGCACGCAGCATACTCGCCGATGGCTCTCACCGGGCGGATCGAGAGGGTCATCTAGAAAGAAACGTACTCGTCCCCGACCAGGTCCGACTTGTCGACGCCAAGCACGTCGAGCAGCTCAGAGATCATGCCGGCCTTTTGCACCGCGTCCTGCTTGCTCCAGGTGCGCGACTTGACCTCCATGTACGAGTCCTCGCGTTGTGGCTGCGTCAGGCGGTCGAGGTTGACGGCGAAATCGACCCCGCGGTACTTGATTCGCCACCGGCGGCGGATCTTGTCCACCTTTCTCTCTGTGTGTGGCTGAAAATACTCGCGGTAGAAGCGTAGACTGCGGTCTGCGTCGGCGGTAAAGCGCGAGCGCGACAGGATCACCGAGTCGTCGTACTCCCGCTCCCTGGCTGGCCCCCGCAGCGTCAGGTTATAGATCGGGCGCGTCTCCAGGCCGCCGTCGACCAGGTAATCCTCGCGGTAGCGAATGATCCCCTCTTCCGGATCTTCAAAGAAAAAGTAAGTGTCGTACTGCTTGCGCTCGCTCGGCTTGATCACCATCACCTCAGCACACTCGCTCAGGATGGCGATCAGCCGCTCCGGGTCGGGCACGCGCACCTTCACCTGCACCTCGTACGTCTCCCCCCATTGCAGCGTGCCCAGGGCCACCAGCTTGTCGACCAGGCTCTGCTCGCGGCGTGCCAGGAACGCGCCCACCTGGCTGGCGATGCGCTGCGCCTCGCTGCGCACCTGCGCCTCGTCCAGGGTCAGCAGCTCGCGGTCGCGCATCAACCACTGCCCGTCGACCAGCACATGCTCCACGTCCTGCGATTTGACCGCGTACACGATCGCGGAATAGATGCTGTCGAGGCTCATGTCAAAGTGGGGCACGTTGTGCACCGCGTGCAGGTCGATCACCGTCACGTCCGCCCGTTTGCCCGCCTCCAACGAGCCGATCCTGTCGCCCAGGCCCAAGGCGCAGGCGCCGATGCTCGTCGCCATCGCAAACGCCTGGCGCGCTGGCAGCGCCGTCGGATCGAGCATCACCCCTTTCGGCAGCAGCGCCGCGAGGCGTGTCTCTTCGAACATGTCGAGGTCGTTGTTGCTTGCCTGCCCGTCGGTGCCAATGCCCACGGCCAGGCCTGCCTTGAGCATGCCCACCACGTCGGCGATGCCGCTCGCCAGCTTCAGGTTGCTCGTTGGGTTGTGCGCGATGCCAACCTTTTGCTTGGCCAGCATTTGCCACTCCTGCCGCGTCAGGTGCACACAGTGTGCTGCCAGCACGTGCGCGTCGAACACGCCATGCTCGCGCAACACCTCCACCGGGCGCGCGCCGTACAGGGCGACCGTGTCTTCTACCCCGCCCACCGTCTCGGCGATGTGAATCAGCAGCGGCACACCATGTTCTGTCGCGAGCGCGGCCGAAGCGCGCAGCATGTCAGGTGTGCTTGTCTCGGTGGCATGTGGCCCCACCGCGGGCGTGACGAGTGGGTGGTTGCGCCACGCCTCGATAAAGGCGCGGCACCGTGCCAGGCTCTCGTCATAGCTCTCGGCATCGGGCGTCGGCCACTTCATGATCGTCTCGGCACAGATGGCCCGCATCCCTACCTCACTGGCCGCCTGTGCCACCTCTTCTTCATAGTAATACATGTCGGCAAAGCAGGTGACGCCCGAGCGGATCATCTCCGCGCACGACAGGAGCGTGCCCCAGCGACAGAACTCGGGGCTGACGAACTCGCGCTCGACAGGCAGCATGTACCCAAAGAGCCACACATCCAGGCGTAGATCGTCGGCCAGCCCGCGCAGCAGGCTCATCGGCACGTGCGTGTGGGTGTTGACCAGCCCCGGGATGATAGCACATCCGGTGCAGTCCACCACCTCATCCGCCTTCCACCCGGCCACTATTTTGTCAGCCGGGCCCACGGCCACCACCTCGCCTTGCGCAATGGCCACCGCGCCCCGGGGATAGATCTCGCCCGAGGCATTCATCGTCACGATCAGGCCGTTGGCCAGGATCAGGTCAACGGAACCCATTTCGGCGCGGTTCTTGTCCAACACTCGCTCCTTTTCGTGCCCGCCCCCTGGCGGGCACGGTCTACTGGGTCAGCAGGGTCGCCGCAAAAGGCCTGGCTCCGATCAAAAGTCGAAATCGTCCTCTTCGTCTTCCCAATCGTCTTCTTCCCAATCGTCCTCTTCTTCCCAATCGTCCTCGTCCTCTTCTTCGTCGTCCCAGTCAAACTCTTCGTCCTCGTCCTCTTCGAGGGCGATGTCGCCAATGTCCTGAAAGGTCAGGCAGCCGGCGTCAGGCTCGTACTCGATCTCTTCCGAGCTGCACACACCATCCTCCCAGAATAGGCAGTTCGTCGCTCGACAGATAATGTGGGTCATCGCTCCACCTCCCTGGTTTTTTGCAGGTATAGTTCTTCGAGCAAGTCGACCACGCCGGCTGCGTCCTCCAGGGCGAACTGGGGCACCGGCATGTCGATGGGATAATCGGCCATCAGGCCGATCAGCTCGTCCCGTGTACAGAGCAGTTGTGTGCCCCGCTCCTTGCGGCTCACTTCGATCTTGGGCTTGTCGCCCTCTTTGTAGCCCTCGGTGATCACAATATCGACGCCATCCATCATGCGGGCAATTTGCTCGATCGGCATCTCGCCTTTCAGCCGGCGGAGGAGCGCCATCTCCTGTGGCCCCGAGATGGCCACCACGTCACTTCCTGCCTCGGCATGGCGCCACGAATCCTTGCCCGGAATATCAATGTCCGACTTGTGCTTGTGGTGCTTGACGGTGCCGACGCGATAGCCGCGTGCCTTCAGTTCGCGGATGATACGCTCCAGGGCCGTCGTCTTGCCTACCCCCGACTTGCCCACGAGCGAAACGATCGGAACCTGGCGCTGCTCACTCATGCACATCTTCCTTCCGGCCAGTCGATCATCTGTACGGTCAGCTCCGTTCCTGCCTCGACATAGTAGAGCCCTTCCGGAACGATCGCCAGCCCGTTGGCTTTGGCCATCGACGTGAGCACCCCCGACCCCTGCTCGCCCGTCGTGCGTGCATGGTAGCCGTCGGCCTGCTTGCGAACGATCACGCGTACAAAGCCGCGCCGCCCGCTGTTCTCCACCGGCTCGTCGACGATCGCGCGCACCACCGGCTTGGCCAGGTTGCGGTGCCCCAGCATTTTCAGGATCGCCGGCCGGGCGAATTGCTCGAACGAGACCATCGCCGACACCGGGTTCCCCGGCAGCCCGATGAGCGGCACGCCCCCTGCCAGCAGCCCAAAGGCGAGCGGCTTGCCCGGCTTCATGTTCACCTGCCAGAACTGCATCTCTCCCTCGGTGCCAAGTACATCCTTCACCACGTCATAGTCGCCCACCGACACGCCGCCCGACGTGAGAAACAGGTCCGCGCCCTGCGCCAGCCCGGCCCGGATCTTGGCGACCAGGTCGGTGCGGGTGTCGCGCGCGATGCCCAGGCGCACGGGCACGCCGCCCGTCCGCGCCACCAGTGCCGTGTTGGTATACTCGTTCGAGTTCCGGATCTTGCCCGGCGCCAGCGGTTCGTGCACCTCCAGCAGCTCGTCGCCCGTGGCCAGGATCGCGACGCGTGGGCGGCGGTGCACCAGCACCGTCTCGTGCCCCAGCGATGCCAGTACGCCAATCTCTTGCGGTCGCACCACGCGCCCCGGTGACATCACCACCTCGCCGCGCCGGATGTCCTCGCCGGCAGGCCGCAGGTGAGCGCGCGCCGCCGCCGGCCGTCTCACCTCGATCTGGTCTGTGGGTTCATCCAACCGCTCGTCGCGCGGGCGGTCGAAATCACTCGTGTCCTCGTACGGAACAACACTGTCCGCCCCGCTGGGCAGCGGCGCGCCGGTCATGATCCGGATCGCCTCGCCAGGTCCCACCGGTTGCCCTGCCACGTACCCCGCCGCCACACTGCCTACCACGTCGAGGCGTACCGGTGTAGTGGGTGACGCACCAGCCACATCCTCGGCCCGCACCGCGTAACCGTCCATAGCCGAGTTGTCAAAAGGGGGAATGTCCACGTCCGACACAACTTCCTCGGCCAACACCCGCTCGTGCGCCTCAAGGATCGGGACGCGCTCCGGCGGTAGGGGTTGGACGTGACGCAGGATCTCTGCAAGCGCCTCTTCTACACTAATCACTGCTTCTATCTCTCCTCTGCGGGCATTATACCCGAAAACCGGGTTGCTGACAAGGGTCTCCCACCCTTGATCGCAACACCTTGCCCGCACTTGTCAGCGTCAACAATCCGACGCCCACCACGCTCGCCGCCAGAGATGCGACGAGGATCGCCGCCTTGGCTGTGTCCAACAGGGCCGGCCTTTCGAACGCCGAGCTGGCGATAAAGAGGGACATCGTAAAGCCGATGCCTGCCAGCCAGCTCGCGGAAAAGAGCTGTGTCCACGACACCCCGTCAGGTAGATCTGCAAAACGCAGCTTCACCGCCAGCCAGGAAAAGAGGGTGACGCCGATCGGCTTACCGAGCACCAGCCCGCCGGCGATACCGAGAGCCACACGGCTCGTCAGCATCGTGCCCAGGGCGCCGCCCAGATCGACCCCGGCATTGGCAAAGGCAAAGATGGGCACCACGAGGTAGGCAACCCAGGGGTTGAGCAGGCGTTCCAGCCTGCGCAGTGGCGACTGCATGCGCTCGGCGAGCGTCTCCAGGGTCTGCGCGGCTGCCTGCTGTCTGCCGCTCTCCTCTCCGGCTGTCTCGTCGTTGCCTATCTGGCCCAGCGCCGCGGTGCACTGGGCACCGTACGCGGCGGGTGCCTGTGGGTTTCTCGCCGGGATCGTCATCGCCAGCAGCACGCCTGCAATCGTCGGGTGAATGCCCGACTGTAGAAAGGCTAGCCACAGGCCGATGCCGAGCAGCGCGTACGGAAGCGGGCTGCGCACCCTGCCCCGGTTCAGCACGGCCAGGATAGTCAGCAACACAGCCCCGGCGCCCAGCGCTACCCAGGCGATCTCGCCGCTGTAAAAAATGGCGATCACGAGGACTGCCCCCAGGTCGTCGGCAATCGCCAGCGCGGTAAAGAATACCTTGAGCGATGTAGGCACACGCTTGCCGAGCACGGTCAGCATGCCCAGCAGAAAGGCAATGTCCGTCGCCATGGGAATCCCCCACCCGGAGCCACCCTCGCCGCCTCTATTGAGCGCGGCATAGATCGCCGCCGGCACCACCATACCGCCCACCGCCGCCATCAGCGGCAGCGCCGCGCGCCGTAGCGAGGCTAGCTCGCCGACGAGCACCTCGCGCTTGATCTCCAGGCCGACCAGGAAGAAAAAAATGACCATCAGCCCGTCGTTCACCCAGTGGAGGAGGTTCTCCGACAATGCTCTGTCGCCCAGGCTGACCGTCAAGTGGGTCCCCCACACCTCAAAGTAGCTCTGCCCCCACGCCGAGTTGGCCCACACCAGAGCCAGGACCGTGGCCAGCAAAAGCAGGATGCCGCTCGACGCCTGGATGCTCGTAAACTGCTGGAACATGAGGCGCACCCGCACGCCCAGCGGTTTCTCGATCTGTGCCGCCAGCGACGCCAGGTCCCACGGCCCGTCATAGCGCACCTGGTTCAGGTAAAAAGTGGGTGTCCCCCGCGCGCCGCTGCTCACCGCGCTCTCCACATCGCGCTGCACGCGCACGCTGTGCACCCCCTCATCGAGCTCTTGCCGGAACTGCCCTACGTCGAGCTCCAGCTCGGCCGCATATTCGAGCAGGTGTTCTCTGTCCAGCTCCACCTGGTGCCTGAAGAGAAGGTCGTGCATCTCCCAGAATTTGCCCTGTGCGTCGGCCGCCTCGGCCGCTTCGGCCGCAAGCCTGGCGTGAGGATGTACCTGGTCCAGGGGAAAATGGCGATAGACGTAGCGCAGCCTCTCGCCAAACTGCTCGCGCAGCTCGTCGATGATCGGCACCACGTGGCGGCAGTGACGGCATTCATAGTTGCCATACTCCACGAGCGTCACGGCGGCGTCATCGGGACCTTGAACGTGATCCCTCGGATCAACAGCCACCTTGAGCCTGGCCGCGTCGGTTGTTGCCACTTTGTTTCCTTTCTTCGATTCTCTATCGGTCACAATCCCCTGGGGTGAGCCACCTCGACTGCCTGCCGCGCCGCACGCAAATTGGCCCACGGTGCCGTGATCGGCGTCACGCAGCCCGTCCCCAGGATAAAGCGCCGGCCGCCCGTCTGTTCGATCGCCTCTGCGGCTTCTGCCTGCACATCGTGTGGCGTACCGCGCAGCATCGTGTCCCACTGCCGCAAGCCCCCCAGCACCGCGCCTGTCACCCGCTGCTGTCCCTCCTGCAGCCTGGGCGGCGTCTCCCTGTCGTGCCAGTTCACAACCTGCACCGGATAGTCGGCCAGCAGGTCGAACATGACCCGGTGGCCGTGCAGGTGCAGAACATTCAGCCACAGGCCGCTGGCCGCTTCCAGCAGCCGCCTGTCGAACGGCACACCAAACTCCTGATACTCCTGCTCCGACATCAGCCCATAGTTGGCGTGCTGCACCGCCAGAAAAATACCGGCGATACCCCGCTGCCGCGCCGCCTCGATGAAACGCACCGTCGTCTCTGTGATCGTCTCCAACCCAATGCGCACCGCCACCGGGTTCTCACGAACGTGAGCCAGCAGGTGATCGCGCCCCACCAGGTTCTTGGCCTGCGACAGGGGGTTAAAGATCGTCTGGATGAAGGGCACCTCGTCGCCCACCGCATCGTGGATCAGCTCCAGGCAGCGGAGCTGGGCGCCGAGCGCGCCCTGATCTGGCCCCAGGCGCCGCAGCCCCTGCCACTCTTCCGGTGCCCGCACCGGCTGGTGGCAATAGTCGCGCGTCCCCTCCTGGTTGCCACTCCAGACATCCTCTACCCCCCAGTCTCGCACGGCAAAGCTGCTGGCGGGCGTGACCTTGATAAAGTCGAAATCATACTGCCGCTGAAAGGCGAGCGTCGACGCTGCGAGCGCCGCCGGGTCCTGGTCGTCGCCCGGAAAGTGGCGCCACAGCGCCACCGGAAGGCGGTCCGTCTCTTCGCCGCGGATCGCCGCTTCCAGGCGCTCCCGCTTGGTCATAGTTGGCATCCTTCCCTCCCCTTAATCGTGGATACAGACACGTTGTAGTCGCCCCCATTTTGCCACAGGGGGGCCGTTTCTGCAAGGAGGCAAAGCAGAAGGGCAAGAAGTAGGGAGTGGGGTAGCACGAAACGACGAGCGGCTTGGGCGACTTGCCAGATCCCGGTATGGCCGGCGCTTTTTGCCGCGCCTTCCATTCGATGCTATAATCCACCTGGCCGACCATGATCATTCGGCCGGGCAGAGCCACCGAAAGGAGAACTCGACATGAGCTTGCAGATCGGGATCGTCGGGCTGCCCAATGTGGGCAAGAGCACACTCTTTAACGCGCTGACCCGTGCCGGCGCCGCCGTCGCCAGCTACCCCTTCACCACCATCGATCCCAACGTCGGCGTCGTCGAGGTGCCCGACCCGCGCCTCGACCAGGTAGCGCAGATCGTGCGCCCCAAAGAAGTCAAGCCGACGACGATCGAGTTCGTCGACATCGCCGGGCTCGTCCAGGGCGCCCACCAGGGGGAAGGGCTGGGCAACCAGTTCCTGGGCCACATCCGCAACGTCGACGCCGTCGCCATGGTCGTTCGCTGCTTTGAGCATCCCGACGTAGCCCACGTCACCGCCGATCTCGATCCCACGGCCGACATCGACGTCGTCAACCTCGAGCTGGTCCTGGCCGACCTGGCGACGGTCGAGCGGCGCATCGAAAAGGTGCGCGCCGCGTCCAAGGCCCAGCCCAAGGCGTACGTGGCCGAGCTCGAGTTCCTGTCGCACCTGAAGGCACACCTCGAAGCCGCGCATCTCGCCTCGTCGATGGCGTTGTCGTCCAAAGAAGCCGAGATGGCCGCCCCTCTCTTTTTGCTCACCGCCAAGCCGCGCCTCTACGTCGCCAACGTCGGCGAGGAGGACCTGCCTGGGGGCGGGCCGCTGGCCCAGGCCGTCGTGGCCCGCGCCCGCGCCGATGGCGCCCAGGCCGTGATCCTGGCCGCCGAGCTGGAGGCGGGCCTGGCCGACTGGTCGCCGGAGGAGGCCGCCGAGTATCGCGCTGAGCTGGGCCTGGAAGAACCCGGGCTGATCCAGCTCATCCATGCTGGCTATCGCCTCCTCGACCTGATCACCTTTTTCACCGCCACCGGCACCAACGTCGTCCGCGCCTGGACCCTGCGCCGCGGCCAGACCGCCTGCGACGCCGCGGGCCAGATTCACACCGACATGCAAAAAGGCTTCATCCGTGCCGAAGTCGTGGCCCACCATGACCTCGTGGCTGCCGGCGACATGGCCCACGCCCGCGAGCATGGGCACGTCCGCCTTGAAGGCCGCGACTATGTCGTCCAGGATGGCGACGTCCTCCACATCCGCTTCTCCCCGCCCTCACCCTGATCCGTGGTGTGTGGCGCTGTGCCAGCCGGCACAGCGCCACACACCATCTCATTACTTCTTTTTGCCAAAATTCCCCCTTTGTGCTATAGTAGCCCGCGTTGTGCAGAGGGAGCACACGTCCCTCTTCTTTCCGTTTGCGGTCCGTCCGCAGGCAATCCCATGGAAAGGAGGTAAGCATGAGGGAATACGAGTTGTACGTGGTGTTGAATGCTGCTGCGGAAGAAGAAGCCGTCGGCAGCATCGTCGAGCGCGTCACCCAATTGGTCACCGTCAGCAGCGAGGACACTCGTGGCGAGATGACCAAGGTCGAAGCGAGAGGCAAGCGCCGCCTGGCGTACCCCATCGGCAAGGTAACGGAAGGCCACGACATTATCTTCACCTTCCAGGCTTCGCCGGCAGTTCTTCCCGAGATCGAACGTTTTCTCAAACTGGATGAGCAAGTGCTGCGTTACTTGCTTGTGCGAGTCGACGAAGGCTAGTTTGGGGGCAGGTTGTGGACTAGAGGGGGTAGCGGGACATGGCGCGGGGCTTGAACAGGGTGATGATCATCGGCTTGGTGGAGCGAGAGCCAGAGCTGCGCTCTACCGACGGCGGCCAGCAGGTGGCTTCTTTCTGCGTATCCACCAGGAGACATTGGACCACCGTGGCCGGGCAGGTGCGTGAGTCGAGCGAATGGTTCAACGTCGTCGCCTGGGGCGAGCTGGCAGATACCTGTGGCCAGTGCCTCAAAAAGCATCAGCGTCTGTACGTCGAGGGGCACCTCCAGACGCGTAGTTGGGAAGGCGAGGATGGGCAGCGGCACATCCGCACCGAGGTCGTGGCCGAAAAGCTGATCCCCATGGGCAGCTTTGACACGATCGAGGCCCGGTTGCTGCAAGAGGAGGCCTGCCTGAACCGGGTCATGGTCATCGGCAACCTGGGCCGCGACCCGGAGATGCGCTACACACCCGATGGGCAGGCGATCACCTCCTTCAGCCTCGCCACCACGCGTGCCTGGAACAGCTCAAACGGGGGGCGACGCGACACCACCGAGTGGTTCAACGTCGTCGCCTGGGGCAGCCTCGCCGAGATTTGCCACGAGTATCTGAGCAAGGGGCGCCGCGTCTACATCGAGGGCGAGCTGCGCACGCGGGGCTGGGAGCAGCCCGACGGCCGCAAGCACTTTCGAACCGAGCTCGTCGCCGGAGAGATGATCATGTTGGGGCCCCGGCCCCGCACCCGAGAAACCGGATCTGATGTCGGCCCTGGACATGGGGTCGGCCAGACACGAGATAACTTGGCTGTGTCGAGCCCGTGGGCCCGCAGCAATCAGCAAGAATAGCAAGGAGATTTCTAGAAACCATGGATGATGACGATCGCAGTCAACGACGTGGAGGCGGGCGTCGTTTCCAGCGCCGCAAGAAGGTGTGTGCCTTCTGCCTGGACAAAACGCGCGCTATCGACTATAAGGATGTCGGCACGCTCCGTCGCTACCTGACGGACCGTGGCAAGATCAAATCGCGGCGCAAGACCGGCACGTGTGCCAAGCACCAGCGCCGGTTGGCAGTTGCCGTCAAGCGGGCACGCCATCTGGCCCTCCTGCCCTTCACTGCCGAGCACATGCGGCAGTACTAGGCATCGAGAGCGGCAGCACCCCGGCCGGCAGCCGCGCCTGTCCTGAGCGCAAGCGCAGGAGCCCTGTGTATACCAGGGGACAGGCAGCCGGCCCTTGTCTTGCCGCTCATCACAAAGGGGTGGGGAGGACCGATGGCAAAAAGGTCAACAGAGCGGCGCTTGCAGGCCGAAGAAGTCAAGCGCCAAACCAAAAAGCAAGTCGCAATCGGCAAGCGCGAGGCGCGACAGAACCGCATCATCTACCTCGCGATTGCAGCAGTCGCGGCGATCATCCTGATCGTCGCCCTTGTCGGTATCATCATGGAGGTGATCATCGCTCCGTCGCAGCCAGTTGCTGTTGTCAACGGGGCCAAGATCCCGGCCGACAAGTACCAGGACCTGGTTACCTACAATCGCTACTTCCAATACATCACCATGAGCAACATGCAGGGCACGCTCGACCAGTTCAACCAGTCGCCCGAAGAAAACGAGTTTCTGATCTCGTTCTACGAGCAGCAGCTCGGCCAGGTGCAGCAGCAGCTCTCCCTCCTGCCTCAAACGACACTCGATCAGCTCATCGACTATGAGCTGCTCGCCCAGAAGGCAGAGGAAGAGGGCATCAGCGTGACCGATGCAGAAGTGGAAGAGGCCATCCGCGCCGACCTGCGCCAGGCCCTGACCCCGGCTGCCACAGAGCCCGTCACGGGCACCGAGCCTACGCCGACTCCCGTCGTCGTCACCGAGGACGACGTCGACGAGTTCTACAGCAACATTCTTGACACCATGGGCCTGTCTGCCCGCGAGTACGAAACCATCGTGCATCGTGACCTGCTGCTTGACAAACTGCAGGAATTCCTGGCAGGTCAGGTCGAAACCACGGGCCTGGTTGCCCATCCACAGATCATCAAAGTCGAGACCCAACAAGAGGCTGAGGCAGCCCTGGCGCGCATCGAAGGCGGCGAGGAGTTTGCCATCGTCGCCCAAGAGGTGTCGACCGATACCCTCACGGCCAGCGCTGGCGGCGATGTCGGGACGGTGACGCCTGAACAGGTAAGCGGGCGCTACGGTGAGGCGGTGCAAACCGCTGTCTTTGGTTTGCCCATCGGCGACCTCGAGATCGTCGAGAGCGATGGGATGTTCTACATTGTCCAGGTGCTCGAACGAGACGAGAATGGCGATCTCCCGGCCGACGTCGTTACCCAGCTCCAGGACCAGGCGCTCGGTGACTGGCTGGAAGCAGCCAAAGCAGACCCGAGCGTCGAGATCGAGCGCACCCTCGATCCAGAGCAGATCCCGCCCGATCCCTTCGCCGCGCTCTTTAACCAATAGCGTACGCACAAAAAAGACGGCTGGAGCGAGCTCCAGCCGTCTTTTGCGTACCCATTGCTAACTCGCCTGCCGCGTCACCTCGATTACATTCGGCAGCCGCTCGATCTTGTCGAGAATGCTGATCAACTGGCTCACAGCGCCGATCTCTAGCGTCGCGGTCATTGTCACCACGTTCATCTTGGGCAGCGACACCGAGCTCACCTCGCGCATATTCACCTCTTCTTCCGCCACGACGCTCGCAATGTCGCGCAGCAGCCCGCCCCTGTCCCAGGCACGCACCTTGATCACCACCGGGTAGATCCGCTCTCTTGGGCTGCCCCAGTCCACTTCAATCAGCCGCTCCACGTCTCCCTTGTTCGTGCGCTGCAAAATGTTCGGGCAGTCCCACTTGTGGATCGTCACCCCCCTGCCGCGCGTCACATACCCCACAATCGGCGACGGATCGTCCGGTTTGGGATCACAGCACTTGGCGAGCTGCGTGAACAGGTCCCCCACCCCCTTGACGCGGATGCCCTCGGGCGTCACCGCGTAGGGCGTCTCCTCCTCTTCCTGGAAAACTTCCTCGTGTCCCATCTCCTGCAAGATCTTGGCGGCCACCCGCTGCGAGCTCAGGTCGCCAAAACCGATCGCTGCGTAAAAGTCATCCAGGTCCTTAAAGTCAAACAGGGCGGCAATGTCCTGGTAGCGGATGCTGGCGTTCAGATTCAGCCGTTTCAGCTCGCGCCTGAGCTGCTCCCGCCCGAAGGAGATATTCTCTTCCCGGTCCTGCTGCTTGAACCAGCGCCGGATCTTTTGCCGGCTGCGCGCCGAGCGCACATAGCCCAACGCCGGGCGCATCCAGTCGCGACTTGGCCCGCCGCGCTTGGCCGTAATGATCTCCACCTGGTCGCCGTTGTGCAGCTTGTAGGTCAGTGCGACCAGGTGGCCATTGACACGCGCCCCGCGGCAGCGGTGGCCCACTTCCGTGTGGATATAGTAGGCAAAATCGATGGGCGTCGAGCCTGCCGGCAGGTCGAGCACCTGCCCCTTGGGTGTGAACACGTACACCCTATCCTCCAGCATGTCGCTCTTGAGCGTGTCCACAAACTCGCGCGCGTCGTCCACGTCCGCGCGCCAGTCCATCAGCGACCGGATCCACGCCACCTTGTTTTCATACAGCACATCGCGCCGCATGCCTTCCTTGTAGCGCCAGTGCGCCGCGATCCCCAGCTCTGCCCGCCGGTGCATATCCTTCGACCGGATCTGTGCTTCCACCGTCTTGCCCCCCGGTCCCACCACAGCCGTGTGGAGCGACTGGTACATATTGTCCTTGGGCGTGGCGATAAAATCGTCAAACTGCCCCGGGATCGGCCGCCACAGCGCGTGGACCACCCCCAGCGCCGCATAGCAGTCCTGCACCGAGTCGACAATGAGCCGGATGCCGCGCACGTCAAACACCTGGTCGAACTCGATATCCTTGCGCTGCATCTTCCGGTAGATGCTATAGATATGCTTCGGGCGGCCTGTCACTTCGGCGGCAATCCCCTCGAGCCGCAGCCGTGCTTGCAGCTCAGCCACTACGTGCTGGATGTATGATTCGCGCGCCTCTCGGCGCTCGTCGATCAGTTGGGCGATCTGGTAATACGTGTCCGGTCGATAGTGCCGCAGCCCCAGGTCCTCCAGCTCCCACTTTACCTGCCAGATGCCCAGCCTGTTGGCCAGCGGCGCATAGATCTCTAGCGTCTCGCGCGCGATCCGCTCCCGTTTCTCCGGCGTCAGCGACCCAAGTGTGCGCATGTTGTGCAGCCTGTCTGCCAGCTTGATCAACACCACGCGCACATCCTCGGACATGGCCAGGAACATCTTGCGTAGACTTTCCGCTTCCTGCTTTTCGATGTCGCGTGTGCCCATCTGGCGCATCGTGTCGATATAGCTCAGTTTGGTCACCCCATCCACCAGCTTGGCCACCTCGTCGCCAAAGCGCGCGCGCACATCCTCCACCGTCCACTCTGTGTCTTCCACAATATCGTGCAGCAGCCCCGCCGCCACCGTGTGGTGGTCGAGCCCCAGGTCGGCCAGCATGTGCCCCACTTCCACGCAATGGACGACATACGGCTCCCCCGATGCCCGCATCTGGCCGTCGTGTGCATCCACTGCCTGGTCGTACGCGCGGCAGATGATCTCCAGATCCTGTCCGCTATATTTCTCGGTGGCCCACGCCAGGCCCGGTTTATCCTTCACCTCTAACACCACCATCCTTACCTGTGAAAAATGGCGGCAAGCATGGCCGCCATGTCATGACTCCTGGTCGACATAGTATAACGCATAATCCATTTTTCTGCAACCCGCAACCTGCAACCCCATAGTCCTCCCTGGGCCAGCCAGCCTGGGCCATTGCTTGCTGCCCATTTGACGTCCGGCGTCGTTGCCGCTATACTCAACTGCATGTTACCCATGGGACACGTCGCCTACACCTGGGCGGCACTCACCTGGCTGCAGCGCCGCGGCCTTGCCGGCCACACCGACTATCGAGCTGCTGCCGCCGCCGCACTCCTCCCCGACCTGATCGACAAGCCCATTTCGCTCACCCTCCTCTCCAATTCGGGCACCAGCCAGGGCCTGGCCCATACCTTGCTCGCTCACGCCGCCGCCACACTGGCCACAGCCCGCTGCCGGCCGGCCTGGCTCCCCTATGCCCTCATCTGCAACGCCCACCTCGCTGCCGACCAGATGTGGAAATACCCGCGCACCCTCTTCTACCCCTTTTCCGGGCGGCTGGACTCTTGGAAATTCATGGGCTCGCCCGCCGCCATGCTCCGGGCGTATGCCGAGATCCTCACCCGCCCGGCGATCCTCGCCGTTGAACTCGTTGGCCTCGCCCTCCTCGCCTGGGTCGTCTTCCAGCATCGCTGGTACAGGGCCCGCAACCTGCGCCGCCTCTTCTTCAAGGGCATCGGCGGTGCCGCGCGCGAGGAGGCACTATGCGCGTAATCGCTGGTAGTGCCAAGGGCATCCCACTGCGCCCTGTGCCGGGCACCGGCACGCGCCCCATCACCGACAGGGTCAAAGAATCCCTCTTTAACATCCTCGGCGATTGGATCGTCGACGCGCGTGTCCTTGACCTCTTTGCCGGCACCGGCGGCGTCGGCATCGAGGCGCTCAGCCGCGGCGCCGCCCACGCCACCTTTGTCGAAAAGAACCCGCGCGCCGTTGCCACCATCAAGGACAACCTGAAAAACACCCGCCTACAAGACCGAGCGCACGTGGCCCAGGCCGACGTCTTTGCCTTCTTGCGCGGCCAGCCCGATCCGTTCGACCTCGTCTACATCGCCCCTCCCCAATACCAAGGCCTGTGGCACAAGACGCTCGAGACCCTGGAGCAGAACCCCGGCTGGCTCTACCCCCAGGGGCTGGTCGTCGTCCAGATCTTTCCCAAAGAGTTCGAGCCCGTTCCGCTCCGCTCGCTCCATCTCGCCGACGAGCGCAAATACGGCAGCACCCTCCTCTGCTTCTACGACGCCGTGCCCGAACCCTGATCATGTGGGGGGTACCTCTGAGGTGCAACCCACATGACAGAATTTCCCAACCCCCTTGCACTTTCCCCCATCATCGGGTATAATGGGCCCAGATACAGAGGTGCGCGTCGCCTCGAACGGACAGGAAAGTCATGGACCCGGAAGACCAGTTGGGTGACACAATCCAAGATATCGTCGATCGTGAGGGGGCCGTTCCCTTTTCCGAGCTCTACACCCTCTCCGACCTGAGCCGGGAAAAGCTCGAGTCCTTCGTCGCAGCGTGGCAGGTCCTGCCCGTCGAGGAGCGCCGCCGCATGGCCCATGCCCTCGTCGAGCTCGCCGAGGCCAGCTTCCAGGTCAACTTTGACGCCATCTTTCGCCACTGCCTGCTCGATCCCGACCCTGTCGTGCGCGCCGCCTGCATCGATGGCCTCTGGGAAAACCAAGAAGTCACCCTCGTCGGCCCCTTCCTCTCTGCACTCCGCGCCGACCCGTCGCCCGACGTCCGCGCCGCCGCCGCCCAGGCCCTCGGCCGTTTCGTCCTTGCCGGCGAGCTCGAAGAGATCGAAGAGACCATCCAGGCCCGCATCCTCGCCGAGCTTCTCACCACCATCCACCTCGCCGGCGAAAGCATCGAGGTCAGGCGCCGTGCCCTCGAGTCTGCCGCCTACGCAGGCACCCCCGAAGTGCTTGACGCCATCGACATTGCCTACGACGACGAGGATGAGCGTATGCAGCTCAGCGCCATCGCTGCCATGGGGCGTAGTTGCGACCGCCGCTGGCGCGCCCCCGTCCTCAAAGAGCTCCAGAGCCACTTGCCCGCCATGCGCTACGAGGCCTCCCTCGCTGCCGGGGAAATGGCCCTCCGGCCCGCCGTCCCCTTCCTCGCCCGCATCGTCGCCGAAGATGAGCCGCAGATCCGCGACGCGGGCATCTGGGCCCTGGGCCAGGTTGGTGGCCCCCAGGCCAGGCGTGTCCTTCTAGACATCTATGCCGATGCCGACCACGACACCCGCGCCATCGTCGAAGAAGCCCTCGCCGAGCACGCCCTCCAGGAGGGCGAACTCGACTTTATCCTCTACCAGGTCGATCCCGACGAGGATAACGAATGGCTCGACGATGAGGACCTGGAAGACCCGTTCGACGACGAATACGACTTTGACGACGACGAATATGACTCGGGCGACACCCCGACTGATGACCATGATGACTGGGACTACTGACCCGCTCGTGGCGGATCACAATCCGCCATTTCTCTCGCGAGTGCGTAGAGGAACCGCATGATCGTCGACCAGCGCCCCGACCCGGCGCGCCGCGAGCAAGCAAACGACCTCCTCAACCAGGGCGCCAGCCTCCTCGAGCGCGGCCAGGGCAAACAAGCCATCACCCGCCTCGAGCAAGCCCGCCGCCTCGACCCTGACAACGTCGCCGTCCTCATCAACCTCGGCGGCGCCTACATCCTCGCCGGTCGCCATCAAGACGCCATCGCCCCCCTCGAAGCCGCCCGCGATCTCGAGCCGCACAACCCCATGATCTGGACCAACCTCGGCGCTGCCTACCTGGGCAACCCCCTCCTCGCCTCCGACGGCGCCCAGATGCAGGCCATCCGCGCCTTCGAGCGTGCCATCGGCCTCAACCCCGTCGCCCCCAACGTCCACTACAACCTGGGCCTCATCTTTATCGACCGTGGCGACCGCGAGCGGGCACAGGCCGCCTTCCGCAGCGCCCTCCAGGTCAACCCCCACGACCGCGACGCCCGCTACTGGCTCCGAAAACTTGCCGAGCCCGCCCATCCCCAAGAGGAGGAATGACATGGATAGACCCAGGAGTTTACCCGCTGGCGGCCCGACCATCGCTGCCTTTCTCGCCGGTGCCCTCCTTCTTGCCCTCGGCCTCATCTTCCTCTGCGCCGCCGTCCAGAACCCCGCCCGCTGGCCCATCGCCCTCGCGCTCCTCATCCTGGGCGTCATCCTCGCCGGCTGGGCCGCGGTGCGCTGGCGCCGCGCCCGCCAGCTCGACCCCGACGTCCTCGACGACCGCATCACCGCCCTTGCCCGCGCTTCCGACGCCCAGGTCACCCTCGCCGCCGTCGTTGGCGACCTCGGCGTGCCCGACGATGCTGCCCGCGCCGCCCTCGCCCGTCTCGAAGCCGCCGGCATTGCCCGCCAGGAGCGCCGTGCCGATCGCAACGTCTATGTCTTTCCCGGCCTCCAGGAATCCAAAGTCGTCCGCCGCTGCACCTACTGCGGCAGCGAGTACAGCGTCCGCGAGCCCCTCCACAAGTGCCCCAACTGCGGCGGCACCCTGGAGGTCGTCAAAACTTGAACCAAAGAGTCGTATCATCTCAACAAAGGGGGGAAGTGGGGGTGTGTGCGGGCACCGCACACACCCCCACCCCCCATTATTGAGCAGATACAAAGAGTCATACAGAAAGGACTGACCATGGAAGAAACGAAAGTGTGGTGGAAGTGCACCCAGTGCGGCTACCTCTTCCAGGCGCCCCAGGCGCCCGAAGCCTGCCCGAGCTGCCGCGCCAAGTGCGCCTTCATCGATGCCACCTGCTACACCCCCGACTGCGGCGGCCCCGAGTCGGGTAACCCGGACCCAAGGAGTTTTACACGATGAACATCCAGCAGATCTATCACTATGCCTTGCAGCGTGAGCACGAGGGCCAGCGCTTTTTCGAGGAAAGCGCTGCCCGCGCCGCCCACGCCGCTGCCGCCGGGATCTTTCGCACGCTTGCCGAAGAAGAGGCTCGCCACATCCAGTACATCGAGGCCCTGCTCGCCCACCTCGATGGGGCAGAAGCCGTGCCCCCCGCCGACCTCGAGCCCGGCGGCCGATTTGCCGCCCGCGCCGAGGCCGAGTACCTCGACCAGACCATCATCGAGTCCATGATCCCCGACGTTGCCGTCCTGCGCACCGCCTACCTCATCGAGCGCGACTTTGCCGAGTTCTACGAGACCTCGGCCGACCGCGTCGAGGGCCAGGCCCAGGCCGCCCTGCGCAACCTCGCCGCCTGGGAGCGTGGGCACGAGCGCCTCTTCAAAGACCTGCACGACCGCGTCTTTGAAATGTATGCCAACATGCCCTGGGGGGGATGAGCGCCGCATGGTTGGCGACGCGAGCCAGGAGCGCGATGTGACCACCATCTATACCATCGGCCACAGCAACCACGAGGCCGGCGTCTTTATCGCGCTCCTGAAACAGCATGGCATCCAGGTGGTCGTCGACGTGCGCAGCAGCCCCTACAGCCGCTACGTGCCCCAGGCCAACCGTGAGGTCCTTGCCCGAGCCCTCAAAGCCGCCGGCATCGACTACCTCTGGTGGGGCGATCGCCTCGGCGGCAAGCCCGAGGGCGTCGTGGCTGATTACCACGCCCTGCGCGCCGAACCATCGTTCCAGGGCGGCATCGCCGCCCTGGAGTCCCTCGCCGCGTCGCATGCCACCACCATCATGTGCTCCGAGGGCGACCATACCCGCTGCCACCGCCACAAGCTCATCACCCCCGAGCTCGTCGCCCGTGGCCTCCACGTCCTCCACGTCCAGCCCGATGGCACCCTCGTCGACGAGGGCGCCGCGCCGCGCCAGTTGAGCCTTTTCTGACATGACCAAGCTATACACCATCGGGTACACAAAAAAGAGCCTCGAGCACTTTATCCGCATGTTGCAAGAGGCTGGCGTCGATGCCGTGGTCGACATCCGCCTGCGCAACACGTCGCAGCTCGCCGGCTTTGCCAAGAAGGATGATCTCGCCTTCTTGCTGCGCGAGGGGTTTGGGATCGAGTACGAGCACCGTCCCGACCTGGCGCCCGCGCCCGAGATCCTCGACGGCTACAAGGAGAGTGGCGATTGGGCCGGCTACGAGGCCCTATTTTGCCAGCTACTGGATGAACGCCAGGCCGAGGCTGCCGGGGCCGAGATTCTGGCCCGATACCGCCGGCCCTGCCTCCTCTGCGCCGAACCCAAGCCAGATCGGTGCCACCGGCGCCTGGTGGCAGAATGGTGGGCCGGGCACCTGCCTGGCGTGGAGGTCGAACACCTGATCTGAGCGGCCGCCCGGAATCCCCGGGCTCTGTACATGACCATCGTGCAGGGAAGCACAGGAGCGCCATCGTGGCTACAGCAGATCTTCTCCTACTCGCAGTAACCAGGATGCATGCCGGCATCTGCGTCGCCGGCATGACCACCGAGCCCGACCCCGTCACGGGGCTGCGTTGGGTGCGTCCCGTCCGCGAGCACGGGCACGTCCTCCTGGGCGACATCACCACCGCCGATGGCCGCACGCTGCACACCTTTGACGTCGTCGATCTCTCCCTCGTCCGCCCGTGCCCCGACCCTCCCCACGCCGAGGACTGGATCGTCGACTTTGCCCGCCCCCGCCCCCGTCTCCTGCGCCGCCTTGAAGGCGATCGCCGTACCGCCTTCCTTGCCGCCCACCTCGACACCGACCCGCGCCAGGTCCTCGATCTCCACGAGCGCTCCCTCTGCCTCGTCGAGCCGGACCGCCTCTGGGGCCGTTTCCACCTCGATGCCTACACCGGCAAGCTCGACGCCGCCCTCGGCTTCACTCTCGGGCCCCGGCGCTATGCCGGCTCTCGCGCCAGGGGGGGGCTATCCGTCACCGACCTGAAGTGGCGTGCCCTCGGCCGCTCGTGGCTGCCCCCTGGTGGCGGCGGCCTCGACTTGGACCGGGGCGACCTCGAAGCGCGCCTCGGCATCGAGCATATCTACCTGGTCGTCGGGCTGACGCGCAACTTCAAGGGCGCCTGCTGGCCCATCGTCGTCGGCGTCCACACCGTGCCCGACTACCATGCCCAGATCGACTATGACAACCTGTGAGGAGGCCATGACAGACGACATTTTGAACACCTTGGGGCTCACCCCGGCCCACGTGCCCGACCTGCCCTCCCAGACGCGCAACCGCCTCATCTCCTACCTCCTCCGCTGGGAGCACTTGGCCGCCGCTCGCGACTGCCTCGAGGCCCTTTCAGGCGACCTCGAGCACCGCGTCAGCCTGCTCGACAACCTCGCCCGCGCCTATGCCGGTCTCGGCGACGCTGCGCGTGCCGTCGACACCATGCGCCGCCGCAACACGCTCCGTGCCTCCAACTCGTCGCGCATCCTCGAGGCCCAGATGCACCTCGCCGCCGGTGACCTGCCCGCCGCCCGCGCCACCGCCCTCCACCTCCAGTCCGCCGCGCCCGACATGCTCGGCACCTGGAATCTGCAGGCCGACGTCTGCCTGGCTGAGGGGGACCTCGACGCCGCCGAGGTGGCCCTGCGCCGCATCGAGACCCTCAACCCCGGCAGCACGGTCATGGCCGCCGGCCTGGCCCGCGTCTGGCAGGCGCGTGGCGACCCCGACCAGGCCCTCCTCTGGGCGCGCACCGCCCTCTCCCGCCTCGAGGCCGCCGAGCGCACCCCATCCGTCACCCTGCTCCGACTCCTTGAATCCCTCTACCGCGCGGCAGGCCACCTCGCTCAGGCCGAGGCCACCGCCGCCCGCCTCGCCGCCCAACAAAGCGACGAGACCGTCACCCTTCGTGAAGAACTCGACCTTCTCCTCCCCACCACCTCTGCCCCGGCCATCCCCAAACCCTCTCGCCCCTCCCCCAGGTCGCCTGCCCGACCGGCTCCCGAGCGACCGGCCGGATCTTCCAGACTTCCAACCTTCCCACCTTCCCACCTTCCACCTATCGAGCTCACCCCCGACGAACACTCCACCCTGACCACCGCCCTCCACGCCCACTTTCCCCACTCTGCCTTCCGCGAGGGCCAGGCCGAGACGATCGCCGCCGTCCTGCGCGGCGAGAGCGTCCTCGCCGTCATGCCCACCGGCGCCGGCAAGTCGCTCTGTTACCAGCTCGCTGCCACCCTCCTGCCTGGCACGGCACTCGTCATCTCTCCCCTCATCGCCCTCATGAAGGATCAACTCGACGGCCTGCCCGATGGTTTGGCCGCAGAAGCGACCGCCCTCAACTACACCCTCGACGGCGCTGAGCTCGACGCCCGTCTGGCGCGCGTCGCCGCCGGCGAGTGCCGCCTCGTCTATGCTGCGCCCGAGCGCCTGCGCCAGCGCCCCTTCCTCCACGCCCTGAAGCAGGCCGGCGTCTCGCTCCTCGTCGTGGACGAGGCCCATTGCGTTAGCCTGTGGGGCCACGACTTTCGCCCCGACTATCGCTTCATCGCCCACGCCTGGCGCGAGCTCGGCCGCCCGCGTATCCTGGGCATGACCGCCACCGCCACCCCCCGCGTGCAGGACGACATCCGGGCCGCGCTGGGTGATATGCGCCTGATCGCCACCGACGTCCACCGCCCCAACCTTCACCTGGAAGCGCATAGCTTTGCCAACGAAAAAGAAAAGAGCCAGGTCCTCGTCGCCCTTTGCCGCGCCATCGAGGGCAGCCTCATCGTCTATGCCAACTCCCGCCAAAAATGTGAGGACCTGGCCGCTCTCCTCCGCCGCGCGCGCATCGACGCCATCCACTACCACGCCGGACTCGACGACCGCGCCGCCGCCCAGGACCAGTGGATGAGCGGCCGGGCGCGCGTCGTCGTCGCCACCATCGCCCTGGGCATGGGCATCGACAAGGCCGATGTGCGCGCCATCATCCACTATAACCCGCCCATGGCGATCGAGAACTATTACCAGGAAGCCGGCCGCGCCGGCCGCGACGGCCAGCCCGCCCGCTGTGTCCTCTTTCACTCCTCGGCCGACTGGGCCAACCTCAGCCGCTGGACGCGCCAGGCGGCCCTCGACGTCGACTTTTTGCGGCAGGTGTACGCCGCCGTCGGCCGCCGTCTCGCTGGCCGCGAGGTCGGCCTCCTCTCCACCGCCGACCTGGAGCGTGACCTGGGCAGCGACGAGACGCGCGTGCGTGTTGCCGTCCACTTTCTGGAGACGGCTGGCTTGCTCTGGCGCGGCTTCAACCTGCCGCGCACCGCCACGCTCCTGCTGCGTGTGGACCCCGCGGCGCTGCATGGCAAGGGGGGCGGCGCCCTGCGCCGCTTTGCCGAGGTCGCTCACCTGCGCCCGGGCCAGAGCCTCTCCCGCGACCTCATCGCCCTGGCAGCCGATGCAGCCACAGATGAAGAGCTGAGCGCCTGGCTCGATCCACGCCACGTCGAGTACCACCTCCTCGACTGGGCCCGCGCCGGCTGGATCGAATACCGCGGCCTCGGCCGCGACATGCTCCTCGCCCTGCCCCCTGCCCCTTCCGACTCGCGCGAGCGGGTGGCTGCCCTGCTTGCCGACTACCGGGCCGGCCAGGATGCGCGCCTCGCCGAAATCAAGACCTATGCCCACACCCCTGCCTGCCGCCACGGCCACATCAGCGCCTACTTTGGCGGCCGCCGCATCGAGCAGTGCGCAGCGTGTGATAACTGTGGCGCCGCCATCCCTGGCGCTGCCGCCCCCGGCGCCCCTTTCGTCGTGGGCGCTTCAGCGCCGTCCTCCCCGCCTCGCCGCCCGCAATCCCCTACAACAACCCCTGCCCACCCGGCCTGGCACGGCGATCCCACCTACCCCCTCCTCCAGGCCGTGCGCGATCTGCCCTTCGCCCCCGGGCGCACCGCCCTGGCGCGCATCCTGGCCGGTGCCAGCACCAGCCCCATCAAGGGGGACCGCTTCCCCCTCTTTGGCATCCTCGCCGGCACCACCCAGGAGCGCATCCGCGCCCTCGCCGACGACCTCGTCGCCCGTGGCCTGCTCGAGTTGTACAAGAAGGGCCGCTTCCCCCTTCTGCGGCTCACTGATCAGGGCCGGGCATGGCTCGCCAGCCACCCGCCTGAGAAGCAGCCGGCTGCCGTGTCCCCCGGGCGTGTGGACGAGCCCCCCCAGCCGGCCGCGCCATCGCGCCGGCCAGGGCGCAACAAGCAGGCCGGCGATGAAGGAGCGCCGGAATCGTACGATCTGGACCTCTACCAGCGCCTCCGCGCCTGGCGCCTGGAGACGGCCCGCGCCATCGCCAAACCGCCCTACATCGTCTTCCCCGACAGGACACTACAAGAGATCGCCACGTCGAGGCCGGCGACCCTCGCCGAGCTGGAAGACATCCATGGCGTCGGCCCTCGGAAATTAGAGCTCTACGGAGAGGCCGTCCTCAAGATCGTCGCGGGCGAGTAACACACTGACTGTCAGGGACGCGGCCTACACCTGAATTTCTACACCGACGACGCCGGCCGCTGCATCGCCCGCTTTCAGCCCCGACCCGGGCACCAGGGCTTTCCCGGCCATCTCCACGATGGGATCGCCGGCACCCTGCTGGACGAGCCGACTTAAATTCCTGTACACGCTGGCCTTTTCGCTGTAGGACTGAGTATTACTGCTGCATTGCACAACGAAGGAACCTCGACTCGCGATGAGCCGAGGTCCTTTTTTGAGATTGACCAACTGGGCGCGTCACTCAGGAATCGATGATATCATCCGGTTCAAGTCCCAACTCCTTTGCAATGGCAGCCAACGCCTCAGGACCTGGCTTTCTTTTGCCTGATTCAACCTGCGACAAGTACGATGCACCAAGACCACTGGCTTCTGCCAACCGCTTCCGACTCATCCCGCGATGTTCTCGCCAGACACGTACCGGGTTGGCACCATCCAGTATGGCATAGGTCACCTCGCTCGGGACCAGTTCCTCTCCTGCGGCCACCGCCTTTTTGGCCTCGTCGTAGGCGCGTACATCCTGCAACATCTCAGCCTCTTCTACCAGTCTCTCATACTCTTCATACGGCAGCACCGCCCATTCAGGCTTGCCGTTCTTTTCGATCACCTGTACGCTCATCGGTATACCTCCCCACGCGACCCTATCCGAAGCACCAGGACAATCAATTCGTCATTCTCAACCTCATAGATTACCCGCCAGTCCCCCACCCGCAGACGATAGCCAGGCCGGTTCTGAAGCTTGGTCACATCAAGATGCTCGGCGTAAGGATTTGTCGCGAGATCGTCCAGGCTGCGATGAATTCGCTGGGCAATACTCCGCGAAAGTTTGCGGAGCGTTTTGTCAGCACTCTTTGTGAATAGGACTCTGTACACTGGCATGGTTCTCTCTGGCCGTCTGCATATCCTTGCCGCAGAGCGGTTCTCTCGTGGCATCTACGCTCCCGATCCACGCCAATTATACATCAAAGGACACATGCTGGCAAGCACATGCGAGGCGATTCCAGCGGAAGCAGTGGAGGGCCCTTGTTAAAAGCCTCGTTTTGTGCTATAATGAATGTGGTTGTGGCCTTTCGCCCTACCCGCACGGATCAACTGGCCTTGGTGTGCAACGCATCCCACTGACTGTGCAAGGAGCACGTTGTGCCCGCATTGTGGAGAGGAGGTGGCTGGAGAAGAAGAACATAGGTCACTTGTAGAACGGATCGAATAGGGGGCCGTCGCCCTGACGCCTTGCATGGAGGGCCCTTCGGAAGCGGAGTGGCAAGTGGGCACTGGGTGAGGGCTCTCGCCGGCGCCCCGGCTTTGCCAACAGCCATGAATTGATAGTATCGGAAACGCGAGAACCCCACTCATGAGGAGGGTAAAATGTGTAATTCTACAGGGCGCCGGAAGGTTTCTTCCGCATGTGCGATCTTGCTGCTCGTGCCCCTGCTGAGCCTGGGGCTGCCGGGTGGTGTTGCAGCCCCCCAGCCTGTCGCAGCAGGCACCTGCCCCCACAACCCGGAGCTTGGTGGCCCCAGTGGGGTCACCCTAGACGAGTGCGTCACCTCGACGCACTTTATCGTCTACTATACCACAGACGCAGCAGATTCCCCGCACCACATCAACAGCGAAGCCCAGGCCCAGCGCGTCGCCGACAACCTGGAGTACGCCTGGGATCGCTACGTCAACGATCCCGACTTTGGCTTTCGCGTGCCGCTGAACACCGATGTAGAAGAGCTCGAGGTCTGGATCTATGACATTGGCTATCTCGGCGTGACCTCGATGATCTGGAATCACATGGAAGTCGATTCCGGCTACGTACGCGGCGACGACCTGGTGCAGAGCAAAGCGACGCCCCTGCACGAGCTGCTCCACCGCGTGCAGTACAAGTACGACATTGGCGACGAGGGGCTTTGGGCCGTGGAAGGCCACGCCAAGTGCATGGAGGACCTGGTCTTTGCGGACATTGACGACGTGGCGGGCACACAGTACCAGCTCCGCAGCAACGGCTACCTGGGCAATCCCAACTGGGACGTGACCACCGCCAGCTACAACGCCTGCCTCTTTTGGAAGTACGCCACCGAGCAGTATGGCGCCGCCACCGACGAGCCCGAGGTCGGTGTCGACCTCATCCGCCGCTACTGGCTGGCGGGCGAGTCGCCGGGCGTCGCCAACCTCACCAGCTTTGACCACGCCCTCGATGCGCTCGGCTACCCGGCCGTCACCTTCGGCCACGTCTTTCGCCAGTGGATCGTGGCCAACTATACCAAGGACCTGGCGACCGTGCCCGATGCCAGCTACTCCTACATAGACGACGACGACAACCCCTACAGCCCCGTGGTCAAGAGCCTGAATGCCAGCATCGGCACCGGGGACTATACTACGCTGCCAGGCGAGTCGATCAACTCCTGGGGTGCCAAGTACTACCGCGTCACCCCGGAGGCGAGCTGCACCGCCATCAACTTTGACTTTGAGCACAACTCGGGCAGCCCCGCCTACAACGTGATCACGGTCAAGGACGACGAGCTGATCGACCATTGGTCGAGCACCTCGGCAGACTGGAGCAAGACGGTGGTGAACGACAGCTACGACGAAGTCGTGGCCATCGTCGGCGGCAACGGCGGCAACGCCAACGTCGATCTCAGCTACGGCTGCGCCGAGCTGAGCCTCAACATCGTCGACCCGACGACCCTCGCGCCCGCCTTTGTCGGCAGTATCCTCGACCCGGGCAAATTCCTGGTGCGCCTCGAGGTCACCAGCCCGCAGAACATCAAGGTCGAGAACCTGAACGCCCAGGATTTTGAGATCAGCGTGGGCACGGCAGCCGCCGACGTCATCCTCGGCGCCTACGTGCAGAGCCAGTTCTGGCTCCTGGTGCAGGCGCCAGGGCAGGCGGCGCCCGGCGACTATGACCTGACCGCCACCTTTGGCACTGCCACCGACACTGAAGTCGCGTCGGTCAAATACGTCACCTACGTGCACGACGACATGCTTGTGATCGACCGTTCCGGCAGCATGAGTATCGGCAACAAGATCGGGGCCGCCAAGAACGCTGCCAGGCTCTATACCGACGCCACCGACGATGGCAACATGCTCGGCCTGGTCAGCTTTACCGGCGACAATATCGAGCCGAACGAGGATGCAACACTCAACTACGACCTCACCCTGGTGAACAGCACCGTGCGAAACGCCATCAAGACAGAGATCAGTGGGATCGTGCTTGGCAACATGACCTCCATCGGCGACGGGCTCTACCTGGCCCTCGATCGGCTGCAGGCAGAAGGCGACCCCGACCATGACTGCACCATGGTGCTGCTCAGCGACGGCTGGGAAAACGAGGCACGCTACTGGGACTACCCCGGCCAACCGTCCGTCAAGGCCGATGTCCTCGCTTCTGGCTGTGCGGTCGATACTATCGCCCTCGGGCCGGACACCGACGAGG
>JAFGIA010000052.1 GCA_016929795.1 Anaerolineae bacterium
GCCGTCCCGATCGGCGATCTGCTCCGGCGTCACTGCCTGGCGCGCCGCGTCGAGATCGTAGCGTGCCAGCAGCGGCTTGCCGCACTCCGGGCACAAGTTCCACAGCCTGTCGGCGTCGTAGGTCTTGCCGCACAGGCCACACTCCAGGTGGGTTAAAAAACTCATGATTCACTCCTTTTGGTTGTTACATGCAGATACACAGAGGAGCATGGAGAGACATGGAGGATATGAAAAAAGATTCTCTGTGTATCTCTGTTCTCTCTGTGAATCTCTGTGTTCCTACCATCATTCTGCAGGTAGAGTCACTACCCGGTCTGGCCGGCGATCTGCTGGCGCCGGTCCGCCATCTGGGCGCGCAGGCGGGCCTCGTCACGCGGATAGGTGACATAATATCCGAACCAGCACAGGAACAACACGAACCACGACGCGGGCACGCACACCAGCATCGCCGTGCGCAGGCCATAGAGCTCGGCCAACCAGCCGGCTAGGAAGGCAGACAGCGCCGACAGGCCGCCCTCGACGGCGGCGATCATGGCCCAGGCCGTGCTGCGCAGCTCGGGGCGGAGCACGGACTGCAGGATCGGGTCGCGGCCCCCCTTGCCCGCCCATCCGATCATGCTGCCGGTCACCAGACCGGCGAGGATCAGCGGCACGAAGCTGAGTGGCACGCCAAAGATGAACGCCGTCATCCACACGCCGTTCAGGATCGAGATCTGGGAGACGACGATGCGCCCGCGCGTGGGGCTGCGGCGGTGCGCCCAGTCGGCGATCAGCCCACCCATGAGCTGGGCAATCGCCTGGCCGATCAGGATCACGCCAAAGACGAGCGGTGCCCGGCTCTGGGTGATGCTCCGCTCGTCGACCAACCAGGTGACGAAATAGGCGCCCATCACCACCCAAGGCGTGACGCCGAAAATGCCCTGGATGAACGTCACCCACATCGTCGGGATGCGCAGGATCTCGCGCACGTCCGCTGCCTTGATCCGAAAGCGTAGTGCATCGGCCTCTGTGATCCGGCCCGCCAGCTCGGGCTCGGCAGCCCCACGCGGCGGCTCCTTGACAAATATGGCAACGATGACGCCCGACAGGACGCTGGCGCCGCCTAATGCAAAGAACCCCCACCGCCAGCCCAGGCCAGGCACGCCCAGCATCCAGCCAAGCACGACGACGCTGGCAATGACGCCTACAAAGCCTGCCGAGCCGAGAAAGCCATTGGCCCTCCCTCGCTCCTCAGGGCCGAACAGGTCGCTGATGATCGAGAAGGTGGGCGGCAGCAGGCAGCCGAGGCCCAGCCCCGCGATGACGCGCAGCCAGAAGAGCTGCTCGAAGCTGGTCGCAAAGCCACATGCCAGCGTCCACAGGCCCCACAGGCCGGTGCCGAACACAATGATCCACTTGCGGCTGGTGCGGTCGGCCACGAACCCCCACAGCGGGGCGCTTAGTGCCTGGATCAGGTTTCGCCATCCGGCGATCTGGCCCAGGCCGGCGTAACCAAAGCCGAGCGCGTCGCGGATGGCGGGAAAGAGGACCGACATCGCCTGGCCCTCGCCCTGGTCGACAAAGTAGCCGGATGCCAGGGCGACCAGCGTGCGCCACCTGCCACGCTGTTTGTCGGCGGCGGCAGCCGGCGCGACGGGAACCGACGGGGCTCCAACGCTCATCGATGTTTCTCCTTTCTTCTCCCTATCGTTGTTACACAGAGATACACAGAGAATCAAAGAGACACACAAAGAATTGTCAAGAGAATCTCCGTTTATCTCTGTGCATCTCTGTGTTCCTGACTCTACGCCGCGATGCCCGGCACCGGCGGCTGGGCTGTGTCGCGCGTCGCCACAATCACGTAATCCGGGTGACCCTGGGCGAGCGTCACCGGGTAATCAACGTCCTCTTCCCCCAGCAGCGCGATGCGCAGCACCGTGCGCTGCCAGGCACCGCCCTGGCAGTAGAGGCGCAACCTCCGGGCGGCGAGTATATCCGCCATGCCGAGGGTGACGGCCATCGGCGGCAGCGCGGCCGGGTTGCCGCCCGTGGCACGGATACTGTTCATCACGATCGTCTCGGGCGCCAGCGGCACGATGCGCGTCAGCGAGGCGCGAAACTCGGCGGGCGTCAGCTTGTACCAACGCGAAATCGGCGGCTCGTTGAAGGCCACGTGTCCGTGGTAGCCGATGCCGCCGTAGCAGGTATCGATGCCGCCCACCTCCGCTATCCGCCGGCTGGCCCGGTCCAGGTCCCGCGGGTCGGGAAAGAGCACCTGCTCCGCCGGGATGCGCAGCGCGGGATCGAGGCGCTCGTACACCGTGCGCCGCATGTACCCCTCAAAGCTGAGGGGGTGATCGAGGGGCAGCGGCCGGCCCTGCCAGTCGAGATAGTCGTCCATGTGAAAGGCGTGCACGTTGCGCCAGTTGATCCGCTCCCTGTTGCAGAGCTCGACCAGGCGTGGATAGTGGTCCACCGGGCCGACGGGCAGGATCAGGCGCGTAGGCTCACCTGCGGCGTTGCGCCCGGCTATCTCGTCGGCGATGGCGCGCGCCAAGTGGTCGTAGAGCGCCTCCAGGTCGGGCACAATCTCCAGGCGCACCTTGCTCCGCTGCGCCAACTGGTCGACGGGGATCGACACGATTTCGTCGAGATACCCTGTACTCGGGGCGTGTGCGTTCGGCATGATGTGCGCTCCGGCTCACCCTCCCACGTCGAGGGAGGGAATCGTCGACGAAGCCATCGGCAGGATACCGATCCGGGCGCCGTCCGGCAGGTGGGGCAGCAGCAGCCCCAACGCGGCGTCGATGCTGCCAGCCCGCTCCAGCAGCAGGTGCCGCACCCGCGCTGGGTCCATTTCTGACACCAGGATCGTGCGCACCCGGACTGCATCGCGGCTGACCAGGTACGCTTTGTGCGGCCCGACCCGGAAAGGCCCGCGCTCGAAGGAGGCGATCACCTCTTTGTGAGAGCCCTTCCCCTCCATCCACGCTTCGTAGCCCAAGCTGCCAATCCCATCGGGACAGGCGGCGACCAGGACGACGGCGCCACCGTCGCGCGCCACCAGCCCGGCGTGGAGCAGTGCTTTCTGCGATTGATAAAAGTTCAGGTCCTTTGGGTGCCCGCCGGGAGAGGCGATCACCAGGTCAAAGGGCGCGGCGACGGCAACCTGGCTCACCTGGAGACTGGCAGGCACGGCAGCGTCCATCACCGCCCTGGGCCTGCCGGCCAAAGCGTGCACGATCTCCTTCTGGCTGTTCAGTACGACGTTCAGCGCCAGGTGTACGCCAATGATCTCGCCGATCTCTTCCACGTCCTGGCGGGTCGGGTTGTCGGCATATCGCCCCAGCCGGGCACGCGGATCGGCCATCAGGGCGTGGTTGCGGTCGATCGTTTCGCGCCCCGCCAGCCCGATGGCGGCACTTTTCACGCCTCCAGAAAAGCCCTGGAATTGGTGCGGCTCTACCACGCCCACGACGATGCGCACCTCTGCCGCCAGGAAGTGGCGGTTGACGAGTATCGGTGTTCCACGTGAGGTGGCGCCGAGGCGCACCAGGTCGTCCCCAGAGTCGGCGTCGTGGCAGGTGACGGGATAGCGCGCCAGGATCTCGGGGGGGACGACCTGCACGTAGCGGTCCCGCGGCATCGGCCGGTGTGCGCCGGACGCGATCAGAAGCCGGATCGCGTCCGGGGCCAGCCCGAGCGCTTCGAGGCGAGCCAGGAGCGGCGGCAGCAGGTACTCGTGGGGCACCGGGCGCGTTTCGTCGTTGATGGCGATCGCCGCGCTGCGCGCCCCCGCCAGCGCGGCCCACGACACCTCGCCCAGGGGCGCATCGAGCGCCGCCTCGACACACGCCCGCGGGTCGGTCACCCCTGGCACCGCCGCTGGCCGCACCACCTCGACCTGCACATCCTCGGGCAGCTCAAAGGTCAACCACCCTTTGCCATACGGCACTTCATACACCCCCATCTACCTTTTCCACACCCCCCATCCCCAATACCCAATACCCAATACCTATTCCCCAATCCCCAACTCACGCGAACTGGGGCAGGTACCCGGCAAAAGTGGACAAAAAGTCGGCCAGGATGGCCCGCGCCGTGTCGATGTCGTTGATCATCGGGTCGAGCAGCAGCGCCTGCAGTGCCAGTTCCCTGTCGCCCTGCACGCACGCGTCGACCGTGATCGAGCTGAGCGCCAGCTCTCGCCGGCACAGCTCGGCGATCCCCTCGGGCAGGGGGGGCATGTTCAGGCCGCGGATGCCCATGCCCGACATGATACCGGGTACCTCGACAATGGCATCGGCAGGCAGGTTCGGGATCAGGCCATTATTCGGCAGGTTGAGCTGCTGGTGGTACGCGTTGGTGTTGAACGTGATCGCCTCGACGATCTCGGGCACCCCCTCGCTGATCGCCATCTTGAGCTCGTCGACCGGGCGCCGGCCCTCGACAATGTCCAGCGCCTGCGCCCGCCTGTCGGCGCGGCGCTGGCGGTTGCCGTCCCAGTTCTGCGGTGTCAGGTGATACTTTTCCCATGGCTTTCTGACAGGGTCGTGCGTCCACTGCAGGTACTCGCACAGGTGCGCGTCGCCCGCGGTCGGCATCATGCCAAACACCTCGAACACCTCGCGGCTGAGCGGCTCAAAGCTGCGGCGGTACCCCTTCAGCCAC
>JAFGIA010000053.1 GCA_016929795.1 Anaerolineae bacterium
CATACCCTTGTGTTGGAGGACGGCAGCGAGTTGACTCTGGAATTTGAGGAGGTGCCGGCGGAAGCTGCCTGACTTGTGGCAAGAGAAGGAGGGAGCGGTTTCTGTTCAGCATGCCACTGTTGAGCCAGGCAGTGGGGCGACCGGCTACGGCTTCACCGGGGAGCGGTGGCCTCCCACCGCTCCCCGGTGAAACCATAGCTGGTCGAGCCGCTTCCCTCGCTCCACATCGGCACGCCGAAGGGCGTATAGCCCTGCGCCAGCGTGACATCTCCCGTGGCATCGGCCAATTGGCGCACGCTGCCCAGGCCGTCGTTCAGGTGATAGGTCCACGACGTGCCATCGTACTCCGCCAGCAGATCGTGGCCGTAGACGTAGCGCGTCGTGCTCCCGCCCGTCATCTCCACGAGCACTTGCGACAGCCCAAGCACCGCCACGACATAGTTCGTCGTCACGCCGTTCTCGCTCTTGGCCACCCGGTCCCCATCGCCGTTGTAGGTGAATGTGGTTGTAAAGGTACCACTTACAACCTGCACCAGGCGATTGGCATGGTCGTACGTGTAGGTCCGCTCGCCGTCGTCCAGCAGGTTGCCGTTTGCATCCCAGGTATACGTGATCGTATCCACCTTTGTCAAACGGTTCGCCTCGTCGTACTCGTAGGCGGGTACCTCACCTTCGGCGCTCCTCTTCGGCCAGCAGTTGAGCACTGTCAGGCGGCGTGCTTTCATGCTGTTCGCCGACGAAGCAGCTCTCGACTTCAGCCATGGCCCGATAGTAATCGGCGACCACCGTGCCATCGTACAGTCGGGCATAACTCAGCGTGGTATCGATGAACTTGTGACCGAGGATGCTCTGCACCTTCAGCACCGGCGCGCCGGCGTTGAGAAGCAATGTGACACAGCTAAACCTGAGCTGCTGCGGCGTGATGCGCACACCAAAGCGCCTGGCGTAGGTTCGCAGCCGGTAGGCGCAGTAGCTGACGGTCAACGGCTCGTGGCGGGAGAGCAATCGAGGCCACTTCCTCACGCCGGCGCCGTGCCCGCGTCCACCCTACCAATAACCCGTCCCCCGGCAGATGGGGCACGGCCGCCCGTGGCGGGTCACCCCCTGGCCGCGGCAGTAGAGGCAGGGAATGGCGGGGCGCTGGGTAGTGGATGCCTGCGGCTGGCTGGTGGAGGCCGTGTCCCGGTACGTGTGGACCGGCGGCTGTGAAGGCAACTGGCGTTCTGGAGCAGGGCGCCCAAAGAGCATGCGCACAAAAGTAGCCAGGGCCGTGCCGAGCATTTCGCCGACGGTGGGGCTCCAGCGCTTGACCGTGTCAAAAATGCGGCTGCCTGTGGGCGCCAGGCGGCCGAGCTCAATCTCGAGCTGCTGGGCGTTGGGGCGTTTTTTCGGATCGGGGTCGAGACAGCGCGCCACCAGGTTGGCCAGCGCCGGGCTGGCGTCGGGGCGCAGCTCGGCGAGCGGCGGAAAGGTGGAGAAAGAGCGCAGCACCTCCATGTCGAGCTCGGCAAAATCAGTAAAGCTGTCGCGCGGATCGCGCGCCGTGAGCAGATGATGGATCGTCGCGCCCAGGGCATAAACATCCGACTTGGGCGTCGGCTGCATCTGCCACTGTTCCAGCGGAGTGTAGCCGGGTGTACCGGCGGCGACGGTTTTGCCTCCGGCCATCATCACGCGCGCGCCGTGGCTGGCCGCGGCCCGCGCCAGGCCAAAATCCACCAGCCAGATTCGATCCTCCGGATCGAGGATGATATTCGCCGGCTTGATGTCGCGGTGGATGACTGGCTCGGGCCGGCGGCTGTGCAGATAGACGAGCGCGTTGGCCACCTCCTGGGCCGCCCGCGTCACTTCCACCTCTGCCAGAGGGCGCTCCAAACGCTCGAGCCGTCGCTCCAGGCTCTCACCTTCGATATATTTCATCACCAGGTACTGGTCCACCCCCTCGACAAAGTAGCCATACACCTCCGGGATACGTGGATGTCCCGGGTGGTTGAGCCGGGCCAGCACCTCTGCCTCGCGCTGAAAGTCAGCCTCGGCGCGGCGTCGCTCGCTCTGCGTCGCAAAGAAGGGGCGCATTTGCTTCACCACACACAGCCGCCCAAAAAGCTCCATATCGCGCGCCAGGTAGACGGCGCCCATGCCACCATGGCCCAACTGCCCGATCACCTGGTAGCGCCCGCCCTGCAGGGCGGTGCCCGTAGCAAGTAAACTGGTGAGGGTGTCCCCTGCCCCGCCCGCGGGGGCCAGTCGCACCCCACATCGCGTGCAAAAGCGAGCACCTGGCTTGGCGCCCGCGCCGCATTGGGGGCAGGTTACCCGTACCGGATCAGGCATCCCGCACCTCCACCCGTGCCAGCACCACGGTCACATTATCCTCTCCGCCGGCGTCGTTCGCCGCATCCACCAGGCGCCGCGCGATGGCGCGCAGATCGCCTTCCGTGGTGAGCAAAGCAGCCAGGCGCGAGTCAGGGTGCACCATATCCCACAGGCCGTCAGAACAGAGCAGCAGCATGTCGCCCGGCTGGAGGATGATCGAGGGATAGATGTCCACTTCGATGCCCGGTTTCAGCCCCAGGCTGCGGTAAAGCACGTGCCGGTGGGGATGATCGTGCGCTTCTTCCGGCGTGAGCTTGCCCTGTTTTAGGAGCGCGCCGGGGACGGTGTGATCTTCGGTCAACCGGGTGAGCGCTCCGGCACGCCACAGATACGCGCGGCTGTCACCCACTTGAGCCACCGTCAGGCGATCGCCCTCCACAACAGCCAGGGTAAGAGTAGACCCCATGTCCCCAGCCTCTGCTGTGTGCTTGCGCGCATAGCCTAGCAGCACCTGGTTGGCACGCTCGACGGCATGCTCCAGCAGGCGCACCAGATCGGTCTCTTCCAGGTGAACTGTGACGCCGCTGCCCATCACCGCCAGCGGCTCGCCGTCGAGGCGGCGCGTCACCGAAGGGTCCTGCGGGCGAAAAAGCGGTGCCAGGTCGCGCTTTAGCGTGCCAATCGTCCACTGGCTGGCAATCTCGCCGCCCAGGTGCCCCCCCATCCCATCGGCGACGATGAGCAGGCCCAGCGGTCCCTCATCTGATGACTGGACGACCTTGTAATAGAACCGATCTTCATTCACATCGCGCTGCCTGCCAGCATCGGTGCTGCCGGCAACGGAAAGCCAAAGTGCTTGCCCTGAGCCATGCGACGAGTTCACGCGTTCTTCTCCACTCTCACCAGAAAAGGCCCTGGCGCTGGATCTGCAGTTCCACCTCCACCTCCGAGTCGTGCCCGCCATCTACAACAAACAACAGCTTCACTTGCTGCTTGCGTCCACGCACCTTGTCAATCCGCGCCGTGAGCTTGACCACCTGCCGCGCACCGGCGACCAGAGCAAACTGAGCCGGCTCAACCACCAGCCAGCGCGGCGCACCCTGAATTCGCACCTGTGCCGCCGCCTGCCCGCGGTTGGTAACTTGCACCTCCTTCGGGCCGGCGCTATGCACCCTGTTCGACACGCCGCCAAAATCGATCTTGTTCGGCGACACTTCGACGACCGGCGCTGTAAGCGTGATGCGCACGGGCAAAGCAGGTGCCTGAGAAACAGTCATCTTGACAGACACCACCTCGGGCATGCCGGTCACAGGTCTCAGCGTCACAGGAGCAAGATAGCTTGAGCCGGGCGCAAGTCCCGTGGTATCGATCTCGATGGGAACGGTACACACCATCCGGGGCGAGCAGACGAACGAGTCACTCTGCAGCTTGGCCCATGGCTCCCAGCTTTCGATTTTGCCACGCAGGAATCCGTTGCCTCGGTTTGCAATCTGGATTTCGCGCACAATGTGCTGATTGGGACCGACAGTCCCCAGGTCAATGATTAGGTCGCGTAGACTCATCTCGCCCACGGGCACCAGCTCGGGCGCGAGCTGGCGCACAAACTCGTCCAGAGCCGCGTCGGGGCTGTTCGGCCAGTGCGTCACAGCCGCCTCGGCGGCCTGTGCCGCCACAGGATCGTGCAGCGTGCGCCGCAGCCAATTGGCCATGGTGCCATCGTGCAAAATCCCGGCCGCGTAATCCCAATGCTTGACAGCCAGCCTGAGCAGCTCATCGCGCTCGTCCGCAGCCTCGCCATCGGGGAAGGTAAGAGCGCGCAGCAGGCCAGTGGCTCCTGCCAGGTGGGCCTCGATCTGCTGCCGGAACTCGCCCGGCGTGGGGCGATCCTCCACCTCGTGAGACAATGCCCCACGCAGCAGGTCGGCCAGGGCCGGCGGAAGAGTATCGAGCTGTGGGAACTGCATCGGGTGGTCACGCGGATCATCGTCGGTGAGCAGGTGGTAGGCCGTGGCAGCCAGCGAGTAGACGTCAGAGCGCGACTCGGAGTGGCCCTGGAACAGCTCGGGCGCGGCGTAGCCAACAGTGCCATAGATCTCGGCCTGCGCCGGGCTCGAGCCGCCGGCCGGGCTCTGGGCCGCGAGGTAGCGCGTCCGGGCAGTGCCAAAGTCGACCAGCACGGCGCGGCTGCTGTGCTGGTCGATGATAATGTTGCCAGGCTTGATATCGTTGTGGATCACCGGTGGCTGCTGCGTGGCCAGATACTCGAGCACCTCGGCCACCTGGGCCGTATAGCGCAGCACGGCATCGGCAGGCAGTGGCCCGCCAGGCAGGATCCGCCCCGTGTCGGCATCCTCGCGCGTCAGTCCCTGGCGCAGGTCCGGGCCTTCGATATACTCCATCACCAGGTAGTTGTGGCCGCGCTCCGAAAAGTAGGCGTACAGATCGGGGACGCCCGGGTGTTTGAGGTCACCCAGCGTACGCGCTTCAGCCTCGAACCGGTCGAGCGCTTTTTGCCGCTCGACGGTATCGGTCGGATCGAAATAGTCGATCACTTCTTTCAGGACGGCGAGCCGGTCAAAGGCTCTCGTCTGAGCCACCAGCCACACAGCGCCCATGCCGCCTTTGCCTAACGCGCGCACCACCCTGTAAGCCCCATTGGCCAGGAGCTGACCGGGTTGAAGCTGTGCACTGGTGAGGCTCAACGGCGCCTGGCATGAGGCGCAGTAGCGCGCCCCTGGCCGGTTCAGCCGCCCACAGTCAGGACAGGGAATAGTCACCGCCTGGTCCTCTGCTTTCTTGAGGGCCGCCTGGCCCTTCTGCCTTGATGGCCCTCAGGCTGACACTGTTCTCCTGCCATGACCGATCGTACCACAGCGGCCAGGACAAACACCAGGAGTGGCGATAGGTACACCAGGGCCAGCGCGATAGGCAGTGCCTGGAGGTAAGACCAGAGCCACTGGCCGATCGACAGGCGAGCCAGGTGGTCGGTCCACTGTCCCTGGGCAGCAGCGATTGGCACCTGCCACGTCCACCAAAAAACAACCAGAACCCCTGCCAGCACCAGCGTCTCGACCACCATGATCCAGGCGCCCAACCGCGAGCGTAGCAAACTGCGCACCGCAGCCATCCACTGCTGCGTCCCCAGGCGGATGCCGCCTCCCGTCATCCGGGCAAAAGGCAAAACGCTGCCCAGCAGCCGGCGCAGCATCTCGCGCACGACAGCCAGGTGGACGACGACCGGGATCGACACCCGCGCGCCGCGCACAGGGGTGCATGTGACCATGGCCTGGTGCTCACGCCGCAGCGGCAGCGCGGCACCGTCGACGCGGACGAGCACCGATTCCTCCTCACCTGGACGGCAACCCACCATGCTTGGCGAGACGTAAAGCCAGGGAACAGATGCCGCGCACTGGGCCTGGCAGTATCCCTGCCCCTCGTTCCGCACCGCCAGGCGGCGAACCGCGTTCCGGCCCGCCGCAACGTGGCCCAAGGTGAGGGCCAGCGGCTCCACGACGAGGCGGGGCGGCGGGCGGCGAGGATCTAGCCTGCATAGGAGCGCCTCGAGCGCTGCGTCCGCGTCGCCCCCACTCTCTCGCTGGGCCGCCTGAACGGTCGCAACCAGGTCGTGCCGGTTGCGTGTGCGAAACCAGTGCTCGAAAGCACCAGTGGTCAGGTGGCTGCGCGCTTCATCCCAGTGCCGATCGCTCAGATCCACCAGCTCGCGCGTGGTCGGGGCGGCAGCGCCACTGCGAAACACAAAGGGCTGCCCCCCCTCCTCTGGCGCGAGCCACGCCTCCAGGGCATGGCGCAGCTCGCGCGCCGTGCTGCGCCGCTCGACACGCGGGTGGAGCCCGCCCTGGAGTGCATCGGCCAGGGGGCCCGGCAGCATCGCGAGCGCGGGAAACCTGGCCGGGTGATCAGCCGGGTCATCGTCGGTAAGCAGATGGTACACCGTCGCTGCCAGCGCATACACATCGGATCGTGGCTCCGAATGGCCTTCGTACTGCTCGGGCGCCGCGTAGCCAGTCGTGCCAAACAGGGTCGTCTGACCGCGCTGGGCGCCGAGCGCCCGGCGCTGCTGGCGCGCCCAACGTGTCTGCATTTTCGCCGTACCAAAGTCGACCAGCCGCGCCTCACCACTCACCCGGTCCACGATCAGGTTGGCCGGCTTGATATCGTGATGCACTACGGGCGTTGGTTGCCCGGCAAGATACTCGAGCACCCGGCACACACGTACAGCATGGCGCACAATTTCCTCGCTCGGCAATGGGCGCGCCGCCGCCACCCGCCCCTGGACGTCGACGTGCGTGACAGCCTCCTCAAGCGTCTCGCCCTCGATATATTCCATCACGATGAAATGCCGGCCCGACAGATACTTGGGTCCGCCAGCCTCCGAAAAGTAGCTATAGATGCGTGGAATCCCCGGATGACTGAGCGCCGCCAGCAGGCGCGCTTCCGTCTCAAAGCGCGCCTGGGCTGCGCGTGCCTCCTCAGGGTTGGTCGGGTCATAGTAGCCCAGCAGCTCCTTGACCACTGCCTTGCGGCCAAAGGCGCCTGTATCCGCCACCAGGTAGAGCGCGCCCATCCCACCCTGGCCCAGCGGGCCCAGGATGCGATAGGCGCCGTTGCGCAGCGTATCTCCAGGTCGCAGGGGTGACCAGGAATCGTCTGGCCCCTCTTGCCCGGCCGGCGGACCCGCCCCGGCGCGCGGCAGGTCCGGCACATCGAGTGCCGTGCCACACAACTCGCAGAAACGGGCCGCGGGCCGATTCTCGCGACCACAACTTGGACACAAATTCATCGGGCGTTGGATACGATCCAATCCCTAATACCCAGGATCACTTCCGAAAGACAAGAGCCACGCGGCCGGTGCGGATTTCATCTCCATCGGCGATCCGTTGGCGCGTCTTGGGCGCAACCTTTTGCTTGTTCACGAACGTAAAGTTCGTGCTATCCAGGTCTTCGATATAGTACTCGTCGTTCTCACGGATGATACGCGCATGACGCCGCGAGACGCCGCCCTCTTCACCGCCATGCGGTGTCAAGTCCACCTCAGGATAGATGCCACTCACCGGGTCCTCGCGGCCGATCAGCAGCTCGTCGCCCGGCGGCAGCGGGATCTCGGCGCCGGAAGCCGACACGACCAGGCGCGTACCTGTTGTGGTAGCCGGTACAGGCGCGGCAGCCGGCGCGGGCGCCGGGACCGGGGCCGGGGCCGGGGCCGGCACTGCGGGCTGGGGCTGGAGCGTAAAGCCACACGAGCTGCAGAATGCGTCGCCTGGTTCGATCTCGGCACCACACGCCGGGCAGTTGAGGCCGGGGGCAGGCGGTACCGGGGCCACTGGCTCCGGGGCAGGGGCGGGCACCGCGGCGACAGGCTCCGCGGCCGGGGCCGGGGCCGCAGGAACCACCGGCTCCTCCGGCAGTGTGACCGCCTCGGCCTCAGCCACCGGCTCGGGCGGAATCGGCCCCTGGGCAAGCGATGCACCACAATTGGCGCAGAACGCCTCATTGGGCAGGACTGAAGCGCCACACGCAGGACAGACGTTCTGTGCCGCCGGTGCCGCCGGTGCCGCCGGTGCTTCTGGTTCAGGCGGCGCAACCGCAGCCGGGGGCTCTGGCGCAGGCGGCGCCTCCGCAGGCGCTGCTTCCACCTCAGGCACCGCCAGTGGTGCAGCAACAGGCACGGGTGCCTCGAGGGGCGACCCACAATAGTCGCAGAATGCCTCGCCGGGCACATTGCCCGCGCCACACGCCGGGCAGATCACCGTGCCGCCGGCCGGTTCCGCGGCGGCAGGGGGCGGCGTTGCCGGCGCCTCAGTTTCAGGAAGGCGCGTACCGCACCGATCGCAGAATACTGCTCCCTCACTGGTCTCATTTCCACAGTTCGGACAGGTTGCCATTCGTATCCTCCTTCATAAATAACCCCTGGGATCGCCGAGCGCGCCCTGTACCCCAGGGACCTCGGCCCCCCATTTTCATCCCTCGTGGTGTCAGGCGCTAGGGCGTCAGTCGCTGCGTCAGCTTGCGCGTCTCGTAGCGCAGCTTTTTCGTGCCGTGCGACGTCATCTGGCCTGTTTGCTCCAGGTTCTTTGCTTCCTCCAGCGCCGACTGGGCCAGGTCCTGCTCGCCCATCTCCAGCAAGCGGGTGGCAGCAGCGCGCAGCTTCTGGCTGGCACCGGTGATATTACCCAGCTTGGCCTCTTCCAGTGCCCGTGTCTGCAGCTTGAAGGCAGTTACCTTCTCCACGATGTTCATCACTTCCGGATCATACTCTTTGGCCATCGCAGCATCCGCAGTCAAGTCGAGCAGAATGTCCGACTTGACCTTCTCACCGGCGAGATTCAGGCCCGGTACATCGTAGCTGATCTCAGCCTGAGCGATGCGATAGCTCCCCTCGGGGCGCGGGCCGATCAACAGCTCCACCAGCAAGCTGCGTGGCTGCCCTTTTTCCATCTCGCCCAGCGTCACCTGCACATCACGATCTGACAGCGGGCGATAGCCGAGATTCGAGATCATGGGCAGCACCTGCCACACCTGGCGTGGTGTCACACCATTGGCCAGGCGCAGCACCATCTGGGCGTTCTGCACCACCGTGTCCTGCATCGACTGCACAGCCTTCTCAAACACCGTGATGATCTTGTCTGGCGAATCGATAAAGTCGGACACGCCGCCGCTTGCGTCGGCGATCTCGTCCAGCAGATCTTCGTTCCAGTCATCACCCAACCCCAGCGCGTGGACGACGATGCCCTTGTCACCTGCCTGGTCGGCCAGCTTTTTGCACTGCTTCTCGTCGCCAAACGTCTGGCCATCGGTCAGCAGCAACATGCGACTCACGCGGTCAGCAGTGAGCGCCTTGTCCAGCTCCGTCAGGCCCTGGGCCATCCCCCCCGAGATCGCCGTCCCACCGCCATCACGGATGCGGTCAATCTTGTTCTTTAGCTCGTCGGGGTTGTTCACCGGCTGGCTCTCGGCGATGAGATACTTGCGGTCACTAAAGGCGACGATCGACAGCATGTCGTCGGCTCCCAGGCGGTCGACGACGAGCTTGGCTGCTGCGCGCAGGTTCTGGATCTTTTTCCCCTGCATCGATCCGCTCTTGTCCAGAACCAGGCTGAGATTGAGCGGCATCTCAACTTGGGCAAAGCTGCCGCCGGGCACCGCTTCGACGAGCACATAGACGAGCTGCTGGGTGCTCATGACCGGCAGATGCGCCTTGTTCAGCCGGGTAGTTAGCTTCAGATCATTACTCATTCGTACCTCCTTCGAATCCCAAAGGGCCTATTCCTATACGCATCAGACCGCGAAACGGTCTCACGCCGCTTCCACCTGCACAATGACGACACTGATATTGTCCTCACCGCCCGCGGCATTGGCCAGCCGCACCAAGAGATCGCAGGCCACCTGTGGGTTTGCCTCCTGCATCATGACATCGGCAATCCCCTCAGAGCGTACCATCTCCCACAAGCCATCAGAGCAAACGACAATGCGGTCGCCCGGCTCCAGCGGCAGCAGGTCACCGTCCACTTCCACCATCGGTTGGTCGCCGATACAGCGATAGACCACGCTGCGATGGGGGTGGGTATAGATCTCGTCAGGAGAAACCTGACCATGAGCAATCATGCTCGCGACCACCGAGTGATCCGTCGTCAACTGCTCCAGGCCCGCATCGCTCCACCGGTATGCCCGGCAGTCGCCGACGTGCGCGATGAACAACCGCCTGTCGCGCACGAACACAGTCGTCAGCGTCGTGCCCATGTCGTTGCCGCGCTTTTGCCGTGCCAAAAAGACGGCATCGTTGGCCGCCAGCATCGCCTTGCGCAGGTGGGCCAGCACATCTTCGTCCAGCTTCAGATCGCCTGCCAGCTCCGGCAGAAAGATGGTACGCAGGGTGCGATCGGCAAGAACCTGAAGCGCCAGCTTGCTCGCGATTTCACCACCTTCGTGCCCCCCCATGCCGTCGGCGACGGCAAACAGCCCAAGCACCGGGCTGGTGACGGCCTGATACGTGGGCGTCACGTGGATCGCCAGGACGCTATCTTCATCCAGCTCGCGCACCTGCCCCGGATCCGAGCGCTGCCCGACGATCAGGCGAATGCCCTTGGGCGTAGGCGGCGCAGCCACCGGCTCCGGCTCTGGCTCGGACCTGCCCAACACCAGGAATGGTCGCCCCTCGTGGGTCACGCGCGCCATCACGAGCGTCTCCGGCTGCGCCTCATCCCCGGGCGGACGCACCTCCAGCAGGCGCGTCTCAGAGGCGGCACTGTGCGCCGCCTGCTCCTGCGCGGCGCCACACTGCGGGCAAAACGCCTCCCCCGCATCGATCTCGGCCCCACACTGCCAGCAGCGCTGCAGGTCGCGCGCCAGGTAAAGGACTTCGTCCTCGCCGACATCGAGCACTTCGAGCAACAGGTAGCGACCAGCGACCAGCATACCGGGAGAAGCCGGCTCGATCGGTTCCTTCTCCTCGCGCCAAAAGGCGCCCAGCACATCGTCCTGGTCGAGCTCCACATCCATTTCTGGCTCCGAAGCGGGTTCGACCGCCGTGCCTGCCACCTCTTCGCCCACCATGGAGCCTGGTTCAGATTCCTCCTCGGCATCCTGGGCCGCGGGTGCAGGGTGGTCGACCTCCAGCGCGATCTCGGCTGCCGTGTCCATCTCCTCTGGCGGCTCGCCCTCGGCCAGCGGCTCTGCCGTGGCCGGCGGGACAGGCTCTTCGCCTGGCACGCCGCCTTCCCCGCCGCCCTCTGCGCCGCCCTCTTGAACCGTGGCCAGCGGTTGGGCTACATCGGCCGGCAACTCTTCCCTAGACACGTCGCCTGCCACAGGTCCCGGGCCTGGCTCCTCGCCGTGCGCTTCTTCCTGCAGCTCTTCCGCCAGCTCCTCCGCCGGCTCGGCCTCCGCCCCTCGCACGCTTGCAGCCGGCATGCTTGCAGCCTGCTCCTGAGGCTTGGCATCCTGCTGCTCCAACTTGCCCAATGGCCTGCCACAACGCCGGCAGAACCGGGCGTCTTGACGGTTCTTTGCCCCACAGGCGGGACAGATCATCGATGCCTCCTATTTCTCCCTCATTACAGCCGGAATTGGACGACGACCAGGCCTACCTTGAAGCGATCCCCATTGCGCAGGCGGTAGGCTCGGTTGGGCAACAGCTCCTGCCCATTGAGGGTGGTGCCGTTGCTGCTGCCCAGATCAGTGATAAAGTAGCCGCCGCGTCCCCGGGTGATGCGCGCATGGCGGCGTGAGACATAGTCACCTTCATCATAGAAGGTCATGTCAAAATCGGGAATATAGCTCTCTGCCTCGCTGGCACGCCCAAGCATCATCGGGCTGCGCGTCACAGGCATCTCCCACGCGGCGCGCACCGGCTCGACGACGCGCAACAGCGCCCGCCCTACAGGCACGAACGTCTCGCCGCACGCCACGCAAAATCGAGCGCTTTGTTCGTTCACCTGCCCACAAGCTGGACAGCGCTTGGTCAAGGGTACCTGCGCAGCCTTGACAGGTGCGGGCGCAGCCTTGACAGGTGCGGGCGCAGCCTTGACAGGTGCAGGCGCAGCCTTGACAGGTGCAGGCGCAGCCTGAGCAGGCGCTTGCACCGCCGGCGACAGCGCGGTGGCAGGCTGGACGGCTGGCGCCTGCGCCGCCGGCCGTGCTGCTGCCGCTGGAGGCGTATGCACGGCGGCCATCTCGGCGGGAGCAACGTAGGGCCCGGGCAGCGCCGCCACCAGCGCCTCGCGCATCTCCAGGGCCGATTGGAAGCGCTGCTTCCTGTCGCGCGCCATCGCCTTTTCGACGATCGCCACGGTCGGCTTGGATACAGCGCCATTATAGTTCACCAGCGGCAGCGGTTCTGAAGGCAAAAACGCGGGCGTCGGGGCCATGTTGGCCAGCAAGTGGTACATCGTCGCACCCAGGGCATACACGTCTGAGCGGGCGTCGGTCTGCCCTTTACCCCACTGCTCGGGTGCAGCATAGTTCTCAGAGCCCATCGCCACCGTGTCGCGCTTTTTGCCCATCTTGTACGTGCGGGCAATGCCAAAGTCGATCAACTTGACGAGCCCGGTGTTGGTGACCATGACGTTGCTGGGCTTCATATCGCGAAAGATAATCGGCGGCTTGCGGGTGTGGAGGTATTGGAGGGCATCGCACAACTGGATCGCCCACCTGACCACATCTGTCTCGAGCAGCGGCGCGTTGGTCGACGTCAGCCGCTTTTCGAGTGATTCGCCCCAGATGAACTCCATGACCAGGTACGCGCGGCCGTCGAGCTCGAAAAAGCTCGCAATCTTGGGAATGTTGGTATGATCCATGGCGCGCAGCAGCTTGGCTTCCTGCTCGAACAGGCCGCGGGCCACTGCTTGCTCGGCCTGGTCCTGGGTCTGCGGGCGCAGCTCTTTCAGTGCCCACAGCCTGCCACTGCCGGCGGGCAGCTCCTCCACCTGGTACACCCACGCCATGCCGCCGCCGCCTACCAGGCGGACGATGCGATAGTTATGTAACGTCGTGCCAATGGCCAGTGGTTGTGTCATTGTCCCCACACTCGAGTTCATGCTGACATTATAACCGCAGCGGCCAACCGTTGCCTGACGCCCAGGTGGCGCACGCTTGACACCTGGTGTCAGCCAACGCAGGATCGCCGCATGGGATTATAACACGCTATTGCGCCAGCGGCAACCTAACCAATCAGGGGATCACGATACTCTCTGCCCCCTCCAGCGGCGGCGGATAGCGCATGTCGAGCTTTTCGAGCGCCTCGACAATGATCTGCGTGACGACAAGATTGCGGTACCACTTGTGGTTGGCGGGGATGACGTACCACGGCGCCCAGGGTGTGCTGCAGCGGTTGAGTGCCTCTTCGAACGCAGCCATATAATCGCCCCACTGCGCCCGCTTTTCCACGTCGCCCATCGAGAACTTCCAGTTCTTGTGTGGATCCTGGAGGCGAGCCTCGAAACGCTCCTTTTGCTCGTCCTTGGAAATGTGCAGATAGAACTTTAGGATCGTCGTGCCAGTATCGGCCAGCAACTTTTCAAAGTGGTTGATCTGGTCATAGCGCGGGCGCCATACCCCTTCGGGCACCAGGTTGTCGACGCGCACCACCAGCACCTCCTCATAGTGCGACCGGTTAAAGATGCCGATCTCTCCCCGGCCTGGCACCGCCCGGTGCACGCGCCACAAAAAGTCGTGCTCGAGCTCCTCTTGGGTTGGTACCTTGAAACTGGTCACCCGGCATCCCTGCGGATTGACGCCGTGAAAGACATGCTCGATCGCCCCATCCTTGCCGCCCGCATCCATCGCCTGAAAGACGATGAGCAGGGCATGCTTGTTCTGGGCCCACAAAACTTCCTGCAGGTCGTGCAGCCTGTCACGATACTCTTCGAGATCTTTTTTCGCTTGCTTTTTGGAAGTGTACTTGCCTGTGTAGCCGGGATCGTGCTCGGCGAGGTTCACCCGAGTGCCCGGTGTGATGAGGAAATGCTCAGTCATCGTCGTGCCTCCATTCACGATTGGATGGCCCTATTATATGCTGAATGGGGGCGGCTGGCAAGTCAGTATAGTGGGGGTAGCTTGGTAGATTGGCACCAATCTACCAAGCTACCAGGAGCTCTACCGTCCAGGCTCCTTCCCAGGCCACCAGTTCCAGCGGCCAAGGAACGTGGCGATGGCAGGCACCAACGTAGTGCGGATGATGAACGTATCGAGCAACATCCCCACCGTGATGGCAAAGGCAGTCTGCAAGAGGCCGAGGAGCGACGAAGACATCATGGCGGCAAAGGTGCCGGCCATAATGATCCCGGCCGAGGTAATGATTCCCCCGGTGCGCTCGACCGCTCTCTCGATGCCTGTCCGCGTGTCGTGGATAGCGACCTCTTCCTTCACCCGGCCCATCAAAAAGATGTTATAGTCCATGCCCAGGGCAACCAGCACCACAAAAATCAGAAAAGGCACGAACCAGGTCAGGCCCTCATTCAAGATGCCGTCAAAGACCAGGCGGGTGATGCCCAGCGTCGCGCCATAACTGAGCAGAATCGTCGCCATCATATACACGGGGGCGACAAAGCTGCGCAGCAGCACGATCAGCACGATCAGAATCCCACCGATGACAAGCAGCATCACCCGGTAAAAATCGCGGTCCATCACGTCGCGCAGGTCGAGGTTCGTCGCCGTCGTCCCGCTGATATAGCCGACACTGGCCTGGCTCACCTCGGAGCGCAGGTGTGTGACCGTGTCCATCGCTTCCACGCTAAAAGGATCGCTGTCAAGGACAATCTGCAGGCGGGCCACCTTGCCATCCGGCGTGGTGTAGGTGTCGAGAAGTGGACCGAGATCCTCACCGGCCTCCGCCGCCAGGGCCTCGGGCACCAGGTAACCATCGGAGCGCTGAGAAAAGTCATCCGCCAGGGCGCCGAGCGCGGCCTGCAGGCCATCCACCTCGGCCAGCACCGCCGCCGTCGCCTCGCCTGCTGCTTCGCCGGCCACGAGATCGCCCGAGGGCAGATAGGTCGCTGCGGGCATCTCTACTGCCGCCGCCGTCGCCAGGCGGTCGAATGCATCGCCCAGGTCGTCGAGCGCTGAGGCCAGCCCCGCACGCGGGTCGGGCACATCGCCCATGGCCGACAGGTCGCTCTCCGGGACAAAGGTTGCTTCAGGCATCTCCTGGCGCGCAAACTCGGCCAGGGTAGCGAATGCCTGCCCCACGGCCTCCACCTCCGCCACCAGCGGCCCCAGGTCTGGCGTCAGGCCCCCCATTTCGGCAGGCAGATCCTCGGGCACAAAGACCGCTTCGGGCAGCGTGTCGGCGGCGATGGCCGACATGCCGGCAAAGGCCGCGCTCAGCACCGCCAGCGACGCCTGCGTGCGCGGGATGAGCTGCTTGAGCTGCGTGAGGTCGATAGTCTCCAGGCTGTTGCTCACAGCCACAGTGACCGAGATCGCTGTTCGATACTCTTCAGTGGCGGCGAGCAGCGGGTATTCGCTCCCTAACTCTTCCAGGTAGGTATTGAGAACCGACATCTGCTGCCCGGCGCTCGGCTCGCCCGGCTGGGGCAGCACCGCGTATGGATTCTCGTCGATCGCAGCCGCCGTGGCATCCATCTCACTGGCGATGCGCCCCAGCTGGACGCTCACCAGGCGCGCCTGCGACAGCTCGGCCGCCATCATTTCCACGGCAGCCAGGTGCTCTGCCACCGCCTCGAACGAGCTGTGCTCCGCCAGATCCGGATAGGCCGCCACCAGCTCGCCCAGGTAGGCGTCGAGCATGGCCAAAGCCTGCTCCTGGTCGAGCGTTGCGCCGGCTCTATCCCCCGCGGCCGCGAGCTGATCGAGAGCGGCCGGATCTTGGAGCGCCGTCGCCATGCCCTCGACCTCCTGAGCCAGCAGGTCGAGCTGCGTGGAGACGAGCAGGGTTCGATTCACCTCGTCCAGCGTGGCGTCCAGCCGGTCGAGCGCCGTCAGGGCCTCGTCATAGCCATCCAGGCCAGCCGCGGCCGGCTGATCCGCCGCCAGGCCCGACAGGTAGGTGCGCAACAGCTCAAACTGCTCCCTGGCTTCATCCAGGGCAGCCGGTGTGGTCGCCGACTCTTCTGCCGGGCGTATAGTCGCGCTCGAGAGGCCGGCTGTCATCTCGTCCAGTTGGGAGCTGACCAGCAGCATCCGCTTCCCCTCCTCCAGCGCCTCACCCAGGCTGTCGAGCGCACCCTGCGCCGCACGATAGTTCGCCTCGGCCTCGAGATCGGGAAAAGTGGCCGCCAGATCGTTCAGGTAGGCGCGCAGCAAGTCGAGGCCATCCGCCGTCTCATCCAGGTCAAGATCGGCCAGGGCGGACAGATCGCCCATCCCCGCGCGCAGCTCGTCAATCATCTCCACCATGGTAGTGAGCTGCGTCTCAACACGCAGCGACTCTCCCAGCTCAGGGCTCAACCGCCCCGCAGGCAGGGTGAGGCTGCGCACATCGGCCACCCCTTCCATGTTGAGCAGCCTGTCTGTGAGTGCCTCCACGTAGGCCAGCCCTTCTGGGCTGCGCGCAGCAGGCATGTCGGTGACAATCAGATCCAGCGGCTGCATCTCACCGGCGCCAAAGTGCTTGGACAGGACCTGGAAGCCGACCTTGGACGGCGCATCATCGGGCAGGTCCGACAGCAGGTCAAAGTTGCGCGGCATGCCCTGGCCATAAATGGCCAGGGGCACCAGGATCAAGAGGGCCAGGGCCAGCGGCACCCATGGCCGGCTGGTGATCCAGCGAGCAAGCCGGCCCCAGAAAGCGCCATGCACCGCGTGTCGCGCGCCGCCGGGCCAAAAAGCCCACTTGCCCAACACGGCGAGCAAAGCCGGCGTGAGCGTCAGCCCCGCCAGCAGGGCCACGGCCACGCCGATGGCCAGCGCGGGGCCGGTATTGGCAAAGAGGCCCATCTCGGCGAACGACATGGCGACCATGCCCACGATCACTGTCCCCGCGCTGCTGGTAATCGTCTCGCCCACCCGGCCGACGGTGTGCCGCGCCGCCTCGGGGCCAGGCAGATCGTCGGCCATATACTCGCGGAAGCGGCTGACCAGGAAGAGACAGTAGTCGGTGCCCGCCCCAAAGAGGAGCACCACCATGAATACCTCGGTGAGGCTCGAGATGCTCAGGCCAAAAGTGCCCAGCCAGGCCACCAGCCCGCGCGAGATGAGAAAGGCCGCGCCGATCGTCACCAGCGGGATGATAGGCGACACGGGCGAGCGGTAGATGATCAGCAGGATAGTGATCACCAGCGCGATAGTGATCACCGTCGTACTGTCGGCACTCTCCAGCGCCCCCGACTTGTACTCATCCATGATGGCCACACTGCCGGTGACATAGCCGGCCAGGCCGTCAGGCGCGGCGTCGAGCCGCGCCTGCATCTGATCCAGCATGTCCAACGTCTTCTGATCTTCGAGCGAGGTGTGCAACGCCACAAAGACCATCGCCGCCTGCCCGTCCTCACTGATGAGGCGGTCGGCCAGGTTCGGATCGACCGGGGAGAGGGTGGTGCCCACCACCTCACGCGGCAGTTCCTTCACCCACTCTGTCAGATCTTCCAGGTAGGCCATGGCTGCCGGGTCGCGCACCGAGCCGTTGTCGCTTTCGATCACGAGCACAGCCTGTGAGGGTGATGCCTGATCGGGAAAGGTCTCGCCGGCAACCCGCGCCGCGACGACGCTTGGCTCGTCGGCCGGTAGATAGGAGCTCTGGTCTGTCGTGACCACATCGGCCATGTTCGGCGCGAGCAGCGTCACGACGACGAGCAGTACGCCCCATGCAACAATGATAGGGTAACGGAATCGGGCAGAAAATTTACCAATCGTTTCAAACATTTCAGACTCTCAACTCCAGGCTCCGCCAAAGCGGGCTACAACCCAAGTACATTCACAAAAGCCTTGCCAGATCTGTCATTGCCAGTTGTCCATGGTGCTGGCCGCCACCCACCCCCCAAAGAACTGTCATTGCGAGTTGATCCATGGCGCCGTGCGCTACTCAGCCTGTAAAAAACTGTCATTGCGAGCGAGCACGTCGCGAGGCGCGGGCGAGCGAAGCAATCCCCATCTGTGACTATGTCGGGGATTGCTTCGGGCGCCAAACGACGGCGCCCTCGCAATGA